>JBFGUI010000125.1:0-10878 GCA_041565695.1 Kiloniellaceae bacterium
GCTTTGGCGAAGGCTTCCTCCGCTTCTTCCGCACGACCCAAACCCATCAGCACATGGCCATAGGTGTCGAAGGTTTCGACGTTGTCGCTCTTGTCCAGCTCCAACGCCTTTTCGATCAACGGCAGGGCCGCCGCGAAATCACCCTGCTCGCAGAGCGAATAGGCGTGATTGTTGTAGCTGATCGGGCTGCCGGGCTTGGCCACCTTGGCCGCCTCGAGGTCGGCCATCATCAGGTCGTACCGGCCCTGCTTGCGGTAGACGTTGGCCCGGTTGTTGTACGGCGCCGAAGACCTGGGCAAGAGCCGGATGGCTTCGGTGAAATCCGCCTCGGCCTGCTCGAGGCGGCCGCTGCGCGAGTAGATCAGCCCGCGGTAGTTGAGCGCCTCGCCGCGCAGACTGTCGGACTGGGTCCGCTCGATGATCGCGGTGCAGGCGTTCTCGTGCAGCCGGCTGCTGCCGTCTTGCCAGACATCGCGGCAGAGGGCGACCTCGGTCTGCAGACCCTCCTTGGCACCCGGCGCCGCGCAGCCCGCAAGGCCAAGCACCAGCATCAGAAATCCGACGACCCTGCCCTGCATCAGCTTCCCCCAACCCAATCTTAACGCGAACTTGGCCACAACTATACCAACTTGCGGCATTGACGCGAGGGGAAATCGCTACCGCACGATCAGTTCGAAGCCGGGGACCGACCAGGGCACGGCGTTGTGCTGCAGGGCCTCGACCAGGCGGCGGCGCTGCTCCGTGTTCCTGATATTGGCGAGGATCATGGCGTCGAGCTCGTCGTCCGGGTGGTGGCGGGCGTGCAGCACGGAGAGCGCGGCCTCCTGGTCGACGGCGCGGTGCACCCGGCGCTCGGCCGGCACGGCGGCCAGGGCGAGCGGCGCGTGCGCCTGCTCCGGGTCGGCCAGGCAGCCGTGCACCGAGAGATAGGCAAAGGCTTCGTCCAGCTTCGGCCCGCCGTCGATCTGCAGCTCCAGGCCGGCCATGCGGCCGTAGCCGTAGTTGCCGAGGCCGATCTCGGTCTCGTGCATACGCGGCAGCTGCGCCTCGGTCAGCCAGGTGATGTAGATCTGCACCCGGGTGCCCGGCGCCGCGTGCAGCGTGGCCGAGATCGAGCCGTAGCGGGTCATGTGGGCGGAATAGACCACGTCGTGCTCGGCCAGCCAGGCGCGGGTCACCGGGATCTCCGAGGCGGCGCCCGAGAGATGGCCGAACTTGCGGTGCAGCTGCTCGGGCGCGCGGTTGGAGCCGTGCGCGACCACCGGCAGCCGCCCGGCGGTGAGGCCGGGCTCGAGCGCGCCGGTCAGCGGCCGGGCCTCGCCGTCGCGGTAGAGGTAGGAGCCCGCCGGCGCGGCGTAGGGGTAGCCCTTGGCCAGGCGCAGCAAGGCGTCGTCTGTCTCGGGAAGGGTCCAGGGCACGGCAGTGGCCGTCAGCTGCTGGAACCGGTCACCGACGGCTCAGTCGGTGCAGGGGGGCGGGGCCTCGTTGTCGATACGCTCGATCCGATAGCGGGTCGTGCAGTCATCGACCGTCTGCCAGGCATGCTTGGCCCACTCCTTCTTCGCCGCTTCGTAGTCGGCAAAAGGGCCAAACCACTCCTCGTCACCGCCGACGGCTTCGATGAAGTGCGTATCCTTATACTCGCCGCCAACAACATAATACTGGATCATCTAACTTACGCCTCTCGACTTGAAAGCGTCTTCCACGTGTCTTCGCCGTTGCTTTGAGAATCCTCGAAACCCCAGCGAAAACCCCTGATTAGGATAGGGAAAATCCGAAGCCTATGTATAGTGCCAATCCGCCATTTCAAGATGGTTAATCCGGTGCGCCGGAATTGGCCTCGCGGTGCCATTTTCTTGCTCGAAAGAGCCGCCGGCTGAAACGGAATGGCGGCTTTGCCGGGGGGCTCAACAGAGGATAGATTAACGCCTGCTGCCTTGAACCAAGCCGGGAACGACTCGGAAGCCCGGCAGCCCGCGGCGTTGTCGCACGCCGATCCGAGAGGGGGATCTGACAGACATGGTGGACTTCGAGATATCCGGCTTCAGCGTTCTGGTGATCGCCGTGGTCATCCTGGCGGTGATCATCGTCACCATGAGCGTCAAGGCGGTGCCGCAGGGCTACGAGTACACGGTCGAGCGCTTCGGACGCTACATCAAGACCCTGCCGCCGGGCCTCGGCATGATCTTCCCGATCATCGACCGCATCGGCGCCAAGATGAACATGATGGAGACGGTGCTCGACGTGCCCTCGCAGGAGGTTATCACCCGCGACAACGCCCTGGTGCAGGTCGACGGCGTGATCTTCTTCCAGGTGCTCGACGCCGCCGCCGCGGCCTACGAGGTGCGCGACCTGGAGCGCGCCATCCTCAATCTCACCATGACCAACATCCGTACCGTGATGGGCTCCATGGACCTCGACGAGCTGCTGTCGCGGCGCGACGACATCAACACGCGCCTGCTGCAGGTGGTCGACGACGCCACCGAGCCCTGGGGCATAAAGGCGACGCGCATCGAGATCCTCGACATCACGCCGCCGGCCGACCTGGTCGACTCCATGGCCCGCCAGATGAAGGCCGAGCGCGACAAGCGCGCCACCGTGCTGGTCGCCGAGGGCGACCGCCAGGCCCAGGTGCTGCGCGCCGAGGGCGAGAAGCAGGCCCAGATCCTCGCCGCCGAGGGCCGCCGCGAGGCCGCCTTCCGCGACGCCGAGGCGCGCGAGCGCGAGGCCGAGGCCGAGGCCAAGGCGACGACCATGGTGTCGGAAGCCATCGCCCGCGGCGACGTCAACGCGGTCAACTACTTCGTGGCGCAGCGCTATGTCGATGCGCTGGGCAAGTTCGCCGACTCGGAGAATCAGAAGACCTTCTTCCTGCCGCTGGAGGCGACCAGCCTGATCGGCGCCGTCGGCGGCATTGCCGAGATCGCCCGCGACGCCATGCAGCAGCGCGAAGCCAGCCGCCCGGCCGGGCCCTGGGCGGCCGCGGGGCGCAATGACGGGGAGAGCCGGGGCGAATGATCAGCTTCGAACAGATCGAGTTCTGGAACTGGTGGGTCATCGCCGTCTTCCTGATCGGCATCGAGGTCTTCGCCCCCGGCGCGGTCTTCCTCTGGATGGGGGTTGCCGCCGCCATCGTCGGCTTCGCGCTGCTCGCCTTCCCGGAGATGACCTGGCAGATCCAGCTGCTGATCTTCGCCGTGGTCTCGGTGGTGTCGATCTACGTCTGGCGCTATGTCCTGCGCGACCGCTTCAAGGCGCCGGAGAGCGGCAGGCAGCTCAACCGCCGCGGTGCCAGCTACGTCGGGCGCACCTTCACCCTCAAGGAGCCGATCGTCGACGGCAACGGCCTGCTGCACGTCGACGACTCGCGCTGGAAGGTGGAGGGCGAGGACATGCCGGCCGGCACCAAGGTGAAGGTGACCGGCATCGAGGGCACCGTGCTGAAGGTCGAGCGGGCCTGATGGCCTTTGCGTCCCTGCGTGACTTCATCCAGCGCCTGGAAGCGGCCGGGCGGCTGCAGCGGGTAACCGCGCCCGTCGCCCCGGAACTGGAGATGACCGAGATCCAGACCCGCCTCTTGGCCGAGGGCGGGCCGGCGGTGATCTTCGAGAACGTGGTGCACAGCGACGGCCGCAGGGCGGAGATGCCGGTGCTGGTCAACCTCTTCGGCACGGTGGAGCGCGTCGCCTGGGGCATGGGCCGCGAGCCGGACCAGCTGCGCGAGGTCGGCGAGACCCTGGCCTTCCTGCGCCAGCCGGAGCCGCCGGGCAGCTTGCGCGAGGCCTGGGAGCACCTGCCGCTCCTCAAGTCCGTCATGGCCATGAAGCCGAAGAGCGTCGGCACCGGGCCCTGCCAGGAGGTGGTGCTGACCGGCGGCGACATCGATCTCGCGCGCCTGCCGGTGCAGACCTGCTGGCCCGGCGAGCCGGCGCCGCTGATCACCTGGCCGCTGGTGGTGACCCAGGGCCCCAGGGCCGACGGCGACAGGAGCGACGCCTTCAACCTCGGCATCTACCGCATGCAGGTCATCGGCCGCGACCGCACCATCATGCGCTGGCTGAAGCACCGCGGCGGCGCCCAGCACCACCGCCGCTGGAAGGCGGAAAAGACGGCGCCGCTGCCGGCCGCCGCGGTGATCGGCGCCGATCCCGGCACCATCCTGGCCGCCGTCACACCGGTGCCCGACACCCTTTCCGAGTACCACTTCGCCGGCCTGCTGCGCGGCCGCAAGGTGGAACTGGTCGACTGCAAGACCCAGCCGCTGAAGGTGCCGGCCGAGGCCGAGATCGTCATCGAGGGCGAGGTCTCGCTGACGGAAACCGCCGCAGAGGGCCCCTACGGCGACCACACCGGCTATTACAACGCGGTCGAGCCCTTCCCGGTCTTCAAGGTGACGGCGATCACCCGGCGACGCGATCCCATCTACCTCTCCACCTTTACCGGGCGGCCGCCGGACGAGCCCTCGGTGCTGGGCGAAGGCCTCAACGAGGTCTTCATCCCGCTGCTGCAGCAGCAGTTCCCGGAGATCGTCGACTTCTGGCTGCCGCCGGAGGGCTGCAGCTACCGCATCGCCGTGGTCTCCATAAAGAAGGCCTATCCGGGCCACGCCAAGCGGGTGATGCTGGGCGTGTGGTCCTATCTGCGCCAGTTCATGTACACCAAGTGGGTGATCGTGGTGGACGACAGCATCGACGCGCGCGACTGGAAGGACGTGATGTGGGCGATCTCCACCAAGATGGACCCGGCGCGCGACATCACGGTGATCGAGAACACGCCCATCGACTACCTCGACTTCGCCTCGCCGGAAGACGGGCTGGGCGCCAAGATCGGGCTCGACGCCACCGACAAGTGGCCGCCGGAGACCAGGCGAGAATGGGGCCGCGAGATCCGCATGGACCAGGCGGTGATCGATCGCATCGACCGGCTGTGGCCGGACCTCGGCCTGCCGGGCAGCGGCAGGAGCATCTGGAAGCGGCCGCGCTGAGCATGTGTCGCAGCGCGGTCGCGCCTCGGGTCCTGCGGCCGTCCGGTGATCGTTACCATGGGCTCCTTCTGAGCCGCTCTCTGGGCCAAAAACCTTGACCTCCGGCGGCCCCGCGCCTACCTTTTCCGCGTTATGACGACCTCTTTGGGACTTCTGTCACTTCGACTTATCGCCCCGGCCGCCTGAAGTGCGCGCCGGGTAAAGCCGTCGTCCGACCCCCTTCCAAGTCCCGACAAGAGGTTCGCTCCGATGAGCGACAGTTCGCCACAATCCGCAGATTTCCGCGCTTTCCGGCCGTTTCACGCCGGCCTCAGGCGCGCCCAGGCGCCCGAACTGCAGCGCGCCGGGCGGCGACTTAGCCGCGGCCGCTGCGCCTCGCTGGCGCCGCAGCGGCTGTAGGCTTCGCCACGCACCCGACCGAAACACCGAAGACAGAGTCCGGCGGCGGCAGCGCCCCGAAGCGGCAGCCGCCCCGCCCGGCGAGAAGGAATAGAGCCATGACCGTCAAACCCGCCAAGCCGCGACGATCCGTCAACCCGGCCGAAAAATACACCGCCTTCAGGCCCATCGATCTGCCCGACCGGCAGTGGCCCGGCCGGGTCATCAGCGAGCCGCCGGTGTGGTGCTCGGTCGATCTGCGCGACGGCAACCAGGCCCTGATCGAACCGATGGACGGCGCGCGCAAGCGGCGCATGTTCAAGCTGCTGGTCGAGATGGGCTTCAAGGAGATCGAGGTCGGCTTCCCCTCGGCCTCGCAGACCGACTTCGACTTCGTGCGCGAGCTGATCGAGCAGGACCTGATTCCAGAAGACGTCACCATCCAGGTGCTGACCCAGTCGCGCGACCACCTGATCGACCGCACCTTCGAGGCCATCAGGGGCGCCCGCCGCGTCATCGTCCATCTCTACAACTCGACCTCCACCCTGCAGCGCCGGGTGGTCTTCGGCCTGGACAAGGCCGGCATCATCGACATCGCGGTCAAGGGCGCCGCGCGCGTGCGCGCCCTGGCCGAGCAGATGTCGGCCGAGAGCGACACCGAGATCGTCTACCAGTACTCGCCGGAAAGCTTCACCGGCACCGAGCTGGATTTCGCCAGGGAGATCTGCGAGGCGGTGATGAAGGTCTGGCAGCCGACGCCGGAGAAGAAGGTCATCATCAATCTGCCGGCCACGGTGGAGATGTCGACGCCGAACATCTATGCCGACCAGATCGAGTGGTTCCACCGCAACGTGGCGCAGCGCGACTGCATGGTGCTGTCGCTGCACCCCCACAACGACCGCGGCACCGGTGTCGCGGCGGCGGAGCTGGGCGTCATGGCCGGCGCCGACCGCATCGAGGGCACGCTGTTCGGCAACGGCGAGCGCACCGGTAATGTCGACCTGGTGACCCTGGGCCTCAATCTCTTCACCCAGGGCATCGACCCGGGCGTCGACTTCTCCGACATCGACCGCATCCGCGAGACCGCCGAGTACTGCAACCAGCTGCCGGTCCACGAGCGCCACCCCTACGCCGGCGACCTGGTGTTCACCGCCTTCTCCGGCTCGCATCAGGACGCCATCAAGAAGGGCATGGCGGCCATGAAGCAGAGCAACTCCGGCCTTTGGGAAGTGCCCTACCTGCCGATCGACCCGCAGGACGTGGGCCGCTCCTACGAGGCGGTGGTGCGCATCAACAGCCAGTCCGGCAAGGGTGGCGTCGCCTATGTGCTGCATGCCGAGTATGGCCTCGACCTGCCGCGCAAGCTGCAGATCGCCTTCACCCAGAAGGTCCAGGAGCAGGCCGACACCACGGGCAAGGAGATCACGCCGCAGCAGATCTGGGATCTCTTCGACGAGAGCTATCTGGCGTCGCGCCAGCCCTATGCCTTCGTCGAGCACCGCTCGGTGCCCGATACCCACGCCTCGGAGATGCGCCAGCTGGCCGCGGTGATCGAGGAGAACGGCCAGCGCCGCGAGATCCACGGCAGCGGCAACGGGCCCATCGCCGCCTTCGTCGACGCGCTGCGCCGCGACTGCGGCGTCGAGGTGAAGGTGCACGACTACCACGAGCACGCGGTCGGCGCCGGCGCCGATGCCCAAGCCGTGGCCTATGTCGAGGCCGAGGCCGCCGACGGCACGACCTTCTGGGGCGTCGGCCAGCACCCCAACATCGTGGTGGCCAGCCTGCGCGCCGTGGTCAGCGCGGTCAACCAGATGGCTGCCGCTGAGGCCCAGTCCTCCGGACAGGCGGCCTGACCGCGGTCTGCCCCCTCATCTGAACGGGCCGGGATTCCAGGATCCCGGCCCGTTTTCTGTCGGTCTGCGGCGATTGAAACAATGCGCAGCATTTTGTGACTTAGCGGCGGAGTCCGACTCGGCTAAAGAAGAAGCCGAGGAAAGGCGAAACGCGAGGATGTCATGACGACCTCCGGGTGGTACCTGCGCCCGGCCAAGGCCGAGGAGTGCGGCGCGCTTTCCGCCCTGGCCCTGCGTTCCAAAGCCTACTGGGGCTATGACCCGGTCTTCGTCCAGGCCTGCCGCGAAGAACTGACGGTGGATCCGGCCGCTGCCAGGGCCGGGCGCGTGGTGGTGCTGATCGAGGAGGACACGCCGCTCGGCTTCTACGCCCTCGATCCCGGCGAACGCCGCGACGAGGCGGAGGTCAGCTTTCTCTTCGTCGAGCCGGCGGTGATCGGCCGCGGCATCGGGCGGGCACTGTGGGATGATGCGGTGGCCCGCGCCCGCGCGCAGGGTCGCACCCGGATCAAGGTCCTGAGCGACCCCTTCGCCCTGGGCTTCTACCGCGCCGTGGGCGCCACGCTCTCCGGCAAGGTGCGCTCGCCGGTGCGCGCGCCCGACGGCAGCGAGCGCTGCCTGCCGGTGCTGCACTACGAACTCTAGGTCTCCGACCCGCCCGCAGCGGGTGCAAGAGGCCCGCCGAAGCCCTATATTCTCCAGCGAGACCGCAAACTCCTTTTCCCTTCCCGCAAGAGAGGTCCCATGACCGCGACGGACGACCCGCTTTCCCTGCTCGGCGATCTCATCGCCAAGGCCAAGGCGGCCGGCGCCGCGGCGGCCGACGCGGTGCACCTCAGCTCCACCGGCCTGTCCCATGCCCAGCGCCTGGGCGCGCCGGAGCGTCTGGAGCGCGACGAGAGCGAGGAGATCGGCCTGCGCGTGCTGCTCGGAAGGCGCCAGGCCATCGTCTCGTCCACCGACCTGGCCCGCGACAGCCTGGACGAGCTGGTCGGGCGGGCGCTGGCCATGGCCAAGGCGGTGCCGGAGGACCCTTACTGCGGCCTGGCCGAAGCCGATCAACTGGCCTCCTCGGTCCCCGAGCTGGAGATCCTCGACCCCGAGGGGCCGGCGCCCGAAACCCTGATCGAACGGGCGCGCGCCTGCGAGGACGCCGCCCGCTCGGTCGCCGGAATCACCAACTCGGAAGGGGCCGAAGCCAGCTGGCACCGTCTGGAAATCGCGCTGGTCACCTCCAACGGCTTTGCCCGCGGCTATGCCCGCTCCGGCCACTCGGTGGCCGTCTCGGTCATCGCCGGCGAAGGGCTCGGCATGGAAAGCGACTACGAGTACGCCTCGACGGTCTTCGGCGCCGAGCTGGAGGACCCGGCGGCGGTCGGCCGGCGCGCCGGCGAGCGGGCGGTCCGGCGCCTCGGTGCCAAGAAGCCGCCGACCAAGCGCCTGCCGGTGGTCTACGATCCGCGAATCTCCAACTCCCTGCTGCGCCATCTCGCCGGCGCCATCTCCGGCCCGGCCATCGCGCGCGGCACCTCCTTCCTCAAGGACAAGCTGAACGAGGCAATCTTCGCCGAGGGCATCACCATCGTCGACGATCCGCATCGCCCGCACGGCCTGGCCTCCAAGCCCTTCGACGGTGAAGGCCTGGCTAACCGGCGCCTCAACATCGTCGAGCGGGGGCGCCTGACCACCTGGATCCTCGACCTGAGCTCCGCCCGTCAGCTGGGCATGACCTCGACCGGCCACGCCTCGCGCGGCATCTCCAGCCCACCCTCGCCCAGCACCTCCAACCTCTACATGGAGCCCGGCAAGCTGACGCCGGCCGAGCTCCTGGCCGACATCGATGACGGCTTCTACATCACCGGCATGATGGGCATGGGCATCAACGGCGTGACCGGCGACTACTCGCGCGGCGCCTCGGGCTTTCGCATCGAGAAGGGCGAGCTGACCACGCCGATCAGCGAGGCCACGGTGGCCGGCAACCTGAAGGACATGTTCCGCAACATCACGCCGGCCAACGACCTGGTCTTCAAGTACGCGACCAATGCGCCGACCCTGCGCATCGACGGCATGATGCTTGCGGGGAACTAAGGTTCCGGGCCGGGCCGCATGACGACGCAGGAGAAGGCCGCCATGGGCATCTCCTATGTCGTCACCTGCTATAACAAGGCCGCCTACCTGGAAGACTGCCTTGCCTCCATCGCGACCGAGCGGCGCGCGAGCGGCGGCGAGATCATCATCGTCGACGACGGCTCGACGGACGGCAGCAGCGACATCCTGGCCCGCTTCGCCGCGGCGCAGCCGGACGTGCGAATCCTGGCGCAGGCGAACCAGGGAGTGGTCGCCGCGACGAATCGAGGGTTTATCGCGGCGCGTTGCGCGGCGATTCGATTCTGCGACGCCGACGACCTGCTGACGCCCGGCAGTTCGCAGGTGCTGCTGGCCGCCCTCGCCGGCAGCGGCGCGGACATCGCCTACGGGCGTCACGATACCTACCGGTCGAAGCCCGGAAACCGGGCCGCTCCCGTGACCTACGGCGGCGCGACATTGCTGGAGCGCCCGTTACGATCGGCGCTGCGGCGCAATCTCTTCAGCCCCTCCTCGACGCTGCTGACGCGCGACATCTGCCACGCGATCTTCCCGCTGCCGCCGGGATACCGCACCAGCCAGGACTACATGATCGGGCTGCGCGCCTGCTTCTGCGCCCGCATCGCGCGGATCGACGCGCCCCTCAGCCTCGGCCCGGAGCACGGCGAAAACCGGCTGTCCGCCGACCCGGGGCGCATGTACGCCGAAACGGCGCGCTTCCTCGCCGGGGAGATCCGGGACCATCCGCAGAACTGGCGCGACAGCGATGCCGGCTTTGCGCTGAAACGCAACGCGGGAAGGGCCCTGCTCTGGGCCCGGCGGAACGGCCGGCCGGCCCGGCAGCAGCTCAAGCTTCTTGCCCTGAAATACGCGGCGCCTTGGCGCGACCGGCATGCCGCGGCGCGGGCGCTGGGCTGGATCGCGGCAGAGGTCTACGGTCTGCGCTGAAGCCGCTCAGCCGGCCGTCACCATTCTGAGGGCGTCGGGCAGGAGGGTGATACTGACGGGCAGCTGCGCGACGATGTCGCCGTCGGCCTGCAGCGGCTCGCCAGGGCTGCCCTCGATGCGGATCTCGCGGCCGGCAACGATCTCGAGACCCGCCGTGCCCGCGAGCCGCCCGGTCTGCATCGCGACGGCGTAGCGCAGGCTGTGCCGCAGGTCGCCGTGGCGGAACAGGCAGACATGAAACAGCGGCTCCTCGAGGCGGGCTGCCGGCGCCAGCAGACACCTGCCGCCGTAGAAACGGCCCTTGCTGACCACCACGGAGGCGGCCTGCTAGGCCCTGGCGTCCACCGTAACGCGCAGCGGCGGCGGCCTGCGGCGGCCCATCTGGTGCAGCCCCTCCAGGACGTAGGCGCCCTTGCCGATGAGCCGCTTGACCCGCAGGCCGCCGCCCGCCACGACGCGGGCATCGAAGCCCGCCCCGGCCATGAGGGAAAAGACACGGCCCGGCCCTTCGTTGCCGCGGACGCGGCCGAGGCAGACCGGCCGGACCGGCCCCCGGGCGATGGCGCGGGCGATCTGCGCCGGCACCGGGTCGAAGCCCAGCTCGGCAGCCAGGACGTTGGCGGTTCC
>JBFGUI010000126.1:0-10821 GCA_041565695.1 Kiloniellaceae bacterium
GATATCCCCCTGAGCGGCGAGAGTGATCTTGTAGGGCATCAGCCCTTTCCGGCGCGCTTCGCGCGCGCCGCCCGGCTGCGGCGACGCGACTCTTCTCCGCTGATGACCTCCCCTCGATCGGCCTGGGCCAGGCCTTCCTCGATCTTGCGGTTCAGCTCGACAAGTGCGATGCGTCTGGCCTCGTCGTGGTTTTCGAGGAGGCGCAGGGCTTCGCGAATGACCTCGCTGGCGGAGGTGTAGCGGCCGGACTTCACCCGCTCCTCCACCATCTTCTCCAGTTCGGGGGTCAGGGATACGTTCATGGTGACGGTCCTGGATTAGCGCTGATAACGAAAATTAGCATAATTCGTTATCAGCTTCAATCCGCTGCCGGCGTCGCAGATCAGTAGAGAAAAGGGCCGTGTCTCGCGACACGGCCCTTTTCTGCCTGCTTGTGGAGGATTAGAGAGCAGGACTTAGAAGGGCCAGATGATGTCGAAGACCTGCTGGCCGTAGCGCGGCTGCTGGACGTCGGAGATGTGGCCCCGCCCGCCATAGGCGATGCGCGCCTCGGCGATCTGGTCGTAGTCGATGGTGTTGGTCGAGGTGATGTCCTCCGGGCGGATGATGCCGGCGACCTGCAGCTCGCGCTTCTCGTAGTTGACCCGCACCTCCTGACGGCCCGCCACCACCAGGTTGCCGTTGGGCAGCACCTGGGTGATCAGCGCCGCGATGCGCAGGTTGATGGTCTCGTTGCGGTTCACCTCGCCGCTGCCTTCCGACACCGAGTCGCTGTTGAGGTCGACCAGGTTGGTCGGGTCGTACTCCTCCGGGAAGATCCGCGAGATGCTGGATTCGAAGCCGAGGAACGCGCTGGCCGAGGCGTCTTCGCCGGCGGTGCGGCTGCGCGTCGTAGTGTTGTTGATCGCTGCGTTGTCCGCGATCTCGATGATCACCGTGAGGATGTCGCCGACGTTGCTGGCGCGCTGGTCCTTCAGGAAGGCGCGCGAGCCCGGGCGCCACAGCGAGTTGGGCTGGCGCTCCACCGGCAGCGGCGCCGGCATCGGCAGGTTGACCGCCTGCGGGGCGGCCAGGGGCGCCGGGCTGTCGATGGTGCTGAGCTTCGGCTCCTCGCCGACGGCGGCCAGCCGGTTCATCATGTTGCAGGCGCTCAAGGTCAGGCCGATCAGGGCCAGCAGGGTGGCGTGGCGGGCGCCCTTCAGGGCGCGCGCGGCGAAGCGGTTGGTCATTTTGGTCTCGCTGGTCTGGGTCATCTGCCTGGTCCCCTCTAGCGCCGGGCGGTAATAGTGGCGGGCACCACCATCACGGTGCCGCCGTCGAGCACGACGGCGTTCACCACGGAATTCGACTTGGTGTTCATGACGCGCACGATGTCGCCCTCGGCGCCGTCCTCCAGGGCTCGGCCCTGGACCGTCAGCTGCATGCGGTCGGTCACCAGGCGGATGGTCACCAGGCTGTTCTTGGTCAGCATGACCGGCGTCTGCAGGTCGGTCGAACGGATCATGTCCTGGGCTCGGATCGGCCGGCGCGGGGTCATGCCGACAAGGCCCGCGGTGTCCAGCACGGTGGTGCGCGTCAGGCGGTTGGCCGCGACGCTGAGCCACTCGATATCGCGCGCGCGGATCACCTCGCCCGGCCGGGCGTTGCGGATCAGGACGGGCACCTCGGTCAGTTCCACCGCGCGGCCGGTGACCGAGAGGGTGGCGAGGGGCTCGCCGTAGGCCGGCGCGGCCAGGTGGGCGAGGAAGCGGCCGGAGGAGCCGTCCATGTTCAGGCGCACGACCCGCACGCCGCCCGAGCTGTTGCTCGGCAGGCGCAGCTGCAGCGACGGGTTGTCGAGGGCGAGCTGCACGTCGCCGCCCAGGCCCTGATCGGCCAGGGCCTGGCGCAGAGCAGCTTCGATCTCGCCGGCGGTGACGTCGCGGCTGTCGCGGCGCAGGGTGATCCGCTCGTACCGCGAGCGCGGCTGCCAGGGCAGGCCGTGCGCCTTGGCCACGGCGTAGAGCCAGCGCGCGCCGACCTCCACCGAGGCACCCGGCTGCGGCGCCTTGGCGACCGGCGTGGCGGCCACGGCCGGGTCGGCGATGCCGTCGAACAGATCGGCCAGGCGCACCACGTCGTCCTGGATCACGGTGCCGGCGCGCAGGGTGACGAAGTCCGCCGCCTGGGCCCCGGATTCGGCCCCGGATTTGGCCGCGGTCTCGGCCCGCGGCGCGGCCGCTGCCGCCAGCAGCAGCCCGAGGGCGAAGAGGACGCCGGTGAGGAGGTTGAGGCTTCTCTGCATCATCGTCCGTCCCCTCAGCGCAGCTGCGTCATGGTCCGCATCATCTCGTCGGAGGACTCGATGACTTTGGAGTTCATCTCGTAGGCGCGCTGGGCGGTGATCAGGTTGGTGATCTCGCTCACCACGTTGACGTTGGAGGTCTCCAGGGCGCCCTGGACCATGCGGCCGAAGCCGGCCGATCCCGGGGTGGCCACGGTGGCCTGGCCGGAGGCAGCGGTTTCCAGCAGCAGGTTGTTGCCGATGGCATCGAGGCCCGCCTCGTTGGCGAAGTTGGCCAGCTCCAGCTGGCCGACGCGCACCGGCGCCACCTGGCCGTCGAGGTCGACGTAGACCTCGCCGCTCTCGTTCACCGTGATCGACACGGCGTCCTCGGGCACGGTGATGCCGGGCTGCACGATGTAGCCGTCGGCGGTGACGATGTCGCCGTCGGGGCTGAGCTGCAGCGAGCCGGCGCGGGTGTAGGCCGTGTCGCCGCTGGGCAGTTCGACCATCAGGAAGCCGCGGCCGTTGATCGCCAGGTCGAGCGGGTTTTCCGTCTGCTGGATGTTGCCCTGGCCGGAGATCCGGTAGATCGCCGCCGACTTGACGCCGAGACCGAGCTGCACGCCGGTCGGCACGATGGTCCCGGCATCCGAAGAGGCGGAGCCGACGCGGCGCAGGTTCTGGTACAGCAGATCCTGGAATTCCGCGCGGTGGCGCTTGTAGCCGGTGGTGTTCATGTTGGCGATGTTGTTCGAGATGACCTCGACATTGAGCTGCTGAGCCAGCATGCCCGTGGCGCCGATATTGAGTGATCGCATCTCTCTAGCCTCGCTTAAGCCTGAACCGAGCCGCCGAGCGACTGGATCGCACGGCGCTGGCGTTCGTGTTCGTCATTGACCATGCGACCGGTGGCCGAATAGCTGCGCACCGTCTCGATCATCCTGGTCATTTCGATGATGCCCTGGACGTTGGAGCCCTCGACCATGCCCTGCAGGACCTCGGCGTTCTCCGCCGGGGCGGCGTCCTGGCCGTCGGCGTCATAGAGGCCGTCGGCCTGCTTCACCAGGGCCTGCTCGTTGTCGAAGCGCACCAGGCGCAGGCGGCCGGCCGGCCCCTGGTCGCGGGAGATGGTGCCGTCGCGGGTGATGGTGATGTTGCTCGTCGTGGGCGGCAGGGTGATGGCGGTGCCGCCGTCGCCCAGCACCCTGAGGCCGCTCGAGGTCACGATCTCGCCGTCGGCATTCAGCTGGAACACGCCGTTGCGCGTGTAGCGGGGGCCGACGGGGGTGTCGATCTCGAAGTAGGCATCGCCGGAGATGGCCAGGTCGAGCGGGTTCTCGGTGGTGGTGAGCTGGCCTTCGCTGAGGTTGCGCACCAAGGTGATGTCCTGCACGAAGCTCATCTTCTCGCCGGACTCTGAGGTATCGAGGTACTCGACGAACAGCATGGACTGGCCCTTGTAGGCGGGGGTGTTGAGGTTCGCCATGTTGTTGGCGATGACGTCCATCTCCCGCCGCAAGGTCATCTGGCGCGACAGCGCTATATAACCTGTGTTTTCCATCGTCTAACGGTTCCTCTCTTGGGCAGAGCTGGGCTACGTGCCCGGCGCCGAACCTCACGCAAGAGCCGTGCCAGCGGCCGGAGCCGGGGATTTCCGCGGATTGCGGCGGGGCGGGGCGGGGCCGGTGGGGCGGCGGGGCAGGGCTTGCCGGGCAGTTCTTGCCGCGGCGTCGGCGGGGCCTTTCGCGGGCCCGGCAAATTGCACCGCAAGCCCAGAGATTTGGCGCCGCTCAACCAAGTCTTAACCAACGGCACGTAGGCTCTGACTGGGCGAAAACTCACTATAACTGAATAGGTTGACCGGTATGGCCGATCAGGCAGTCTCACAAGACGTCGGCGAAATGGAAATCGAGGCCACCCCGCGGGGCGGACTGAACGGCAAGAAGCTGGTGCTGTTCATCATTTTGCCGATCCTGTTGCTGGTCGGCGGCGCCGCCGGTGCCTACTTCGCCGGTCTGCTCGACCCGCTCATGGGCGCCATGGAGCCGGAGGCCGAGCAGGTCGAGGTCGAGCCTGTGGACACCCGCGCGGTGTTCTTCGACCTGCCGCAGATGCTGGTCAACCTCAACACCGGCGGTCGCAAAAACAACTACCTGAAGATCTCGATCAGCCTGGAGCTGGCCAAGGAGACCGACCGGGCGGAGCTGACCAACCTGCTGCCCCGCGTGGTCGACAACTTCCAGGTCTATCTGCGCGAGCTCAGGGTCGAGGATCTGCGCGGCTCGGCCGGGGTGCAGCGCCTGCGCGAGGAGCTGCTGATGCGGGTCAACGCGGCGGTCCACCCGATCGAGGTGCGCGACGTGCTGTTCAAGGAGATGCTGGTCCAGTAGGGCCCGCCCGCCGCCAGGGCGACCCGGCGCGGGTGATTTTGGTCATGCAATCAATAGGATGCTAGGCTGATATGGCCGACGAAGAAGCGATGATGGCGGAATGGGAGGCCATGGCCGAGGGTGACTCCGACGCTTCGGGCGACGCCGGGGGCGGTGGCGGCTCCACCCGCGTTCTCGACCAGAGCGAGATCGACAGCCTGCTGGGCGTCGCCGGCGCCGGCGCCGAGGACGGCGAGGAGTCGGGCATCCAGGCGATCCTCAACTCGGCCCTGGTGTCCTACGAGCGCCTGCCGATGCTCGAGGTGGTCTTCGACCGCCTGGTGCGCATGATGTCCACCTCGCTGCGCAACTTCACCTCCGACAACGTCGAGGTCAGCCTCGACAACATCACCTCGGCGCGCTTCGGCGACCACATGAACTCGATCCCGCTGCCGGCCATGCTCTCGGTCTTCAAGGCCGAGGAGTGGGACAACTACGGCCTGATGACGGTCGACAGCGCGCTGATCTACTCGATCGTCGACGTGCTGCTCGGCGGCCGCCGCGGCACGGCGGCGATGCGCATCGAGGGCCGGCCCTACACCACCATCGAGCGCAACCTGGTGGAGCGCATGGTCCACGTGGTGCTGGCCGACCTCTCGGCCGCCTTCGACCCGCTGTCGCCGGTGACCTTCCGCTTCGACCGTCTGGAGACCAACCCGCGTTTCGCCACCATCGCGCGGCCGGCCAACGCGGTCATCGTGGTGACGCTGCGCGTCGACATGGAGGATCGCGGCGGGCTGATCGAGCTGTTGATCCCATACGCGACGCTGGAGCCGGTGCGCGAGCTGCTGCTGCAGATGTTCATGGGCGAGAAGTTCGGCCGCGACTCGATCTGGGAAGGTCACCTGACCGCCGAGCTGTGGCAGACCGACGTCACCATCGCCGCGGTGCTGGATCAGGTCGAGCTGCCGCTGGGCAAGGTTCTCGAATGGATCGAGGGCAGCCAGCTCGAGCTCAACTGCACGCCCAATTCCAAGGTCGAGCTGCGCTGCGGCGATGTGCCCATGTTCCGCGGGCGCATGGGCCGGCGCGGCGGCCATATCGCCGTCCAGGTGGCGGACAAGATTGTGAGGGAGGGAGACTCTTGATGGCTTGGTTGCAGGACTACGGTCTTGTTGTCGACATTGTCATCTGCCTGCTGCTGGTGACGACCATCGGCTATGCCGTGGCGCTCAACCGCAAGCTCGCCGTGCTGCGCTCCGCGCGGGGCGAGATGGAGAAGCTCTTCGCCGACTTCGCCGCGGCGACGGGCCAGGCCGACGGCGGCCTGCAGGCCCTCAAGCAGTGCAGCAGCGAAGCCGGAGAAACCCTGGCCCAGAACGTCAGCGACGCCTGCCGACTGGCCGACGAGATGGCCTTCCTGGTGAAGAAGGGCAACGAGATCGCCGACCGGCTGGAGGTTGCGATCGCCGCTTCGCGCAAGGCTGCCCAGAGCGCACAAAGCGTCCAGAGAGCCCAGAGCGCCCAGAGCGCCCAGGCGCCGCGGCGCCCGGCCGCGCCCCAGGCCGGCCCCCAGGTCAGCCCGCTGTCCGGCGTCGCGCCGCAGTCGGTGGCGGCCGCGCCGGCCCCGCAGGCCGGTGGCGGCGATGAGACGGCGGCGCGCGGCATCGCCAAGCTGGCCAAGCGCAAGCTGTCGAACGCCGACACGGAACTGATGCGGGCGCTGCAGGCGATCCGCTGATCGCCCTGCCACTGCGAGGTCCTGCCATGCCTATCCGCCTGCTGCCGATCCTGATTCTCTCTGCCGCCCTGCTGGCCGGCGCCAAGTTCGCCGGCCTGTGGCACAGCTTCAGCGCGTCGGCCCCCGCTTTCGCCGCCGGCGAGCCGCCGGCGCCGCTCGAGACCGCGGCCGGCGATCCGGCCGGCGAGGAGGGCGCGGACGCGCCCGCGGACGCGCCGGCGGAGATGCCCGGCCAGCCGGTTCCGGACAGCCAGATCACCAACCTCTCCAACGACCTCTTCGAGATGACCGACGAGGAGCTGGTGCTGCTGCAGTCGCTCTCGCAGCGTCGCGAGGAGCTGGAGCAGCGGGCCCGCGAGATCGACGAGCGCGAGGTTCTGCTCAAGGCCGCCGAGCAGCGCATCGAGCAGCGCATCGGGGAGCTCGAGCGCCTGCAGCAGTCCATCGAGGCGCTGCTGGTCGAGCACGACGAGCAGACCGAGGCGCAGATGCAGAGCCTGGTTAAGATCTACGAGAGCATGAAACCCAAGGATGCGGCACGCATCTTCGAGGAGCTCGACCTGGATGTGCTGCTCGCCGTCATCGAGCGCATGAAAGAGCGGAAAACCGCGCCTATCCTGGCGCAGATGAATCCCCAGCGGGCCAAGACCGTGACTCTGGAGCTGGCCCAGCGCCGCGAGCTGCCGATTCCGCGGCAATAGTCGTAAAGACCCAATATTCTTCACCTTTTTACCGAGTATTAACGCCGATTAGCTAGGTTTTCGGCTGGTTCAGAAGCGCTTTAGCTGGGCAAGTTTAAAAGACGGGAGTTTGGAAGATGTCGTCTGTCGACATGAGCATGCCGATCCTCATCGTGGATGATTACAAGACCATGCTGCGGATCATCCGGAACCTGCTGAAGCAGCTCGGATTCACCAACGTCGATGAAGCTACCGACGGCAGCGCCGCGCTGCAGAAGCTGCGCGACAAGGAGTATTCCCTGGTCATCTCCGACTGGAATATGGAGCCGATGAGCGGCATGCAGCTGCTCACCGAGGTCCGTGCCGACACCAAGCTGAAGGATCTGCCCTTCATCATGATCACGGCCGAGAGCAAGACCGAGAACGTGATTGCCGCGAAGGAAGCGGGCGTCAGCAACTACATCGTCAAGCCGTTCAACGCGGCGACCTTGAAGACCAAGCTGACCGCGGTTCTCGGTAACTTCTGAGCCCTTTTCACGAAGCTCCCGTATGTGGGCTAGGAGGCGCGTATGGCTGTCGCGGCCGTGAAAGAAAAGATTGTGGCGCAGCTTAAGGACTTGCAGAAGTCCGAGAGCTCGGTTGACCCGGCCGAGGTCATCACCATCGTCGAGTCCGTCATCGACAGCATCGAGGGTGACCTTTCGGCGGTCGGTCTCAAGGTCTATGCCGACATCGAGGCGCTGGCGCGTTACATCAATACGGCGCGTGCCGAGATTGCCGAGCTGCGGCCGGATGACATTAACTCCGAGCATCTGCCGGCGGCGACGGACGAACTGACGGCCATCGTCGGCGCGACCGAACAGGCCACGCATACCATCTTCGAGGCGGTCGAGAGCATCGAGGCCTTGACAGAGAAGATGAGCCCGGAGGTGGCCGAGCAGATCTCTGCGGCGGTGACCTCGATCTTCGAGGCCTGCGGCTTCCAGGACATCACCGGCCAGCGCATCACCAAGGTGGTCACCGCCCTGCAGCAGGTCGAGGTCAAGGTCGACGCGCTGCTGCATGCCTTCGGCGACGAGATCAAGCGCGAAGGTTCGCCGCGTCCAAAGGAGAAGAAAAAGACCACGCCGAGCGGCGCTCCGGCGCGTCCCGACGAGGATCTCCTGAACGGGCCGCAGCTGCCCGAGGATGCCATCAGCCAGGACGATATCGACGCCCTCTTCGGGTAGTCCGACGATGGCTGGTGTCGCACAGCAGCCCGGCCCCCCTCGATCCGGTCGAGGGAAGAGCAACAGCCATATCGTCGCCCTGCTGAGCCTGAAGATCCTGCTTCTGGCTTTCTTCATCCTGCTGAATTCTCTGGCCACTTTCGAGGACAACCGCCGCACGGCGGTCGTCGACAGCGTGCGCCAGGCCTTTCAGGGAATCCTGCCGAACCAGATCAACCAGAGTCAGCGGCCCGCGGCGCTGGAGATGCTCGATGGCGCCAAGGAAGCCGTTGACGAGCTGCGCCGGCTGTTCTCCGAAAACCTGCCGATCGTCGAGCGCCGCGAGAGCACCGACAGCTGGAAGCTTCGCCTCGACATGCCGGTCGACGATCTCTTCGCGGCAGACGGCGACGAGCTGATGCCGGAAGGGACGGAGACGCTGCGCGTCATCGCCGGCGTTCTGAGCGACGAACGCTTCGGCGCGCTCAACTACCGGATCGATCTGCTCTACGGCCTCTCCGGCGGGGTCAGCGGCTTCGCCGGCAACGAGGCCGCGCTGGCAAGGGCCGGTGCGCTGGTCCGGGCGCTGGAGCGGCAGGGCCTGCCGCCGGCGCGGCTTTCCACCGGCTTCCTGCCCGACTTCGCGGGCCAGGCGCGCTTCCACTTCACCATCGAATCCGACGCCCCGGCTGCCGCCGAGCGCAGCGGTGAAGAGGGATGACCATGGCCGGCGGACAAGAACCCGGGACACCCCGGACGGCGGACAGGAAAGCTGACAGGTCGGCGGCGCCGCGCCAGGCAGGGCCGGGCGGCCACGGATGGCAGCGCGTCACCGGCTCGCTGCTGGTCTACCGCGGTGCGGCGCAGGACGGCGGCCAGGCCTGGCTGCTGACCTTCACCGACCTCTCGGCCCTCATGCTGACCTTCTTCGTGCTGCTGTTCTCCATGTCGTCGATCGATGACCGGCAGTGGCGGAACCTCGTCGACGCCTTCTCGCCGCGGCTTGTCAGCCTGCAGGAGGTCACCGTCGCCCTGCCGCAGAGCGACCAGACCCTGGACGCGGTCGAGCGCGAGCCGGGCACCGACCTGGATTACCTTGCCGCCGTGCTCAAGGAGCAGGTGGCCGCCAACGAGACCCTGAACCGCGCGCGCGTGCGTCATGAGGCCGATCGCATCGTCGTCTCCGTGCCCGGCGACCTGCTCTTTCCGCCCGGCGCCACCGAGCTCGGCGCGGCTGGGCAGAAGGCCGTCTTCGCGCTGGCCGGCGTGCTGCGCAACCTGCGCAACGTCGTCGAGGTGGCCGGCCACGCCGATCCCATTGCGCCGGAGCGCCGCTACGAGACCAACTGGGAGCTGTCGCTGGCGCGCGCCGCAGCGGTCTCCGGCCAGCTGACCGAGCTGGGATACCGCGGCCACATCGTGGTGCGCGGCTACGGTCACACGCGCTTCGCGGATACCGAGGACACGGCCGACGGCGGCGACCGCCTGGCCCAGGCGCGGCGCGTCGACATCATCGTCCACAGTTATGCGGCGGAGGCGCGGTGATGCGCTCGCTCGTCCTCGCCCTGCTGCTCTGCGGCCTTCTGGTCGCCGGCCTGCCGGCCGCCGCGGCGCGGGCCGCCGAAACGGTCACCGTGCGCGCCGGTATCCACGCCGACTACGGCCGTATCGTCTTCGACTGGCCGCGCGAGGTGGGCTACCAGGCGCGCATCGACGGCGACCGCCTGGTGATCACCTTCGACGAGGCCGCCGCCTTCGAGGGGCCGCTGCTGCAGCGCGGCCTGCGCGGCTATGCCGAGGCGCCGCAGCTCTCCGAAGACGGCCGCCGCCTGACGCTGGCGCTGAGCGCGGCGCATGGATTGAAGCATTTCCGGCTCGGCAACAAGGTGGTGGTCGACCTGCAGCAGGCCGCCGCGGCCGCGACGGAGCCTGAGCCAACGCCAGCGACCGCAGCGCCGGCCGCAAAGCCGAGCGGCGCGGCGGACGCGCCGCCCCGGGTGCGGCTGCGCGCCGGCCGCCACAGCGGGTACAGCCGCCTGGTGTTCGACTGGCCGGCGCCGGTCGGCTCGGTCCTGGAGGAGACGCCGGGGCGCGCGCGCATCGTGTTCGACCGGCCGGCCGACTTCGATACCTCGGCGGTGCGCCCGTCGCGCCTGCCGCAGATCGCCGGCCTCGCCGCCGACCGTGACGGCGTCAGCCTCGATATCGCCGAGGGCAGCCGGCTGCGCGTGACGCGCAGCGGCACCAAGGTGGTGGTCGACGTCTATGCGCCCGCGCCGGATCAGCCGGTCAAGACCGCGCCGGCCGAGCCGGCGGAACAGGCCCCGGCGCCGCCGGACCTGGCCGAGGCCGAACCCGCCGCGCCGAAGGCCGCCGTCGTCGACCACTCGCCGCGCCCCGATGCGCCGGCCCGCGAGCCGGCGGCGCAGCCGCTGGTCGCCAAGCCGGCGGGTGCCCCGCCGAAGCGGCTGGAAGCCGCCGCCGCGCCGGTCGCGCCGCAGCCGCGCAAGGCGCCGGAAAAGCCGGAAGAAGTTAAGGCTGCGGAAAGCAAGACGGC
>JBFGUI010000127.1:0-10736 GCA_041565695.1 Kiloniellaceae bacterium
ACGACACGGCATGCTTCCCAAGGCGGCGAGCTACGAGGAACTGACGGCCAAGTTCCGCTGGCAGATACCCGAACACTACAACATCGGCGTCGACGCCTGCGACAAGTGGGCCGATAGCGGCCGCCTGGCGCTGATTCACCTGGCCGACGATGGCCGCGAGAAGCGCTATTCCTTCCGCGACATGAAGCGGCTTTCCAACCGCTGCGCCAACGTTCTGGAGAGCCAGGGCGTCGAGGAGGGCGACCGGGTCGCCATCCTGCTGGCCCAGGGGCCGGAAACCGCCATCGCCCACCTGGCGACCTACAAGCTGGGCGCCATCGCGGTGCCCCTCTTCACCCTCTTCGGCGAAGACGCGCTGGAATTCCGCCTCGCCAACTCCGGCGCCCGCGTGGTCATCACCGACCGGGTCGGGCTGGCCAAGATCACGCAGATCCGCGACCGCCTGCCGGCGCTGGAGAGCGTCATCTCCATCGGCGGCCCAGGCGACGGCGGACCCTACGACAGTGGTTGGGCGCTCGACTGGCACCGGCTGATGGAGCGGGCCTCCGACGGCTTCCTGCCGGTCGACACCCTGGCCGACGACCCGGCCCTGATTATCTATACCTCCGGCACCACCGGACCGCCCAAGGGGGCGCTGCATGCCCAGCGCGTGCTGCTCGGTCACCTGCCGGGCGTCGAGATGCCGCAGTCCTTCCTGCCGCAGCCGGGCGACCTGTTCTGGACCCCGGCCGACTGGGCCTGGATCGGCGGCCTGCTGGACGTGCTGCTGCCGGCCTGGCATCACGGCGTACCGGTGGTCGCCCACCGCTTCGCCAAGTTCGACCCGGAGAAGGCCTTTAAACTGCTCGCCGACCTCGGCGTGCGCAACGCCTTCCTGCCGCCCACGGCGCTTAAGATCATGCGCACGGTGGAACGTCCGGCAGCGCGCTGGAACACGCAGCTGCGTTCCATCGGCAGCGGCGGCGAGACGCTGGGCGCCGAGATCCTCGACTGGGCCAAGGAAGCATTCGGCGTCACGGTGAACGAGTTCTACGGCCAGACCGAGTGCAACCTGGTGGTCTCCAACTGCACCGAGATCATGCCCGTGAAGCCTGGCTCCATGGGCCGGCCGGTGCCGGGCCACCGCGTCGCCGTCGTCGACGACACCGGCAGAGAACTGCCGAGGGGAGAGGCCGGCACCATCGCGGTCCGGCGGCCCGACCCGGTGATGTTCCTGGAATACTGGCAGAACCCGCAAGCCACGGCGGACAAGTTCCGCGGCGACTGGCTGATGACCGGCGACCAGGGCGTGCTGGACGAAGCGGGTTACCTGCGCTTCGTCGGCCGCGACGACGACGTCATCACCTCCGGCGGTTACCGCATCGGCCCGGGCGAGATCGAGGACTGCCTGCTGAAGCACCCGGCCATCGCCATGGCCGCCGCGGTCGGCGTGCCCGATCCCGTCCGCACCGAGCGGGTCAAGGCCTTCGTCGTGCTGAAGGAGGGACGCCAGGGCAATGAGACCCTGGTGCGCGAGATCCAGGACTTCGTGAAGACCCGCCTTGCCGCCCACGAGTACCCGCGCGAGGTCGCCTTCGTCGAGACCCTGCCGATGACGGCGACCGGCAAGATCATCCGCCGGGCGCTGCGCGAGCAGCCCGCGATCGAGACCTAAAGAAACGTTGCCGCGCGAGGAGCCCAGGCGATTATGTCACAGTTGCAGGCAACACCCCCTTCCCGGCCGGCAGGCGTCCCACCGCAGCCCGCTGGTGGCCAAGCCTGGCACACGCTCGATGCGGACGCGACTCTAAGGGAGCTGGAGACCGCCGCGAACGGCCTGGCGGAGGACGAAGCTGCACGCCGCCTTGAAACCTACGGTCCCAACCGCCTGCCGCGCGGGCGACGGCGCAGTGCCCTCGTCCGCTTCCTCGCCCAGTTCCACAACCTGCTGATCTACGTGCTGATCGCCGCCGGCATCCTGGCGACGGCAATCGGGCATCTCGCCGATGCCCTAGTGATCTTCGCGGTGGTGGTCATCAACGCGGTAATCGGCTTCATCCAGGAGGGCAAGGCGGAGTCCGCGCTCGAGGCGCTGCGCAGCATGATCGACCCGCGTGCCTCGGTGCTGCGGAACGGCCGCCGCCTGACGGTCAACGCGGACACGCTGGTCCCCGGCGACATCGTGCTGCTCGAAGCCGGGGACCGGATTCCCGCCGACCTGCGGCTCGTCAGGGCGCGCAATCTGCGCGTCGACGAGGCGATCCTGACGGGCGAGTCGGTGCCGGTCGACAAGTCGATCGCGGCGGTGGAGGCCGCGGCACCGCTGGGCGACCGCTTCTGCATGGCCTTCTCCGGAACTTTCGTCACCGCCGGTCAGGGTATCGCGGCGGTGGTTTCCACCGGCGCGGCCACGGAACTGGGCCGGATCAGCACCATGATCGGCGCTGTCGAGCGGCTCACGACCCCGCTGGTGCGCCAGATGGATCACTTCGCGCGGCAGGTGACCCTGGCCGTCATCGCCGTCTCCGCCTTCGTGTTCGGCTACGCCGTCTTCCTGCAGGACTACCCCCTGGACGAGGCCTTCATGGCCGTCGTCGGCCTGGCGGTGGCGGCGATCCCGGAGGGGCTGCCCGCGGTGATGACCATCACGCTCGCCGTCGGCGTGCAGCGCATGGCCGGGCGCAACGCGATCATCCGCCGCCTGCCGGCCGTCGAGACCCTGGGCTCCGTCTCGGTGATCTGCTCCGACAAGACCGGCACGCTGACCCGCAACGAGATGACGGTGCGCAGCATCGTCACCGCGATGGCGAAGATCGAGGTCGAGGGAGCGGGCTACAAGCCCGAAGGGGCGTTCCGCAGCGAGGGCCGGCGGCTCGACCCACCCGCCTACCCGGTGCTGGAGGAACTCTCGCTGGCGGCGCTGCTGTGCAACGACGCCCACCTGCGCCAGGTCAAGGACGACTGGGCCGTCGACGGCGACCCGATGGAAGGCGCCCTGGTCTCGATGGCGATGAAGGCGGGGCACGACCCGGCGACCGCGCGGGGGCGCTTCACGCGGCTCGACGAGGTCCCCTTCGACGCGCGGCACCGCTACATGGCCAGCCTGCATGCCCGCGAGCATCGCCTACCCGTGGTCTATGTGAAGGGCGCGCCGGAGCGCATCCTCGAGATGTGCGCGGAGGTGGCGACGCCGGACGGGGACGTCCCGCTCGAAGGCGCGCAGTGGCACGGCGAGATCGAGGCGCTCGCCGCCGCCGGCCAGCGCGTCATCGCCATCGCCCGCCGCAGCCTGCCGGAGGGAACGCGGCAGATCGCGCCGGGCGACGTGGAAAGCGGCCTCTGCCTGCTGGGCATCGTCGGCCTGATCGATCCGCCGCGCCCGGAAGCGGTGGCCGCTGTGGCGGAATGCCGGACCGCGGGGATCCGGGTCAAGATGATCACCGGCGACCACGCGGCGACGGCGCGGGCCATCGCCCTGCAGCTCGGCCTGGCGGAGGACCCCATCGCCGTCACCGGCCAGGAACTGGACGGCCTGCACAACGAGGGCTTCCACAGCCGCGCCCGCGAGGCCACGGTCTTCGCCCGGACCAGCCCCGAACACAAGCTGCGCCTCGTCGAGTCGCTGCAGGCGGACGGCTCGATCATCGCCATGACGGGCGACGGGGTGAACGACGCCCCGGCCCTGAAGCGTGCCAACGTCGGCGTGGCCATGGGCGGCAAGGGCACCGAGGCCGCCAAGGAAGCCAGCGAGATGGTGCTGGCCGACGACAACTTCGCCTCGATCGTGGCGGCGGTGCGCGAAGGCCGCACGGTCTACGACAACCTGGTGAAGGTGATCACCTGGACGCTGCCGACCAACGGCGGCGAGGCCTTCACCATCGTCCTGGCGATCCTGCTCGGCATGACGCTGCCGATCACCCCGATCCAGATTCTGTGGATCAACATGATCACCGCCGTCACCCTGGGGCTCACGCTGGCCTTCGAGCCCACCGAGGCGAACGCCATGCGCCGCCCGGCGCGGCCCGTGAATCAGAAACTGCTGTCGGGCCGCCTGCTGTGGCGCGTCGTCTTCGTCTCGGCGCTGATGGTGGCCGGGACCTTCGGCAGCTACTTCTGGGCCACTTACCAGGGCCTGCCCGTCGGGACCGCCCGCACCATGGCGGTCAACACCATGGTGGTGATGGAGATCTTCTATCTCTTCAGCGTGCGCTACGTGCACGGCACCTCGCTCACCTGGCAGGGCGCCCTCGGCACCCGGCCGGTGCTCATCGGGGTCGCCACCGTGGTGATCGCGCAATTCGCCTTCACCTACCTGCCGCCGATGCAGACGCTGTTCGGCAGCCGGCCGCTGTCGTTCCTCAACGGCCTGGCGATCGTCGCCGTCGGGGTCGGCCTGCTGCTGGTGGTCGAACTGGAAAAACGCCTCGCCGACCGGATCTTCCGGCGTTAGCGGTTCGGTCGGGTCGTCAGCACCGCCTGCGCCTCGGCGCGCAGGGATTTCGAAGTGATCAGCACCACTTCGTAGAGAAGGCGCCCGCGCGACGAGCGGTAGGTCTCCTCTCGCTTGTCAATGCCGCGCACGTAATCCTTGCGGTCGCCGATCTTGTCGAGCGGCAGGCCCTTGCGGCGGATGTACTCGGAGAACACCAGCGAGACCTGATCGGCGCTGGCCTGCTGGGCGATCACCGTGCAGGTGTCGTCGTGGAACAGCACCAGGGCGAAGAGGCCGGCGTCGTTGGAGGCCGACCAGACGTCGCCGCGCTTGCCTTCAAGAAACTCCTTGGCCTTCTGGTCGGACAGCTTGCGCAGCTGCGGCGTGGCGGCGATCCAGGCGCGCAGATCCTCCGGCTCCTCGACGTACTTCAGGCAGGACTGGACGAAGAGCCCGACCGCCTCGCGCGCCTGATCAGCTCTCAGCGGCGCCGACACCAGGCAGACGCCGAGCAGGAGGGCCAAGAAAAGCCCGGCTCGCGCAGAAATGATCCGCATCCTGGACTGAAACTCCCTATGCTTTCGACAGCGCCCGACCCTAACAGTTCGGACCCTGCGGTGCGAGGCCTATGGCGCCGCGGCACTGGACGAGGCCGCTCGTCCGGGTTAATCACCGGGTCAAAGGATTGTAGAAACCACGAGCAGCCGCTTTCGGGAGGACGTCGCACTGCCATGAGCAAAGTCATCGACTACTACATCACCCTGATCTCGCCCTGGACCTACCTGGGCAGCCAGCGCTTCGCCGAGATCGTCGAGCGGCACGGTGCCGAGGTGCGCGTCAAGCCGGTGAACTTCGGCGAGGTCTTCCCGCGCACCGGCGGCCTGCCGCTGCCTAAGCGCGCCCCGGAACGCCAGGCCTACCGCATGATGGAACTGAAGCGTTGGCGGGCGCACCTCGGCATCCCGATCAACCTGGAGCCCAAGCACTTCCCGGCGAACGACGAGACCGCCGCCTGCATGGTGATCGCCGCGGGCGAGAGCGGCGGCAATGCCCTGGTGCTGGCCCAGGCCTTCGGCAAGGCCGTCTGGGAGCAGGAGCGCGACATCGCCGATCCCGCGACCTGCGAGGCCATCGCCAAGGAGACCGGGCACGACGCCAAGGCGCTGATGGCAAAAGCCATGGAGCCCGCCACCAAGGAGCACCGCGCGGCCCTCACCGAGGAGGCGATCGCCCGCGGCGTCTTCGGGGCGCCGAGCTACGTCTATCGCGACGAGATCTTCTGGGGTCAGGACCGGCTGGACTTCCTCGACCGCGCGCTGGCGGCCTCGTGAAACGAAGAAGGGGCCCCGCAGGGCCCCTTTTCAACGTGCAACCGGTCCCCAGCGGCCTTTAGGCCGTGAGATTGAGGCTTTCCGCCTCCTCCTGAACCGCTGCATCGTCTGCCAGGGCGGAGATCCTGAGCTGCGCGTCGAGCAGCATCCTGGTGATCGATTCGCCCTTGTCGTTCTTGTAGGTGCTGATCGAGTAGATGGTCAGTCGGGTCTGCAGCTCGGCGGCGTCCTCGGCGAGCTTGTTGCGCACGTCGGCAAGCGTCTCCGCCAGCTCTTTCGCCGGCTGAGCCGTCGTCTCCTCGCTCTCGGCCTCGCCCGTCTCGCCCTCGCCCGTCTCGCCTTCTGGCGCCTCGGCGGGCGCCGCTTCCGGCGCCTCGACCGGCTGGGCGCCGCCCTCGAGAATCTGCTGGGTCAGCTCCTCCGGCGTCGCCAGTTCGTCGGGATCGATCACCAGCAGGGGCTGCGGCCCCTTGCCCGTGCTGGAACGGAACTGCTCCTCGAAGGACAGCCTGGCAAGGCTCACGGAAACCTCGCCGGTATCCTGGTTGACCTCGATCTCCAGCGACTGGGCGACCAGGGTGGTGGACTGGCTGACGCCGCCGGCGCCGCTGGTGGTCACCTGGCTGAAGGCGGCGAAGGAGAGCTCGGCGGAGAAGCTGACTCCTTCCTTCAGAGCCGACAGCACCGGCTCGACGAAGGCCTTGGTGAACTGCTGGACGGTGTCGCTGTCGAAGCCGAAGGCCTTGAGCGCCTTGCCCAGGTCATGGCGGATGGTCTCCAGTGCCTTGCGCACGAAACCGCCGGCCTGGCCGAGCAGCGACCTGCTGTCGGCCTCCTTGACCGCCGCTTCGCCGACGCTGTCGCCGTCCTCGGCCAGCGCCTCCCGCACCGCCTCGGCCTCCGGCGAGAGGCTCAGACGGTCGCGGCCCAGGTTCTCAGCGCGGGGATGGCCATGGTGGCCCAGGCCGCGGCCGGGAAGCTCGGACGGGGCGCCGTCGCCACGGTGGAAGATGCCGGGCAGCAGCCCGGGAAGATCTTGCAGTGAGGGAAGCATCGCGTCCTCCTCCTGAGGCGGCGCGCCGGCCGGCATTTCGCGGCCTGGCGGGAGGGGCTGCCTGCCCTCCGCTGCACCGGGGTGATCCGATATATCCGGCATTTTATGTAAAGGAGGGTGAAGGAAGTCTTAGCCGCGCCCGAGAATCCTGTGTCCGCGCGGTGGCAAACGCCCGACGGCGCCGGCAGGCCGGAGTCATCTATCTAAAGTAGATTTCATGAACTTCTATTCTCCCTGGAAGAGGCCCTGCGAGGGTCCGGGCCGGATCACGGAAATTGATCGGCTTTACGCCGCGGCCTAAGATGCCGGGCAGCCGCGGCCGTGAAACCGCGGAACAGACAGAGGTCCCAACCCGGCGCTGTGCCGGGGAAAACGGGACCGCCAGGGCTCGGCGTTCGGGGGAGCGGCACGGCATGAATCCATCGCTCAAGCGGCCCGGCGGGCAGACGGCCCGCCGCGGCCTCGGCGCCCTCTATCTCGAGCAGCAGGGCCTGAAGCGCTTTGCCGGGGTCAAGGGCCGGCCCCGACAGGTGCCCGATTGAGGAGATGCGGCGCGCCGGCCCGTCTCTGGATTCCGGGGCAGTTGATCAGGTGATCGATGCGGAAGGGCCGTCGCCCGCCGCGTGGGATCGGTGTTTGGTGCATCTCGACCGTCAGATCCGACAACTCTAACTTAGGCCGCGACGAACAAGCCGGAACGGCGAGCGAGCGAACAGGGAAGAAGCAGTGCGAAGGGTTCTGAAAGCCTACGTCACCGTCGTCGAGCGGGTGAACCGGGTCGTCGGCCGGGTCACCATGCTGATGATCTTCGCCATGATGGGCGTCCTGCTGTGGTCCTCCATCAACAAGGTGACGACGGGCATGCGGGCGCCCGGCTGGTGGCCGGCCGACTGGTGGTGGCCGGTGATCCTGCCGTCCTGGTGGCCGCTCGAGGTCTCGCAGTTCATGATGGTCGCCTACTTCCTGCTGGGCGGCGCCTACTCCATGCAGCTCGGCGACCACGTGCGCATGGACCTGCTCTACGGCGTCTGGTCCGACCGCACCAAGGCGGCGGTCGACGCGCTGACCGTGCTCTGCCTGCTGGTCTACCTGGTCATCCTGCTCTACGGCGGCATCTCCAGCACGCAGTACGCCCTTCAGTACAAGGAGATCAGCCCTTCGCTGTGGCGCCCGCAGATGGCACCCATCAAGATCATCATGTGCGTCGGCATCGTGCTCATGCTGCTGCAGGCCATCGCCACCCTCATCAAGGACATCGCCAGGGTGAGAGGCGAGCAGTGGGGCTACCCGGAAACGCCGAGCAGCGATGCTGCCAACGGCGCCTCCTCGAACGGGGAGCAGTCCGCATGAGCTACGAACTCATCGCCATGCTGATGTTCGCCTCGATGATGCTGATGCTGCTCACCGGGCAGCGGGTCTTCGGCGCCATCGGTTTCGTCGCCGTGGTCGGCGCACTGCTGCTCTGGGGCACCGGCGGCTCCGAGCTCGCCTTCGCCGCCGCCATGAAGCTGATGAAGTGGTACCCGCTGCTGACACTGCCGCTGTTCATCTACATGGGCTACATGCTCTCGGAATCCGGCATCGCCGGCGATCTCTACCGCATGTTCCACGTCTGGTTCGGCGGCCTGAGGGGCGGCCTTGCGGTCGGCACCATCGGCCTCATGGTCGCGATCTCGGCGATGAACGGCCTGTCGGTTGCCGGCATGGCGATCGGCGCCTCCATCGCCCTGCCCGAGCTGCTGCGCCGCGGCTACGACAAGATCATGGTGACCGGCGTGATCCAGGCGGGCTCCTCGCTCGGCATCCTGGTGCCGCCCAGCGTGGTGCTGGTGCTCTACGGCATGATCGCGCGCCAGCCGGTCGGCCAGCTCTGGCTCGCCGGCGTCTTCCCCGGCCTGATGATGGCCGGGCTCTTCATCCTCTACATCGTGATCCGCTGCCGCCTTCAGCCGCACCTGGGACCGGTGCTGCCGAAGGAGGACCGCGACCTGCCGTGGCGCGAGAAGATCGCCCTCTTACGCGCCGGCCTGCTGCCGCTGTTCATCTTCTTTTCCATGACCGGGCTGTTCCTGCTCGGCTACACCAACCTGACGGAAAGCTCGGCGGTCGGCGCGCTGGCCTCGACCCTCGCCGCGATCTGGAAGCGCCGCCTGAACTTCAAGGTGCTGGAGGAAACCCTGCGCAAGACGCTGGGCATCACCTGCATGTTCATGTGGATCATCCTGGCGGCGCTCTGCTTCGGCGCGGTCTTCGACGGCCTCGGCGCGGTCAAGGCCATCGAGGGCTTCTTCGTCGACCGCCTCGGGCTGACCCCCTGGGAGATCCTCATCCTCATGCAGCTCTCCTACCTGCTGATGGGGACCTTCCTCGACGACACCGCCATGCTGGTCATCGTTGCACCGCTCTACGTGCCGCTGGTCGACGCGCTCGGCTTCAACCTGATCTGGTACGGCGTGCTCTACACCATCACCTGCCAGATCGCCTACATGACGCCGCCCTTCGGCTACAACCTCTTCCTGATGCGCGCCATGGCGCCCAAGGAGGTGACGCTGATAGACATCTACCGCTCGATCATCCCCTTCGTGCTGGTGATGATCTTCGGCCTGATCATCGTCATGTCCTTCCCGCAGATCGCGCTCTGGCTGCCGCAGTCCTTCCGGCTCGCCGGGTAGGGTCTCTTCCTCGCCCTCACTCCGGCAGGTGGCAGACCACCTCGATGTTGTGGCCGTCGGGGTCCTGCACGAAGGCAGCGTAGTAGTTCTCGTGGTAGTGGGGCCTGAGGCCCGGCGCGCCGTTGTCCTTGCCGCCGGCGGCCAACGCCGCCTCGTAGAAAGCGTCGACCACCTTGCGGTCGAAAGCGGTGAAGGCGACGTGCAGCACGCCGTGCAGCCGCCGGCCGGTGCCGATCCAGAATTCCGGGTGCTCGCGCCCGAAGCCGCAGTGGGCCTCGCCGCCGGTCTGCTTGGGTGTTACCTCAAAGAGAGCGCGGATCCCCAGTGGCGCCAGGGCCTTCTCATAGAAGGCCTTGGACCGGGTGATATCGTTCACCGCGAAACCGACGTGATCGAGAATTCCCATGCCTGCACTCCGTCGTTCTGAGATTGGGGCCTGCATTCTGCTGGACCCTCCTATGCCCCAGCTCGAGCGCATCGGTCATTGACCGGCTGCCGCTTTTTTGTCTCACTGCGGCCTTCCGTTTCCCTGCCGGGCGCCCCGCCCGCCATTGAGGTCTCTTCGCATGCCTTCCGACACTTCGCTCGACAACCCCCAGAACCTGAAGGGCAGCTGGAACTACCCGACCCAGATGATCTTCGGGCCCGGCGCCATCGACAAGCTGGCCCGCGCCTGCAAGGGCCTCGGCATGTCCCGCCCGCTGCTGGTCACCGACCCGGGCCTGGCCGGCCTGCCGATGGTCAAGAACGCCATCGCCGCCAACGAGGCCGAGGGCCTGCCCACCGGCCTGTTCGACGCGGTGAAGGCCAACCCCATCGGGCACAACGTCGAGGAAGGCGTGAAGGCCTACAAGGACGGCGGCCATGACGGCGTCATCGCCTTCGGCGGCGGCTCGGCCCTCGACTGCGCCAAGGCCATCGCCCTGATGGTCGGCCAGTCCCGCCCCCTCTTCGACTTCGAGGACAAGGGCGACAACTGGAAGCGGGTCGACCCGGACGGCATCGCCCCGGTCGTCGCCGTGCCGACCACCGCGGGCACCGGATCGGAGGTCGGCCGCGCCTCGGTCATCGTCGACGAGGCGAGCCACATCAAGAAGATCATCTTCCACCCGAAGATGCTGCCGGCCACGGTGATCTCCGACCCGGAGCTGACTGTCGGCCTGCCGCCGCACATCACCGCGGCGACCGGCATGGACGCCCTGGCCCACTGCCTGGAGGCCTACTGCGCGCCGGGCTACCATCCCATGGCCGAGGGCATCGCCGTGGAG
>JBFGUI010000128.1:0-10726 GCA_041565695.1 Kiloniellaceae bacterium
AGGGGCGGAACTCGATCCCCCCCCGCTCCCGCAGTACGGCCAGCATCGCCGCCCCCTGGTCGAGAACGGCGCGCCACATCGCCGGCGCGCCGCGGTTGCCGACCAGCGCGGCCAGATAGTCCTCCGCCGCCGCGCGGTCGTCGGTGACACCCGCGGCGCGCAGGTAGGCGTTGTCGGGAATCCACACCGTGCCCGAGGAGCGCGCGGAAGTGCCGCCGAAGACCGGCGCATGCTCCGCCACCAGCGCGGAGAGTCCGGCGAGGCTAGCCGTCAGGGCCGCGGTGAGACCGCCGGCACCGCTGCCCAGCACCAGCAGATCGACTTCCCCTGGCGGCTCGCCTTCTTCCTCGCCATGCCCGTTAGCCATCCGGCCCCACCCCTCGCTGCGGCCCTGTTTCCACCGTCCAGCCTCCGGAACCCCATGAGGTCCGGATTGCCACGATGTGAAATTACATTTGTTATTGTGGGGAGCAGCGCGCTTTTGTCAAACGCCCGGCTTCGACACAGCCGAATGCGGGTCGCGAACCGACTGGATCGCGGCGGCAGCATCGGCCCTCTGCAGCCTGCCTTACAGCTGCCGACAGAGGATATGGCAGGCCCGTTCCAGAATCATCGGCGGCGGATACTTGATCTCGCCGCCCAGAGCGTAGAGGCTGAGGCCGAACATGAAGTTCCGGCGTCCCGAGGCATCCGCCAGCGGAGCCACGATGCGCTCTGCCGCATAGAGCGCATTCCCGGAGAGGCGCTCTTCCTTGCCGTAGTGCAGCAGCGGCGCACCGAGAAACCGCCACCAGATTTGGACGACGGCAGCGTTGTCGGCGCGCCCCAGTATCTGGTCGGACCGCTTGCCCGCGATGGGATGACCCCAGATCTGGTCGATCCCCTCCCCGGCCAAGCGGCAGACGAAGACATCCTTTGGCTTCGTCGTAGTGATAGAGCCACAGGTCCGGCAGCAGCTTGGGCACCTGCGAAGGATCGAAATCTTGCTTTCGAGGAATCAAACGCCCCTACCGCGCCGCCTTCCAAGCCTCGATGAATGCCAGGACCGGTTCGCTTGGTTCAGGCAGGTCATCGAGCGACGTGACCTCACGAAGTTGGAAGGACCGCATGCCGACCGCAGAATCCCTCTGCAGGGCAGGGACAAGGGAATCGACCATACTGGTCCCGGGTGCCGCTGCAGCTCGACTTAACCTACCTCAGAGGCTTCAGGCCTCGGCCGCGGCGGCGGCGGGCTCGGCCGTCTGCAGTTCGCTGCGCGCGATGCGGCGGGCGATCTTGAAGATGCCGTCGAGGATCTCCAGCAGCTCGACCTCGCGCACGTAGGCGATCACCCCGCTACCCTTCTGCCCGGGCAGCTGACGGAAGCTCTGCCGCTCGATCTCGCGCACGATCTGGACCGCCTCGCGCTTCATGGCACGCACCTGCGCTGCCAGCTCGGTATCGTGCTGCATCACCGCCTCCATCGCCCCGGCCAGGGCCTTCGAGACTTCCTGATGGAAGGTCCGCACCTGCCCCGATGACTCAGCCCGAATCACGGCATGCTCGTCGATCCGTTTGCGCGCGGAGGTCACCATGTCCGAGGCAATGCGGTCGGCGACATGTTCCAGGTCGTTGGCGATCTCGACCAGCTGCATGAGCACGCGCGCCTGCTCCGGTGACAGCGAGGAGAGAGAGATGCGGCCCAGGTAGGAGACGATTTCGCGGTGAAGCCTGTCGACCGGCTTGTCCATCGCTTCCAGCTCGTCGAGCTGCCGCCGGTTGTTGCCGAGCACGGGCAGCAGGGCGCTCTCCAGCATGCCGTGCACGTAGTCGCCCATACGGCCGATCTCGTGGCGCACGTTCTCCAGGGCAATGGCCGGGGTCGACAGCAGGTTGTCGTCGAGGAATCGCGGCTTCAGCGGCTCCTCGGCGGCAAGCGGACGGTCCGGCACCAGCCACTCGACCAGGCGCGCGATCTGCGGCGTAAAGCCGATGAAGATCAGGGTGTTGGCCACGTTGAAGATGGTGTGGGCGTTGGCGACCTGGCGGGGCACGGCGGCGGCGGCGCGCGATGCTCCCGCAACCGCCTCGGCGTCCGGCGAGATCACCTGGACGATGTAGGCGAGGTAGGGGATCAGGCCGATCCAGATGACCACCCCCGCAACGTTGAAGAGGACATGAACCACCGCCGCCCGCACGGCCTCGCGCGGCTTGCCGATGACCGCCAGCCCCGCCGTGGCGCAGGTGCCGATGTTGGCGCCCAGCGCCACGGCGATCGCCGTCTCGAGATCGAGCAGTCCCTGGCCGGCCAGCACGATGACGATGCCGGTGGTCGCCGCCGAGGACTGGATGATGGCGGTGAAGACGGCGCCGACCAGGACGGCGCTCAGGGGGTGCGACAGGGTCGCGATGAAATCGATGAAGGGATCATAGGCGCGCAGCGGCGCCATCGCCGTGCTCATGACGCCCATGCCGAAGAAAACGAGGCCCATGCCGAGCAGGATGCGGCCGTATTCCTGCCAGTTGTCGCGCCGTGACAGCACCGAGAGCACGAAGCCGACGGTGATCATCGGCAGGGCGAAGCGGGTGACGTTGAAGGCCAGGATCTGCGCCGTCACGGTGCTGCCGATGTTGGCCCCCATGATGACGCTCACGCTCTGCGCCATCGACATCAGGCCGGCCGAGATGAAACCGACCAGGATCACCGTGGTCACGGAGGAGGAGTTCACCACCCCGGTGACCAGCGCCCCCATGCCGACGCCGACTAGGCGGTTGCGGGTGACCTTACCGAGCAGCTCCTTCATGTGGTCGCCGGCGGCCCGCTTCAGCGCCCGGGTCAAGAGGTCCATGCCGAAGAGGAAAAGCGCCAGGCCGCCGAACAGGCCGGTCCAGAGATCGAACTGGTTGAGTTCGCCGGCCATCACGCATCGTCCGTGCCCGGCGTCTTCACAACCACGACAGGGACCTCGGATGTCTGCGCCACCCGCTCGGCCACCGAGCCGAGCAGGATGTGCGGCAGGCCGGTCCTGCCGCGGCTGCCGACGACGATGAGGCCGGCGCCGATCGCCTCCGCCACCTCGACGATGCGCCCGGGCGGCAGGCCGGGTACCAGGCGGGTCTCGGCATCGCGCAGCGGGACGCTGTCCGGGTCGTCCCGGCGCGCCTCGGCGAGGAAGTCGGCCATCATCTCCTCGGCCACCTCGGTCATGGGCTGCAGCCATTGGGCGTCGGGATGGCGGTAGAACCCGGGACTGGCGGCCGGATCGTGGACCACGTGCAGCACCGTAAGCGGCGCGCCCGTCAACTCGGCCTGCCGGCAGGCCCAGCGCAGCGCGGCGCGCGAATCCGGCGAAAAGTCGACGGCGCAGAGGACCGGTGCGGTCATGGCCGCCGTCCCGGCGCGGGGCAAACCGCGGTCATGGCAGCATGATCCCGCGGATCATGTAGAAGAACATCGCGGCCATCACCCCGGCCAGGGGCACGGTAATCAGCCAGGCGCTGGCGATGCGCAGCAGCAGCGTGCGCTTGACCAGCTCCAGGTTGTGGATCCGGCCGAGCGCCTTGCGCTCCTTCTTGTGCAGCAGCCCGGGGCCGGCCTTCCGCTTGAGTTCGTTCAGCATCTCGCTGCGCTCCTGGATCGTCGCGGCCTCGAAGCGCGCCAGGAAGGCGGCGACCGCCTCCGGCTCGTCCTCCTGGTGATGCAGCCTGATCTCCTCGATCCTGCGCGAGTAGCTGACCTTGAGGTACTCGCGCAGGAAGCCGACGCCGAAGACGCCGCCCACGGCGATGTGGGTCGAGCTGACCGGCAGGCCGAACTGCGAGGCGATGATCACCGTGATGGCGGCCGCCAGTGCGATGCAGAAGGCCCGCATCTTGTCGAGCTCGGTGATCTCGGAGCCCACCGTGCGGATCAGTTTCGGGCCGTAGAGCGCCAGGCCGAGGGAAATGCCGATCGCACCCACCAGCATGACCCAGAGCGGGATCTGCGCCTTGGCCGCTATACCGCCGGAGATCACCGCGTCGTGGATGCCGGCCAGCGGCCCGACGGCATTGGCGACGTCGTTGGCGCCGTGCGCGAAGCTGAGCAGCGCGGCGGCGAAGATGAGCGGGATGGTGAACATGTCGTTGACCCCCTCCTTGCTGTTCGGCAGGGAGGAGACCAGCCGCGCCACGTGGAGGCGCATGAGCAGATAGATCGCGACGGCGACCACGAGGCCCAAGAGAGAGGCGGTCAGGAAGCCCATCTTCCAGACCTTGCTCAGCCCCTTGAGCGCCAGGTAGGTGGTGAAGGACCAGGCCATGACGGCGATCAGCAGGGGGACCATGCGCCGCGACGCCGCCAGCAGGTCGGGCTGGTAGGTGATACTGCGCTTGATGACGTAGAGGAAGCCGGCCGCGATCAGGCCGCCGAGCACCGGGGAGATCACCCAGGAGGCGGCGATCTTGCCGACCTCGGCCCAGTCGGCGATGCCCCAGCCGCCGGCGGCGATGCCCGCGCCGAGCACCCCGCCGACGATCGAGTGGGTGGTGGAGACCGGCGCCCCGACGGCCGTCGCGACGTTCAGCCAGATCGCCGCGGCGAGCAGCGCCCCGGTCATCAGCCAGATGAAGGTGTTGGTGTCGCGGATCAGGGCTGGGTCGATGATGCCCTTCTTGATGGTGCCGACGACGTCACCGCCGGCGACCAGCGCGCCGCAGGCCTCGAAGATCGCGGCGATAATGATGGCGCCGCCCAGGGTAATGGCCCGGGAGCCGACCGCCGGGCCGACGTTGTTGGCGACGTCGTTGGCGCCGATGTTGAGCGCCATGTAGCCGCCGATCATGGCGGCGATGATCAGCAGGGTGCCCTGGGTGCCGCCTTCGTGGCGGGTCACCGTGAACAGCATGATGCCGACGATGAAGAGCAGCGCCGAGCCGAAGCGGAACAGCTCGCCGCGGTTGACCAGCAGCGCCTTTTCGACCTTCTGGACGTTGACCGTGCTCATCGCTGCCGCTCTCCCCCGGTCTTGCCGGCCGTTTTGCCCTCGCCCGGACGGCGAGCCCGGAGCAGTGAAACAAAACCGTCATGAAACCGAAATGAGGCAGGTCAATCGGCCGCCGGCCGCGCCGAGACGGCAGGTCGCAGGTACGCCTGCCACGCGGGCCGCAGGCGTTCCGCTAGCGATTTCCGGGGAATTTGGTGGGCGTACTAGGACTCGAACCTAGGACCCGCTGATTAAGAGTCAGCTGCTCTACCAACTGAGCTATACGCCCCCAAGACGCGGGCCGGCGTGCCGCCGGGGCACCGCTGCGGACCGCCTGAAATCGAGGTTTTCCGCGGGTTTCGCCCCCGATGTGGGGTCAACAGAACCGCCCCGGAAAACGGCAGGACCGCCGGGATGCGGGGTGATAGCAAGTCCGCCGGGCTTTGTCGAGGCCTAAGGCGGAAAAAATCGGCCGGCCCTCAAGCCTCTGAGGTGCCGCGGCGCGAGATGCGGATGTCGCGGTGGATGTAGCAGGACATGACCAGCCCCATGGAGGCCATGACCGTCAGCAGCACCGTGCCGCCGTAGGAGACCAGCGGCAGCGGCACGCCGACCACCGGGAAGACGCCCATCACCATGGCCATGTTGATGGAGACGTAGAGGAACAGGTTGGTGGTCAGGCCGATGGCCAGCAGCCGGGCGAACTGGTTGCGGGCCCTGAGCGAAATGGCGAAGCCGTAGGCCAGCAGCAGGAAGTAGAGCCCCAGCAGGGTGATCGAGCCGACGAGGCCGAACTCCTCGGCCAGCATGGTGAAGATGAAGTCGGTCTGCTTTTCCGGCAGGAAGTTCAGGTGGCTCTGGGTGCCCTGCATGAAGCCCTTGCCGGTCAGCGCGCCGGACCCGAAGCCGATCATGGCCTGCAGGGTGTGGTAGCCGGCGCCCAGGGGGTCGTTCTCCGGGTTGAGGAAGGTCAGCACCCGGGCCTTCTGGTAGTCGTGCAGGAACTGCCAGGCGACCGGGACGGCGGCGAGCCCGGCGGCGATCACCAGGGCGAACTTCCACCAGCGCACGCCGGCGCAGAAGAACACGGCCCCGGCGGCCAGCAGCAGCATGCCGGCGGTGCCGAGGTCCGGCTGCTTGAGCACCAGGGCGGCCGGCGCCACGGCCAGCATGATCGGCAGCAGCAGGTAGGTCGGCCGGCCGATGTCCTCGTTGGAGAGGCCGTGGAAGTAGCGCGCCAGGGCGAGCACCAGGGCGACCTTCATCATCTCCGAAGGCTGCAGGCGGATGAACCCGAGGTCGATCCAGCGCTGCGCGCCCATGCCGATGCTGCCCATCACCTCGACCGCGCCGAGCAGCGCCAGGCAGCCGAAATAGATCAGGTAGGCGTAGCGGAACCAGAAGCGCACATCGATCAGCGCCACCACGAACATGATCACCAGGCCGAGGCCGAAGCGCATCATCTGGCGCGAGGCCCAGGGCTCCATCGAGCCGTTGGCGGCGGAATAGAGCATGGCGAAGCCGATCCCCGCCACGAGGCAGAGCAGCAGCACCATGCCCCAGTTGAGCTGCCAGAACTTCTGGCGCAGCGTGATCTCGGGATTGCGCTTGGACAGGAAGGTATCGACCGCCATCAGCCGCGCCCCGCGATCTGCGTTCCGGCCACGATGGGCAGCGAGCGGCGCCCCGAAGGATCGCGGCGCTGGGTCTCGATCAGGATGTCGCGGGCGATCGGCGCCGCCACGGCGGAGCCGCCGCCGCCGTGCTCCACCACCACCGCGCAGCAGTAGCGCGGCTTGTGCACCGGCGCGTAGCTGACGAAGAGCGCGTGGTCGCGGCGGCGCCAGGGCAGCTGCTCGTTCTTGGTGACGCCCGCGGCACGCTCGGCCATGGTGATGCGGCGCACCTGGGAGGTGCCGGTCTTGCCGGCCAGTTCCATGCCCTCTTCCTCGATGCGCGCGCGATATGCGGTGCCGCGCGGATGGTTGCTGACCGCATCCATCGCCTCGCGGATGAGCTTGAGATGCGCAGCCGGAACGTCGAGCGGCGCGAAATCGGGCGCCGGCGGCGCCTCGGCGCCCTCCTCCGCCGCCTCGGCCCGCACGCCGCGGGTCAGCCGCGGGGTCACCTGCCTGCCGCTGGCGATGCGCCCGACCATGGTGGCGAGCTGCAGCGGCGTGGTCAGCACGAAGCCCTGGCCGATGGAGGCGACCAGCGTCTCGCCGCCCTGCCAGGATTCGCCGATGTTGGCCAGCTTCCAGTCGCGGGTCGGGATCACGCCGCCCTTCTCGCCGTAGAGGTCGATGCCGACGCGCTCGCCGAGGCCGAAGTGGTTCGCCATGGCGGCGATGTTGTCGATGCCTATCTTGCGGGAGATGTCGTAGAAGTAGACGTCGCAGGAGTGCTGGATGCCCTCGTGCATGTCGACCCAGCCGTGGCCGTGGCGCTTCCAGCAGTGGAAGCGGGAGCGCCCGAGGGTCACGTAGCCCGGGCAGAAGACCTTCTGGCTGGGGTTGATGCCGGCTTTGAGGGCGGCCAGGGCGACCATCATCTTGAAGGTCGAGCCCGGCGCATAGAGGCCGGCGATGGCCTTGTTGGTCAGCGGGTGCAGCGGATCGTTGATCAGGTCGTTCCACTGCTTGTGGGTGAGGCCGATGTTGAAGGCGTTGGGGTCGTAGCTCGGCACCGAGGCCAGGGCCAGCACGTCGCCGTTCTCGATGTCCATGACCACGGCCGCGGCGCTCTTCTCGCTCATCAGCCGCTGGTGCACGAAGGTCTGCAGGCCGCCGTCGACGGTCAGAACCAGTTCGTCGCCCGGCTTGCCTTCCTCGCGGTTCAACTCGCGGATGACGCGGCCGTAAGCGTTGACCTCGATCTGGCTGGTGCCGGCCTGGCCGCGCAGCGGCAGGTCGTACTTCTGCTCGATGCCGTTCTTGCCGATGCGAAAGCCCGGCAGCTCCAGCAGCGGGTCGCCGGTCAGGTCACGCTCGGCCACCGCGGCGACGTAGCCCAGCACCTGCGACATGGAGTCGGCATAGGGGTAGTCGCGGATCTGGCCCATCTCGATGGTGACGCCCGGCAGGTCCGGCCCGTTGACCTCGACCCGGCTGACCTCGTCCCAGGTCAGGTTCTCGCGCACCGTCACCGGCACAAAGCCCCGCTTGCGCGACACCTCGCGCAGCACCCGCTTGGTGTCGTGCTCGTCGAGGCGGATCAACCGTGAGAGGTCCGCCAGGACCTTCTCCACATCGCCGGCGTGCTCGCGCACCAGGACGATGCGGAAGTTCTGCCGGTTGGTGGCCAGCGGCAGGCCGAAACGGTCGAGGATGCGCCCGCGCGGCGGCGGCAGCAGGCGCAGGTTGATGCGGTTGTCCTCCGCCAGGGTCTTGTAGCGGTCGGCCTCGATGACCTGCAGGTAGTACATGCGCCCGGCCAGCCCGGCGAGCAGCAGCGCCTGGGTGCCGCCCAGCAGCAGGCCGCGGCGCGAGAAGGCCCTGTGGCGTTCGTTGTCTTCGTTCTTTTGCAGCATGGCCGGCCCCCCTGTCCCCTAGCGCTGGAACAGCCGCTGGCCGCGCAGAAAGGCCCAGGCCAGGCAGGGGTAGAAGGCGAGGGTGACGAGATACTGGAAGAACACCGGGTCGGGATCGACGTAGGTCACCATGGCGATGCAGGTCAGCAGCCAGGTGACCGTCATGGCCACGGCGGCGACCAGCATGAAGGCGCACCAGATCATCGCGAAGGAGGCCGAGAGGAAGAAGCGCAGCTGCCAGACCACCAGGGCATGGGCGATCAGCAGGCCGATGATGCCGGGGCCGATGACTCCGCCGGTCAGCACGTCCTGCGCCAGGCCGATGAGGAAGACGGCCCAGATCGGCATGAGGTCGGCACGGTGCACCGACCAGAAGAAGACGCCGATCAGCGCCAGGGAGGGCACGATGGGCGAAAGGTCGGAGATGTGCAGGGGCACGAGGCCGAAGAGCACCAGCAGCAGCGTGACGAAGAAGGGCGAGATGCTGCGGGCCACAATGTCGAGGCGGTGCCAGACCCCCTCTTCCTGTCTCACTGCCCGCCCCCTTGGGCCTCACCGGCGACCGCTGCCGCCCGGGCCGCGCCGACCCGCGCCTCGAAGTCCAGGATACCGATCATCTCGTAGTCGACGATGCGCAGGATCTCCATGTGGGCCCAGTCGACGAAGGGCTCCACGCGGATGCCCTTCTCGCTGATGCCCGAGACCACGCCGATGGGCAGCCCCGGCGGGAAAACGCCGCCATGGCCGGAGGTGCTGACGTAGTCGCCGACCTGCACCTTGGCGGTCGGACCGAGGTAGAGCAGCTCCGGGGCGTTGGTGTTGTCGCCGGCCAGCACGGCGCGGTCGCGGCGGTCGCCGACCACCACCGGCACCCGGCTGTTGATGTCGGTGAGCAGCAGCACGCGGGCGGAGCGCTGGCCGACCTCGGCGATGCGCCCGGCGAGGCCGGCGCTGGTCAGCGCCGCCTGGCCTTTTTCCACCCCGCTGCGCTCGCCGGCATTGATCAGCACCGTGCGCACGAAGGCGCCGCCGGGGTCGCCGACCACGCGGGCGGTGATGTAGCTGAGCGCCGGATCGGGCACCATGCGGTTGAGCGCGCGCAGGGCCGCGTTCTCGGCCTCCAGCTGGCGGGCGACGCCCTGCCATTTCAGCAGGTTCTCGTTCTGCGCCTTCAGGGCCAGGTTCTCGCTGCGCAGGTTGGCCAGGGCCTCGGCCTGCTCGATGGCGCTGCCGAAGGTCTCGACCGGCTGCGAGACGGCATCGAGGATCGGGGTCACCATGTCGGTGACCGCCGTGCGCGTCTCTTCCACGATGAAGGTGTTGGTCCGCCCGATCAGCATGAGGCCGAAGGCCGCCCCGACCAGGAGCAAAAGCGCGAAGCGGCTCGCCCAGGCTTTCAGCGGCGAGGCAACGCGAATCTCGGAGCCGGTCGGTTTGTTCACAGGACCTCCTGTCGCTGCGGCCCCCAACCAGGCCATCAAGCGACCGATTCGGGCTAAGTTACCGAACCATCACAACAAATACAAATGAAGAAACCGTTGACCATCAATACATGGAGATCAGCACGTTCTTCAGGACCTTCATTTCCTCGAGGCAGCGCCCGGTACCCAGCGCCACACAAGAAAGCGGGTCGTCGGCGATCGAGACCGGCAGCCCGGTGGAGGCCCTGAGCACGTAGTCCATGTTGCCCAGGAGGGCGCCGCCGCCGGTGAGCACGATGCCCTTGTCGACGATGTCGGCGGCCAGTTCCGGGGCGGTGTGCTCGAGGGCGACCTTGACCGCCTCGACGATGGCGCCGACCGGCTCGGCCAGGGACTCGGAGATCTGCCGCTCGGAGATGATCAGCTCCTTCGGCACGCCGTTCATCAGGTCGCGGCCCTTGATCTCCATGGTGCCGCCCTCGCCGTCTTCCGGCGGGCAGGCGGAGCCGATCTCCTTCTTGATGCGCTCGGCCGAGCCCTCACCGACCAGCAGGTTATGGTTGCGGCGGATGTAGGCGATGATCGCCTCGTCCATCTTGTCGCCGCCGACCCGGACCGAGCGGGAATAGACGATGCCGCCGAGCGAGAGCACCGCGACCTCGGTGGTGCCGCCGCCGATGTCGACCACCATCGAGCCGGTCGGCTCGGTCACCGGCAGGCCGGCGCCGATTGCCGAAGCCATCGCCTCTTCCATCAGGTAGACCTGCCGCGCCCCTGCTGCCTCCGCCGCCTCGCGGATGGCGCGACGCTCGACCGCGGTGGACCCCGAGGGC
>JBFGUI010000129.1:0-10670 GCA_041565695.1 Kiloniellaceae bacterium
ACAAGGCTGGTGCCCAGGGCCTCGCAGGCCTGCACCAGGCCGAGTTCCACCGCCCGTGTCGAGAGCGAATACTCCGACTGCACCGCAGCCACCGGGTGAACGGCCGCGGCACGGCGCAGCGAGGCTGGCGCGATCTCGGAAAAGCCGATGCTGTGGGTCTTGCCGGCTTCCACCAGGCGTGCCAGCGCGCCGGTGATCTCTTCGATGGGGACGTCGCGGTCGCGGCGGTGGACGTAGAACAGGTCGACCGCCTCGACACCCAGCTTCTTGAGGCTGCTTTCGAGCTCCGCCTCCAGGTGCTCCGGCGAGTTGTCGAAGCTGCGCACACCGGTCTTCGGATCTCTTTTGATGGCCGCCTTGGTAGCGATCCGGAACAGGCCCTCCCTGGCTTTTCCCTGCTTTGCCAGGAAGCTGCCGATCACCTTTTCCGAAAGACCCATGCCATAGACGTTGGCGGTGTCGATGTGGTCGATGCCGAGATCCAGCGCCGCGCTCAGCACGGCGTGGGACTCCGCCTCGGTGGTGGGGCCGTAGAAGTTGGTGAAGGACATGGCGCCGATGCCGATGGCCGAGACCATCGGGCCGCCAGGGCCGAGGGCGCGTTTCTGCATAACGGTCTCCAAGGATTGCTACGGGTGACGCTTGCGGCCAGGGGTGCTCAGACTATGCGGGCGGCGTCAGGATAGGCGATCCGCTGGCTGCCCTCCATCATTTCGGCACCGGAGAGCCGCCAGGTCCGCCCGGGCCAGCGCAGTTCCATCTCGAAGCGCAGCGGATGGTACACGGCGGTGTAGAGCGTGCCGAAGCCGGCCGTGTAGGACAGGGAGTAGAGTGGCGGCTTGAGGAAGGCGCTGATGAACTTCTCCGGCGGGTCGACATGCAGGGTGAGGCGCTGCAGCAGGAAGCGCTCGCGCTCCACTGTCGCCGTGAAACGGGCATGGCTTGACCATTCGACCCGTTCCTGGTGGTTGGTGGCAAGGCCGATGTGGCGCAGCACCGTGGGCCGGTCGGGGGCCATGTAGGCGGTCACGAAGTGACGCTGCGCGTCGACCGCGGTGACGTTGTAGCTCATGTGGCTGGGCACGCGCTTGAGCACCTTGCCGGCCTGTTCCGCCGTCTCGCAGGTCTGCAGGATGTAGCGCAAAATGATCGGTACGCCAAAGCCGTCGCCGACCACGTGGCGGCCGCCGAAGGTGAGGGAGACCGCGAGTCCGGCTTCGTTCATGCCGTCGACCAGTCCCCAGAGGCCGTCGCTTGTGCCGACCACGCGCCGCTCCTGCCAGGCGGTGGCCAGCGCCAGGGCATCGAAGGCCAGCGGGCTGTAGTCGTAGTTGCGCACCAGCATGGGCTCGGCGCCGGGCCAGATCGCCTGGCTGCAGCCGGACAGATAGGGCGGCGGGCAGTAGAAGCTGAGAAAGCGGGCCTCGTAGTCGCCGCCGCCGGCGAGGTCGCAGAGTTCCTCGTAGAGCGGCAGCATCTCCGGCATGTACTGCTTGAGGGCGCGGCGCCCCTCCAGGTAGGTGGCGCGCGCCTCCGGGCCCTCCCGCAGCCACCAGCGCCGGTAGCCGGGCCAGTACTCGGCGAAAAGCCCGGCCCACTTGGGGCCGGGCGTTTCTTCGGCGATGGCGCGGAAGGTCAGCTCCATCGGAGCGGGCCCGGGTCTCAGAGGATCTTGAAGGCGTGCTCGCTGGGCATCGCCGAGGGCAGGGGCCGGGCCGAGAAGGCCGCCTTGATGCCCTTGATCCATTTCTTCGAGCGGTCGGTCAGCTTGAAGCTGTCGGTCATCGAGCGGCCGCGGGTCACCAGGATGCCGAGGTCGGCGCCCTCGTAGCGGTAGTCGCCCGGCTTGAGAATGCGCAGGAAGAAGGCTTCCTTCTCGCTTTCCACGGCGCGGCGGTGGTAGTCGAAGCGGTCGAAGACCACCGAACCGTCGGACAGCATCCTGTAGATGCCGGTCTCCGGCGCCTGGGTCAGAATGTCCACCGAGTCCTCGGTGTGCTTGATCACCATCTGAGACCAGGAGTCGATCATGTTCGGATCGGCCCAGCGGGCATTGAGCTCCTCGATGTCGAGGTCGAAGGGCTGGCCCGAGAACTCCAGCAGGTGGAACAGGAACAGCGGCGCATCCGCATGGGCGAAGGCGGCGTGGTTGGTCATCGAGGAGGCGCCGGTGATGCGCGGGTTCAGTTCGCCGAGATAGATTTCGCCGGACTTCTGCTCGATGAGGAAGTCCAGCTCGAAATAGCCGCGGTAGCCTTCCTTGCGCAGCTGCTCGCCAAAGGCGAAGGTCAGCTTGCGGGCCTTCTGGCGCACCTTCGGCGGGAAGGCGGTGGAGAAGATCTCGTTGCCGCACCAGCCGCCGCGGTAGGGCGTCAGCTCGGGGAAGCCGACCAGCTCCGTCATCAGCGGGCCGACGATGGTGCCCTGCTTGGTGGCGCAGGCCTCGATCGCCGAGCCGCGGCACTTGATCCGCTTCATGATCTTGATCTCGCCGCAGCCGACGATCTCGTGCTCGTGGCGCCGGAAGTCGGCCTCCGACTTGATGAAGAAGGTGGTGTGCCCGGAATCGCCGAAGGCCGACTGCAGCACCAGGTCATCGCCCAGCTTGGCCGCTTTGGAGAGTTCGGTCAGGTGCTTGTAGTCCTTGATCTCCGAGAGGGCGTTGGGCACCGACGGCACGCCGGCCTTGTTGCCGATGCGCACGGTCTCGATCTTGTTGTCGACGCGGGTGCGCAGCTTGGCCTTGGGGAACCAGACCTCGGCGCCGAGCTCCTTGGCCAGCTTCTCGGTCTGCTCGTCGAACATGAGGAAGACGAACCTGGGCTTGCCTTTACGGGCCTTCACCCAGTCGATGACTTCCTTGTGCTGCAGCAGGTAGTTGTTGATGTCCTCGATCGACTGGAATTCGGCGTGGGGTTGCTCGGAAGGGCAGAAGACATTGGGGTGCTTGCCGTCGTAGCAGTCCAGGTAGTTGATGTACTTGAAGTTGCGCACCCACTCGTCGAGACCCAACAGATTGAAGTTGGTCGCCGAGATGAAATAGATCGGCACCTCGTTGCGATGAAAGAAGCGACGGATCTCGGAAATGTTCTTCAGCTTCTTCTTGGCCATTCCTTTAAGCCCCCGTTGGTTTGTTGTCTTTAGGTTATTCCGCGCCCGCGACAGGGCAGCATGTCGGCTGTTTGGCCGGCCTATTGCGCGGCGTGCAGCAGCCGTTCCTGGGCGTGCCGGGCGAGGGCCTCGTCGGTGAAGACGCGCAGGCCCAGATCCGGCCGGTAGCCGTGGATCTCGTTGACGTCGAGAGCCCGCATGAAGGCCAGGATCCCCTCGGAGATCACCTGACCCGGCACCAGGATCGGAAAGCCCGGCGGATAGGGAATGATGAAAGAGGCGGAGACGACCTCGCGGCCGCTCTCCAAGGCCTGCTTCAGCGAGCCGTCGAGGGCGAGGTAGTCGCAGTTCTCCTCGTCGTAGGCCAGGAAGAAGGCGGCCCGCATGTCGCCCTCCGGCGTAGTCGTGCCGCTCGGCCGGAAGGCATCGTGGAAGCGGCTGAAGTCGGGCAGCGGCGGCAGTTCCTCCATCAGGCTCTTGACCCGGTGTTCGAAGGCCCGGCGCTCCATCTTGGAGGCGTCGTCGTGCAGGTCGTCCAGCTCGTTGGCGATTTCCACGAGAACCTCGATGAGATAGGCGACCGAGGAGCGGGTGGTACCGATGTTGGTCATAAACAGGACGGTATTGCGCGAGGTCTTGTTGATCTGGATCCCGTACTTGTCCATCAGGATCTTGTTCTTGAAGGTATCGCCGTCCCAGCCGGTGCCGCCGACCGACAGGGTCACCCGGGTGGCGTCCAGCACGAACTCGTCGGCCGCCCAGCATTCCCAGATGTCGTTCCAGCCCTGGCCGGGGTCGTAGTAGGAGGTGATGCCGCTCTCGCGGTAGGTCTCCGGGATCATGTCGCCGGCGGTCAGCACCTTGAAGTACTTCTGCAGCTGCGGGTGCGTGGCGATGGCGCGGCGCATGGCCATGGCCGCCTCGACCTGGCGCTGTACGAACTCGAAGCCCTCCAGCTCCACCTGGCGCCGGCCGACGTCCAGCGAGGCGATGATCTGGTAGTTCGGCGAGGTCGAGGTGTGAGTCATGTAGGCCTCGTGGAACGACTGCTCCACCTCGCCTTTGAAGTCCTGGTCGTTGACGTGGATCATCGAGCCCTGGCGCAGCGCCGTCAGGGTCTTGTGGGTCGACTGGGTGGCATAGACGCGCACCCGGGCATCGGGCGGCGGGATGAGGCGCGCGTCGAGCAGCTTCTCATCGTCGGCCCCCTTCAGCACTTCCTGCTGGGCGGCATAGGCCGCGGCATGCTCGGGCGTGCGCAGTGTCTCGCGCAGGTTGTTGGCCGCGTTCATCGCGGTGCGCTGGCGATAGGTCGGGCCGAAGCGCGCAAAGGCGAACCAGGCCTCGTCCCACAGGAAGATCAGATCGCGCTTGATGGCGAGGCACTCGCGCATCACCCGCTCGACGTTGTAGACGATGCCGTCGAAGGTGCAGTTGGTGAGCAGCAGCATGCGCACCCGGTCGAGCTTGCCGGCGGCCTTCAACTCCAGCAGCGTCTTCTTGATCTCGCGCAGCGGCACCGCGCCGTACATGGAGTAGTCGTTCAGCGGATAGCTGTCGAGGTAGACCACCTGGGCGCCGACCAGGACCATACCGTAGTGGTGCGACTTGTGGCAGTCGCGGTCGACCAGCACGATGTCGCCGGGGCTGACCAGCGCCTGCACCACGATCTTGTTGCAGGTCGAGGTGCCGTTGGTGGCGAAGAAGGTCTGTTTCGATCCGAAGGCCCTGGCTGCCAGCTCCTGGGCTTCCTTGATCGGACCGTGCGGCTCGAGCAGGCTGTCGAGGCCGCCGGAGGTGGCGGAGGTCTCGGCCAGGAAGATGTTGGGGCCATAGAAGGCGCCCATATCCTGGATCCAGTGGGAACGGCTGATCGACTTGCCGCGGCTGATCGGCATAGCGTGGAACACGCCGGTCGGCTGCTTGGAGTACTCCTTCAGGGCGGTGAAGAAGGGCGTCTTGTAGCGGGCGTTCACGCCGCGCAGGATGTTGAGGTGGAGTTCCAGAAAGTCTTCCTGGTTGTAGAACACCCGACGGCAGCGGCCGAGGTCCCGGCCGGCGATGTCCTCGACCGAGCGGTCGGTGATGAGGTAGGCGTCGAGTTCCGGGCGCACCTGGGCGATGAGGCGGCAGAGCTCCGGTCCGTAGTCGCCTTCGCCCAAGGCGTACACGGCCTCCTTGCCGCCGACCCGGTTCAGGTAGCGGGTCAGGATCGGCAGGGTATTGCGCGACTTGAGGGTCAGGCCCGGGCGGACCACCACGGCCTGGATGTTGTGGTTGAAGAGAATGGCGATCAGCGCATCCTCGAGGCTCGGCACCAGGACGGTCTCGTAGACGAACTGGTCCTCGCTGCGGCGCATGCGATGCAGTGAGTTGCGCAGCCAGCGCTCCTGCTGTTCGGTCAGTTCGTCGACCAGCAGAACCTCGAAATAGGGCTTGGAGAGGGCGCGGGCCTCGACCGGCAGGGTCGATTCGTCCTCGATCTCTTCGGAATCGCTCTCATCGCGCGCCAGGGTGACGCTGCGCCGGCGGTAGGTGCCCGAAGTGAGCGCCCGCACCACGCGCCGCACGGAATAGGCAAGGTCTTCCCAATTGCAGTGGTTCAGTTGCCGGCGCAGATGCTCGAAGGCCGCGACCCCGGGGAAAGCCCAGTACGTCTCGATCGGGCTGAGCGCCTCAAAGAGCGTCTCCGCCTGCTTGACCAGCTTGGCGCTTTCTGCCGTGCCGTCCGTCAAGTGGGCAAGCCGATCGGTCGTCTCCCGCAGCGCCGACCAACGGTCGGCGCGCAGCTGAACGGCGCTGTAATAGTCGCTAATCGAATGCATCCTGTGGTCTCCCTGTTGACCCTGGGGATCTTCTGTCCCCTTCTTTACGGACCTGAACGCGCCCCGGCCGGGGACTATGTTAGGCGGTCTATGCCGACTTGATGTCCTTCACCTCGCCGATGGCCTGAGTCAGCGCGCTGCGCGGATCTGCTGTCTTGAGTCCGGCCTGCGTGCCCTTGGTGGGCAATTCCAGCGGACCCAGGGTGTGGAGGTAGGCATCCGCGCCACTCGCCCGGTCGTAGACCGGGAAGTTGACGGGGCGGTCGCGGAACGATTTCAGCACTTGACCCAGGCCGCGCATGCCGGTTTCACGCTGGCGACGCACCAGGTCGAGATCGATCTCGAAGGGGAACAGGTCTTCCTGGCCGGCGGACTGGTGGATCACCGTCGCCGAGGGGTCGATCACGCAGGAGCGGCCGACGCCGCCGGCGCCCAGCCCGTTGACGTCGAAGACGTAGCACTGGAACTGCGCGGCCGTGGCGCGCGCGATGGCCAGTTCGGCGTCGCGGTCGCTGGTGCCGGTGAGCACCGGATGCAGCAGGACTTCGACGCCCTGGCTGGTCAGCTGCCGCGTGGTTTCCGGGAACCAGATGTCGTAGCAGATGGACAGGCCGAAGCGCCCGACCTCCGGCACGTCGAAGACGCAGAACTCGGTGCCCGCTTCGACTTCCGACTCGTAGGGGCGGAAAGGGAACATCTTGCGGTATTTGGCGACGATCTCGCCAGCCGGGTTGATCACCACGGAGGTGTTGTAGATTCGCCCGTCCTCGGCCTTCTCGAAAAGCGAGCCGGGGATAAGCCAGATGCCGTGGCGCCGCGCGTCCTCGCAAAAGGTGTCCAGCACCGCGTTGGGAAAGGGCTGGGCGAAGCGGGGCAGGGGGCCGAAGGGCGCGAGTTCGCTGAACAGCGCCATCTGGACCCAGGGGAAACGTGCCATGAGGACATCGAGCCGGTGCCGCATCCCCTCGACGTTGTCGTGCAGGGCGGCGACGTGCATCTGAACACCGGCGATCGCAAAAGGGGTCATACGCGGTTTGTTTCCATCAAATCGTTCAAGATATCAAAGTTAACCCGATGGGCTCTTGAGAAGCCAGCACCTCTCGTGGGGCTGCCTGCCTTTTGCGCCTCAGGGGATCCATTTCTGGCTTGATCCCGGATCGGCTTGCACCGGATTCCCTCTCGGAAACCCCCGGCGTTTTCCGGCGCCTGTGCCAGCTCAGTTGAGCCACTCGGTTCTGCAGCAACACCCCTCACCCTAGATGCTACCGAAATGGTTAACGAATCACTGCTGCGGCGCCGGTAAGGGCCGTTTTGTTGCATGGCAGCATGCTGACAAGATATACGCAAGAGGCTAAAAAAGAAGAAAAATTTTGACATAGAGAAAAAAATGCTGCTTATGCGGACTTAATGATGGAATACGAAGCATCCCGAGCCCCCGATTCGCCGGATCGACCGACAGCGCGGCAGGTTGCCGCGCAGTTGGCCGCACTCTACGAGCGCGGCTTTGCCGGCAAGGAGCGGGGGCGATACCGGATCTCGATGAAACACCTTCGGGTTCTGACCAATCGCATGAGATTGCCGCCAGAAGAACTGCGGCGCATCGGTGAGGAGCTGTTCGAACTGGGCTATGTGCTGATCGATATGGAGACTTTTTTCGTCGTCTTGGCTCAGCGCACATTCACAAGCTACCGCCGGGTCAGCGATGGTGCGGTTGCCAGCCTCCTGAACCCCCATGCACAGCAATAATTCTGCGAGCAGGTCTCGGGGGTCGCCGGCAGGGATCTCACCATGGTGAGAACCAAGAAGGAAAAGGCCGTCATCGGGTGGCGGGAATGGGTTGCCCTGCCCGAACTCGGCGTCGACAAAGTCAAAGCAAAGATCGATACCGGGGCAAGAACCTCTGCAATCCACGCTTTCGAGATACGTCCATTTGACAGAGACGGAAAGAGGTACGTCCGATTTTCGCTGCATCCGGTGCAACATCGCCGATATCCGGTCATCTGTTGTGAGGCACCGGTCGTCGACGAGCGAACGGTTACCTCATCGAACGGGAAACAGGAGCACCGCTACGTGATCGGGACCACCCTCCGGCTCGGGGAAGAGGACTGGCCGATCGAGATGACCCTGACCAATCGCGACGAGATGGGCTTCCGAATGCTGCTGGGTCGTGCCGCGGTACGCCGCCGTTTCGTTGTCGACCCTGGCAGTTCCTTCCGGCTTTCGCGCCGGCGCGCCGCGAAGAAGCTCAAGTCGAAAACGAAGGCGAAGCCGACCGTGAAATTGAAAGCGAGGACAGCATGAAAATCGCACTTATGGCTCGGAATGCGAAACTCTATTCACACCAGCGCCTGATCCAGGCGGCGGAGGAGCGCGGGCACGAGATCGATGTCATCGATACCATGCGGGTCTACGTGCATATCGCTTCGCATCGCCCGGAGATGTACTACCGCGGCGAGAAGCTGGAGGGCTACGACGCTGTCATTCCCCGCATCGGCGCCTCGGTGACCTTCTTCGGAACGGCGGTGCTGCGCCAGTTCGAGATGATGGGCGTCTACCCGCTGAACGAGTCGGTGGCCATCAGCCGCTCACGCGATAAGCTGCGCAGCCACCAGCTGCTCGCCCGCAAGGGCATCGGCCTGCCGGTAACGGTCTTCGCCCATTCGACCAGCCGGGCCGACGACATCGTCGAGATGCTGGGCGGCGCGCCGGTCATCATCAAGCTGCTCGAGGGTACCCAGGGCATCGGCGTGGTGCTGGGTGAGACCCCCGGTGCCGCCAAGAGTATGATCCAGGCCTTCGGCGGCCTGAAGGCGAACATCCTGGTACAGGAGTTCATCAAGGAGGCCGGCAGCTCCGACATCCGCTGTCTGATCGTCGGCGAAAAGGTCGTGGCCTCGATGATGCGCAAGGGCGCCGAAGGTGACTTCCGCTCCAACCTGCACCGCGGTGGCTCGGCCTCGACGGTCAAGATCACGCCGGAGGAGCGCTCCGCCGCCGTGCGGGCCGCGAAGGTCATGGGCCTCAACGTCTGCGGCGTCGATATGCTGCGCTCCAACCACGGTCCGGTGATCATGGAGGTGAACTCCTCTCCAGGGCTCGAGGGCGTGGAGAAGGCGACCGGCAAGGACGTCGCCGGCGCCATCATCGGCTTCCTGGAGAAGAACGCCAAGCCGAACAAGACGCGCACCCGCGGGCGCGGCTGAACCGCTGCCAGGCCTGGGGGTGCTGGCCCCCTCGTGAACCCTGTCGCCGGCAGGGCTTTCGACAGGGTACCGCAACGGTGCCGAAGGAGACCGGATCATGGAAGAGGTATCGCTTTGGATTGACGCGTTCAGCACCGCGGCATCGCGGCTGTTGACGCAGTTCATCGAGTTCCTGCCGACGCTGGTCGGCGCGCTGGTGATTCTCGTTCTGGGCTGGTTCGCGGCACGCGTGCTGCGCTCGGCAGTGCGGCGCTTCGTGCGCTGGGCCAACGGTTTCTTCGACCGCCGCATGGGTCCGGAAAAGGCGCGAGCCCTGCGCTTCTCGCCGGCCGTGGTCCAGCTGCTCGGCAACGTCACCTTCTGGCTCATCATTCTCTTTGCGGTCACTCTGGCGACCCGGATCCTCGGGCTGATCGCCTTTTCCGCCTGGCTCGACCGCGTGGTCGCCTACCTGCCGACGCTGCTTGCGGGCGGCCTCATCATCCTCGCCGGCACGGTGATCTCGACCCTGGCGCGGGACCTGACGGCGGCGGCCGCCACCTCGGCGCGGATTGCCCATGCGGAGGTCTTCGCGCGGGCGGTCCAGGGCGCGATCCTGATCATGGCGCTGGTGCTCGGCATCAACCAGATCGGTGTCGACGTCACCCTGCTGATTACTCTGATCGCGATCCTGGCGGCGGCGGTCGCGGGTGCCATGGCCCTGGCCTTCGCGCTGGGCGCGCGCAGCCTGGTCAGCAACCTCATCGGCTCGCACTACCTGCAGCAGCACTACGCACCGGGCCAGATGGCGCGCATCGGCGAGGTTGAAGGGGAGATCGTCGAGCTGACCCCGGTCGGCATCGTCCTGGCGACCAAACGGGGCCGGGTGACGATTCCTGCCAAGGTCTTCAACGAGTCGCCGACGACCCTGCTGGCGGAGGCCAAGGCCGATGACTAGAGCCGCCGAGATCAGCCGGGCCTTTCTTAAGAACCAACCGGCCAGCGCGGCCCGCGCCCTGGATGGCGTGCCGCCGGCCGACGTGGCCGCCTTCGTGGCCGCCGAGGACGAAGCGGACGTTGCGGAAGTGATCGCCCGCATGCAGCCCTCGCGGGCCGCGGCGATCCTGGAAAGCCTGGCCCCCGCCAAGGCGGCGGCCGTGCTGCATCATGCGCCGGCGCACGTGCGCGCCGTGGTGATGCGTGCGCTCGCGCCGGTCAGGCAGCAGGCGATCCTGCGCGCCGCGCCGCGGCGCCAGGCGGCGGCCCTGTCGCGTTTTCTGTCCTACGATCCCGGCTCCGTCGGGGCCTGGATGGATGCGCCCAGCGCCACCTTCGCGCCGGATGGAACGGTGGGCGACTGCCTGCGCCAGCTGCGCGGCCTTGGCGGCCGCCTCGACTCCAGCATCTTCGTCGTCGACGCGGAGCGCCGGCTGCTCGGTGTCGTCGAACTGGGCGGTCTGCTGACCGCCGCCGACGACGAAACACTGGGCGATATCATGCGGCGCAGCGTGCCGACCATCGCACCCCAGGCCAGCCTCGGCTCGGTGGTCTC
>JBFGUI010000130.1:0-10623 GCA_041565695.1 Kiloniellaceae bacterium
CTTCTGCACCATCATCAACGTGCAGGGCCGCAAGTCGCGCTACCGCAGCGCCGACGACATCGAGAAGCTGATCCGCGCCAACCACGCCCAGGGCATCACCCACTACTTCATCACCGACGACAACTTCGCCCGCAACAAGAACTGGGAAGCGATCTTCGACCGCATGGCCGAGCTGCAGGAAGAAGGCATCGGCATCCGCTTCCTGATCCAGGTCGACGTGCTGGCGCACAAGATCCCAAACTTCATCGAGAAGGCCAAGAAGGCCGGCTGCAAGCAGGTCTTCGTCGGGCTGGAGAGCATCAACCCGGCGAACCTGAAGGAGATGAAGAAGAACCAGAACAAGATCACCGAGTACCGCAAGATGTTCCAGATGTGGCGGGAACAGCAAGTGGTGACCTATGCCGGCTACATCATGGGCCTGCCCAACGATACGCCGGAGACGGTAAAGCGCGACCTGACGATCCTGCAGCGCGAAGTGCCGGTGGACATGATCGAGATCTCGATCCTCACCCCCCTGCCCGGCTCCGAGGACCACAAGAACCTCTACACCCAGGGGGTCTGGATGGACCCGGACCTCAACAAGTACGACCTGGAGTGCGTCACCTTCAAGCACCCCCTGATGTCGGCGGAGGAACTGCAGCAGGCCTACTGGGACGCCTGGGACCACTATTACTCCATGGCGCACGCCGAGACCCTGATGCGCCGCGCGCTGGTCGACGGCATCAAGCCGGTGCGCATCTGGCACCACCTGCTGCAGATCTACGGCGCCATGCGCTTCGAGCGGCTGCACCCGCAGCAGTGCGGCTACTTCCGCCGCCGCGTGCGCAGCGAACGCCGCCCGGAACTGCCGCGCGAGAACCCGCTGATCTTCTATCCCAAGAACGTCGCCCGCGCGCTGCGCAACTACGGCGCCCTGGCGCTCTACGGCTGGCGGCTGCACCGGCTGCGCCGGCGCATCGAGGCGGATTCCGAAGCCAGGAGCTATACGGACATCGCGCTGACGCCGGTCGACGATCACGGCGAGGACGAAGAACTCGAGATGTACCACCTGAACGAGGCCGCCGAAGCCGCCGTCGCTAAGGCCAAGGCCGAGGCGGAGGCGCGCGAGCGGCACCAGGCAAAGCGCGCGCGGGTCAGCGCCGCGGAGTAAGCGCGGCGAAGGGGCCGCTGCGCCGTCAGTCCCCCAGCATGGCGGCCAGCTTCATGGCCACGCCGGTCGAGCCGCTGATCTTCAGCTTGCCGGTCATGTAGGCCAGCGTCGGATCGAGCGTGCCGGCGAGCAGTTGGTCGAAGTTCTCCAGCGACAGGGTCAGCACCGTGTCGACCTCGCCGCCGCCCTCGCCGACCGGGCCGATCTCGGCCGGTGTCACCGTGCCGTCCCAGAGGATGGCGCCGGCGTCGCCGAGGTTGAACTCGACCCGGTAGCCGAGCGGCGGGTTCACCGCGGCCTGGGACTTCAGCTTTTCGGTGAGGGTCTCGAGGGACATGAGCGCGGTCCTCCGGGCTGTCGACGGCCTCGGCCGGCGTGGAGACTTCTCAGCCGCTCAGGCGGCGAGACGGCTTTCGGCCGCGGCGATCCAGCCGCCGCCCAAAACCCGGCTGCCTTCATAGCATACCGCGGCCTGTCCCGGCGAGATGCCGAACTGCGGGGCGTCAAGCACCACCTCCGCGCCGCCCTCGGCGCGCGGGAAGAGAGTCGCCGCCGCGGGTTCGCTGACCGAGCGCAGCTTGACCTCAACACGGCGCCCTGCCGCCGGAATGTCGTCCGCTTCCAGCCAATTGAGGTCGCGCAGGATGACCCGGTCGCGCGCCAGTGCCGCCTTGGGGCCGACGACGACGCGGCGGCTTTCCGGCTCCAGGCGCACGACGAACAGCGGCTCGCTCTCGCCGCCCAGACCAAGACCGCGGCGCTGGCCGATGGTGTAGTGGATGATGCCCTCGTGGCGGCCCATCAGCCGGCCGTCGACGTGGACGATGTCGCCGGGATCGGCCGCACCGGGGCGCAGCTTCTGCACCACCTCGGCGTAGGAGCCCTGGGGCACGAAGCAGATGTCCTGGCTGTCCGGCTTGTCGGCGACGACGAGGCCGAAGCGCTCGGCCTCGGCGCGCACCGCGTCCTTTGCCATGCCGCCCAGCGGAAAGCGCAGGAAGTCGAGCTGCGCGCGCGTCGTGGCGAAGAGGAAGTAACTCTGGTCGCGGCGCGGATCGACGGCGCGGTGCAGCTCCGGCCCGCCGGGGCCCATCTCGCGCCGAATGTAGTGCCCGGTGGCCAGCGCGTCGGCGCCGAGGTCCTTCGCGGTGGCCAGCAGGTCGCGGAACTTGACCGTCTGGTTGCAGCTGACGCAGGGGATCGGCGTCTCGCCGCGCAGGTAGCTGTCGGCGAAGTCCTGCATCACGGAATCGCGGAAGCGGCTCTCGTAGTCCAGCACGTAGTGCGGCATGCCGAGGCGCTCGGCCACCTGGCGGGCGTCGTAGATGTCCTGGCCGGCGCAGCAGGCACCCTTCTTGGCCAGCGCCACGCCGTGGTCGTAGAGCTGCAGGGTGATGCCGACCACCTCGTAGCCCTCGGCATGCAGCAGCGCCGCCGTGACGGAGGAGTCGACCCCGCCCGACATGGCCACCACCACGCGGGTCTCGGCGGCGGGCTTGCCGATCCCGAGAGAATTCATGCCAGCGCTCATGGGGCGGAATATAAGGCCGCAGCCTCCCGGCGCAAGCGGCGCCTAGGCAGCGCCGAGGATCTCGACGAGCCGGTCCAGGGGCTGCGGCCGGCGGGCGAGGTCGAAGGCGACGGTGAAGTGCCCCTGGTGACGTAGGAACAAATTCGCCGGCGGCACCGCCCAGCGCCGCGCCAGGGCGAGGCCGCCGGCGAAGGGCGTCAGGTCGTCGGCCTCGCCCAGCGCCATGACGATCCTGTCCGGCGCCATGACCGGCGTGCCGCGCGGTTCCATCAGCGGCAGGTAGCGGTCGATGTCGGCCACGCTCCAGCCCCGCTCCTGCAGTTTCGCCGGCAGGCCGATGGCCGTTGCCAGGCTGCCCTCGAAGGCCACGTCGTGCAGGCTTTCCGAGCAGGCGACGAGGATCAGGGCGTCGGGCCGCAGTTGCTGCGGCCAGTCGGTCGCCGCAACGGCCGTCAACTGGCTGGTCAGCGCGCCGAGGCTGACGCCGCCCAGGGCGACCCGCGTGCTGCCCTGGCGGCGGGCCCAGTCGACATAGACCGGCACCTCGGCGCCCCAGGCCGCGAAGAGCCGGAGAAAGCCGAGCGGGCCCTGGGTCATGGCCGGCTCGCCGCCGAAGCTCCCCGGCACCCGCCGCCGGCCGTGCCAGGGCCCTTCCGGGCGGATCACGCGCAGGCCCTTGAGCGCCAGGGTCGGCACGATGTCGATGCTGTCCATGGACTCGCTCCAATGCTCGCTCTCCATGCAGATGCCGTGCAGGGAGATCAGCGTCGGCGGATGATCGACACCCTCCGGCTCGTAGACCTGGGCCCAGGCGGTATCGCCCGGCAGACCCGGCGCGGGGAAGCGGATCCAGCACTGCCGTCCGAAGGGACCGGAGACCCAGTGCGACTGCTCGACCGGCGGCAGGCCCCCCGGGAAATCCGGATGCCTTATGCAGGTGCCGCCGTCGCCGCGCAGCGCCTCGACAGCCGGCATCTCCTCGGGGCGCGGCAGCTCCCAATGCACCACGGGGGTCCGCTTGCGGATGCAGAGGAAGGAGAGCCGCGCGGCCATGAGGTTGTGGGCCGCCTGACGGCGCGCCTGCTCGGCCGCCACCAGTTCCGCGGCCGGCGGCGCCGCCTCGGCGAAGAAGACATCGCGCCAGTGAGCATCGGCGCCGGCGTGGACCCGGGCCAGGACCTGCGTCCTGGCCAGAGCGCGGCGGAGGCGCCAGCCGCAGAGCCCGCCGGGAAATCCCGTCAGACCGAGGGCGGCGGCGAAGGCGTCTTCGTCCGTGCCGCTTTCCAGGGCCGCGGCCCAGGCACGCGAGAGAGGAAAGAACCAGTGCGGCACCAGCTTGACCGCCAGGCGGTCGTACCAGGGCCGCATGACGAGGGCGCCCAGCGGGTCCCAGGCCAGCGGCGAGGGCCGGGGCGCGCGCAGCCGCGCCGCCTTGTCCGATGTCTGCCGGCCGGCCGGCGAATCGCTCGAGCTCATGGCGCGCGAGCATACCCTCTGACCGGTGCTTTCACAGGCATTTTACTCACAGTGAGTTTACAGGGCCCGGGCATCGCGGCAGTTAGTCTGAGCTCTTCCCGGCCACCAAAAACACTGGAGACATCCGATGAACGCCCGCCCGCTGCTGCGTCTGCTGCTCTGCCTCTCGTTCCTGCTGCCGCCCGTCGCCGCCGTGCCGGCCGCAGCGGAGGTGATGGAAAGACCCGGCTGGAAGGTGATGAAGACCCAGCACGGCTACGCCGACCTGGTGGCGCGGCTGGAGCAGGCCATCGCCGACAACAAGATGGGCCTGGTCGCCCGCGCCAGTGCCACGGTGGGTGCCAAGAAGATGCTGGACAAGGACATTCCCGGCAACACGGTGGTCGGCGTCTACCGGCCGGATTTCGCCGTGCGCATGCTGGAGGCCAGCGTCACCGCCGGCATCGAGGCGCCGATCCGCTTCTACGTGACGGAAAATGCCGACGGCACCGCGACCCTGAGCTACAAGACGCCGAGCCACGTCTTTGCGCCCTACGCGGACGGTGGGCAGGCGCTGAAGACCCTGGCCGCAGAGCTCGACACCATCTTCGCCAAGATCGCCGCCGACGCGGTGGGCGGCTGAGCCGGCGGCGCGACGCCGCCCGGCCTTCTTCCGGGTATCGACGGCCCCGGCGCCCTGTGGCCCAATGGCCGGGCATTGCTGTCCGATTCCCGGTGACAAGACCCCTATGGCTGAGCTCGGCGTCTACGCAGGGCTGTTCCTGATCGCTTTCCTCGCCGCCACGATCCTTCCGGCCCAGTCGGAGGCCGGGCTCGTGGGCCTGTTGCTGTCGGGTGACTACTCCCCGGTGCTGCTCGTCTCCGTCGCCAGCGCCGGCAACACCCTCGGCGCCGTGGTCAACTGGGCGCTCGGGCGCGGCATCGACCGCTTCAGCAACCGGTCCTGGTTTCCGGTGAAGCCGGCGGCCCTGGCGCGCGCCGCGCGCTGGTACCACCGCTACGGCCGCTGGAGCCTGCTGCTGAGCTGGGCGCCCTTCGTCGGCGACCCGCTGACCGTCGCCGCCGGCGTCCTGCGGGAGCCCTTCGCCACCTTCCTGCTGCTGGTCGCCCTCGCCAAGACCGGCCGCTATCTCGTCGTCGCGGCGCTGGCGCTGGGGTGATGCGCGCCGGGCCTCAGCCCAGCATGTTGTTCACTTCCTTGGGCAGCTGCACCACCAGGCCGTCGAGCTCCTCGGTCATGACGATCTGGCAGCAGAGGCGCGAGGTCGGCTTGAGGCCGAAGGCGAGGTCCAGCATGTCCTCTTCGTCGTCGGAGGGTTCGCCGATCTTCGCATACCAGTCCTCGGCGACGATGACGTGGCAGGTGGCGCAGGCCAGCGAGCCTTCGCAGGCCCCCTCGATGTCGACATCGAAACGGTGCGCGACCTCCATCACCGAAAGGCCGACGGGGGCATCCACTTCCCTGCGGTTGCCGTCCTTCTCGATGAACGTCAGCTTCGGCATGTAACTCCTGCTCCCAAGACTTCGTCTGTGATCGTCTGTTCCGCCTACTCGGCGGCGGCGCTGCCTTCGGCGCGCAGCCGGGTCACCTGGGTGGCGAGCTCCTCGACCGCCGTGTCGATCTCGGCCGCGGTGTTGAAGCGGCCGATGGCCAGGCGGATCGAGCTGCGCGCCCGGGCGTCGTCCAGCCCGAGGGCCCGCAGCACGTAGGACGGCTCCACCGCCGTCGAGGTGCAGGCCGAGCCCGAGGACACGGCGAGGCGCGGCATGGCCCGCATCAGCGCCTCGGCATCCACCCCCTCGAAAGCGAGATTGAGGTTGCCGGCGACCCGCAGCGTCGCGTGCCCGTTGAGCGCCACCCCGGAAAGGCGGCCCTTAATGCCCTCCAGCAGCCGGGTCTTCAAGGCCGAAATGCGCCCGGCCTCCTCTACCATGACTTCCGCGGCGATCGCCGCGGCCGTCCCCAGGCCGACGCAGAGCGGCGTCGGCAGGGTGCCGGAGCGCAGGCCCCGCTCCTGCCCGCCGCCGTCGATCATCGGCTGCAGGCGGACGCGCGGACGGCGCCGCACGTAGAGCGCGCCGATGCCCTTGGGGCCGTAGAACTTGTGGCCAGAAATGCTGAGCAGATCGATGCCGAGCGCCGCCACGTCGAGGGGGATCTTGCCGACTGCCTGGGCCGCGTCGCAGTGGAAGTAGGCGCCCTTGTCGCGGCAGATCGCGGCGATCTCGGCCAGCGGCTGGATCACGCCGATCTCGTTGTTGACCGCCATGATGGAGACCACAGCGGTCTCCTCGGTCACCGTCTCGGCCAGCAGGTCGAGATCGACGAGCCCGTCGCCGCCGACCGGCAGGATGGTCACCGGGTGGCCCTCGCGTTCCAGCTGGCGCACGCTCTCCAGCACGCACTTGTGCTCGCTCGCCAGGGTCACCACATGGGGCCGCCGCTCGCGGTGAAAGCGCGCGGCGCCCTTGATCGCCAGGTTGTTGGACTCGGTGGCGCCGGAGGTGAAGATCACCTCGCGCGGCGTGGCGCCGATCAGCGCGGCAAGCTGGGCGCGGCCCTTTTCCACCGCCTCTTCCGCGTCCCAGCCGAAGGCATGGTGGACCGAATGGGGATTGCCGAAACGCTCGGTGAAGAAGGGCAGCATGGCCTCGACCACCTTGGGGTCGGTCGGCGTGGTTGCCTGGTTGTCCAGGTAGATGCCCGGCGGGCGCCGATTTGCCTTGTCGGGGTTCGGCTTGCTGTCGTCCCTGTTTGCCATGCCGCGTCCTCAGGCCGCCTGGCTGCGCCGGTAGAGATCGCCCCAGGCCGCCAGCAGCCGGTCGACGTCGGTCGGCGCGCTGGCCCAGCCGAGGGAGACGCGGATCGCCGAAGCGGCTTCGCTCGACGACGCACCCATGGCGGTCAGCACGTGGGAGGGCTGCACCTTGCCGGAGGAGCAGGCGGCGCCGGAGCTGACCGCCACGCCGGCGAGGTCGAGCGCCATCAGCTGGGTCTCCGCCGGCAGCCCGGCGACGGCGACGCAGGAGGTGTTGGCGAGGCGCGGCGCCGCGGCCCCTAAGACCTTGAGGTCGGGCGCGATCCGCCCGGCCTCGGTCTCGAAACGGTCGCGCAGCCCGGCGAGCCGGGCCGCCGCCGGCAGCTCCCGCAGCGCCACCTGCGCCGCGGCGCCGAAACCGGCGATGCCCGGCAGGTTCTCGGTACCGGCCCGACGCCGGCGCTCCTGGCCGCCGCCCAGCTGCTGGGCGGCCAGCGGCAGTTCCGGGCGCGCCAGCAGGGCGCCGACGCCCGGCGGGCCGCCCAGCTTGTGCGCGGACAGCGTCATCGCATCGAGGCCGAGCGTCGCCATGTCGAGGGGGATCTTGCCGGCCGCCTGCACCGCATCGCAGTGGACCCAGGCGCCAGCCGCGCGCGCCAGGGCAATGACCGCCTCCAGCGGCTGGATCACGCCGGTCTCGTTGTTGGCCCGCATGATGGAAACCAGCGTCTGCTCGGGCGTATCGCGCAGCGCCGCCGCCAGCGCGTCGAGATCGACCAGGCCGTCGACCGTCAGGGGAATGCGTTCGGCCCCGGGCACCGCCTGCAGCACCGAGTCATGCTCGCCGGCCGAGACCAGGATGCGCACTGCCGGCAGGCCGCGCAGGGCCAGGTTGTTGGCCTCGGTGCCGCCGGAGGTGAAGGTCACCCAGGCCGGCTCGGCGCCCGCCAGGGCGGCGACCCTGGCGCGCGCCTCCTCGACCAGGCGCCGGGCGCGCCGCCCGGGCCCGTGCACCGAGGAGGCGTTGCCCGGGGCGGCGACGGCCTGGGTCATGGCCTCGAGGGCCTCGGGCCGCAGCGGGGCGCCGGCGTTGTAGTCGAGATAGGCGGTCATGGATCGCGCGGGCGGACAGCGGGCCTAGCCGGCGGCGCGGCAGGGGTTCCCCCCCTCGAGCGCCGCGCCGCGGTCGGCGGTCGCCTTGCCGAGGCCGCTGGTGCCGAGGACCCGGCGGGAAATCACGTCGTCGACGGTGACCGAGCTGAGGTAGAGGTAAATCTGGTTGCCCAGCTCCTCCCAGAGGTCATGGGTCTGGCAGCGGCTCTGGTTACCGCGGCAGCCGAGCGGCTGGCCGGGCATGCAGCGCGTCGCGCGGATCGGCTCGTCCACCGCCAGGATGATGTCGGAGATGCGGGTCTCCCCGGCGGGATGGGCCAGCAGGTAGCCGCCGCCGGGGCCGCGCACGGAACTCACCAGCCCGCCGCGCCGCAGCTTGGCGAAGAGCTGCTCCAGGTAGGACAGCGAAATCTCCTGCCGCTCGGCGATGTCGGCCAGGGCGACCGGCCGGCCCTCGGCGTGAGTGGCAAGGTCGCAGAGCGCCATCACGGCATAGCGACCCTTGGTACTCAACTTCACCTGAGTTCTCCTTCAATTCGGCCCTTTTCGCAGGGCTTCAGCACTTGCCCTCGGGCTGCTTGGTTTCGGTGGCATCGCGATCGTCGCCTTCGACGGCCATGCCGCCACCTGACGACGCCTCGCCGGTGCGGGCTTCCAGTTCGTTGACGCGCGCGCGCAGACTCTGAACCTCGTCCAGCAGCCCGTCGAGCGCCCGTGCCACCGGGTCGGGGATATTGCCGGTCGGCGTGCCGTAGGCGACGAAGGGCGCCTTGGAGGGCTCTGCCTCGCGGCTGGTCTGGATGGCGCGCCCGGGAATGCCGACGATCGTGGCCCCCTCCGGCACTTCCTTGGTGACCACGGCGTTGGCGCCGATGCGCGCGCAGCGGCCGACGGTGAAGGGGCCGAGGATCTGGGCGCCGGAACCGACGATCACGCCGTCGAGCAGGGTCGGATGGCGCTTCATGTTGCGCTGACTGTCGCTGTCGACGCTTGGCGAGGTGCCGCCTAGGGTAACTCCCTGATAGAGCGTCACGTCGTCGCCGATCTCGGCCGTCTCGCCGATCACCACGCCCATGCCGTGATCGATGAAGAACCGCTGGCCGATGGTCGCCCCGGGATGGATCTCGATGCCGGTGAGTAACCGCGCGATGGCCGAGATCCAGCGCCCCAGCAGATACCAGCGCTGCCGCCAGCAGGCATTGGCCACACGATACAGCATAATTGCCTGGAAACCGGGGTAGCAAAGCACCACTTCTAGCCGGGAGCGCGCCGCAGGATCGCGCTGCATGGTGGCATCGATTTCGGCCCTTAGAGACTTGAACATCGCTTCGCCCATCGTGCTATTATCGCCGCCCTTTGTCGCCCCCGGGCGACATTCTGCGCAGAACCTGCGCGCCAGGAGACGGCGGCGACAGTAACTGGAGATATAGTAAGGCTGAGTAAATTGGTCAAGTTTCCGGCCGACCAGAAGTGGCTGGAAAAGTGCAGGATGCAATCAACTGGACTAGTGGTCCAGCCGGAACACCTGACAAATATGTAGGGACATGCGGCGGCGCTGCCGGGCCATGCCGGTCCGGGCCGTGTGGGAGCCGGTCAGGATTTCATCCCCAGGAAGAGAGATAGGGATTACATCGTCTATGCCTGACGTGATCTTCAACGGGCCGGAAGGCCGTCTTGAAGGACGCTACCAGCACAGCAAGCGGCCCAGTGCGCCGATTGCCCTCATGCTGCACCCCCACCCGCAGTATGGCGGCACGATGAACAACAAGGTCGTCTACACGCTGTTCCACTCCTTCGTGCGTCAGGGCTTTTCGGTTCTGCGCTTCAACTTCCGCGGTGTCGGCCGCTCCCAGGGTGTCTTCGATCGCGGCGAGGGCGAGCTGTCCGATGCCGCGGCGGCGCTGGACTGGCTGCAGACCTACAACGAGAACGCCGAGGGCTGCTGGATCGCCGGCTTTTCCTTCGGCGCCTGGATCGGCATGCAGCTGCTGATGCGCCGGCCAGAGATCAGCGGTTTCGTCTCGGTCGCCCCGCCCGCCAACATGCACGACTTCAGCTTCCTGGCCCCCTGCCCGTCCTCCGGCCTGATTCTTCAGGGCGACAAGGACGAGGTGGTGCCCGAAGCCTCGGTCAAGAAGCTGGTCGACAAGCTGTCGTCCCAGCGCGGCATTTCCATCGACTATCGGGTCGTCCCGGGCGCCGACCATTTCTTCCAGGAGCAGATGGAAGAGCTGAGCGCCCACGTCGACGACTACCTGGCCAAGTCCCTGGCCAGCGAAAGCAAGAGCAAGACCGCGGCCGGCTGAGACCGGCAGGCGCCGGGGCCCGCCGCACCGCATATCAGGCGGTGGTGCGGGCCGCGGCGCGGTGCAGGCGGCCGCCGCTGGCCGGCCGGCTGACGCCGGTCGTGCTCGGCAAAGTCAGCGGCGCCCCGGCCAGGGAGCGCAGGGCGAGCCAGGCGAAGGCCTGGGCCTCCAGCGCGTCGCCCTGCCAGCCGACGGCCTCGACCGGCTCGACCGGGGCCTCCAGCCGCGCCGCGAGCGCCGCCATGAGGCTCGGGTTGTGGCGCCCGCCCCCCGTGATAAGCCAGCGCC
>JBFGUI010000131.1:0-10549 GCA_041565695.1 Kiloniellaceae bacterium
CACTGAACAAATCACAGAACGACACCAAAGCAGGTGTCGAGCGCTACAGTACCGCCCAGGCAATGCATACTACCCTAAAGGACATGAACATCTGGCCGTTCGATCCCAGGGCACTCAGCGTTGTCGTCCTCGCGTATGCTGCTCAAGTGCTGATCACCTTGCACGAATTCGTTGGGTCACTTGCTTTCCAATTTCTTGAATAGAAGGCGCCCGAGCAAATGCAGCAGGTGAAAAAGAACAAAATATCCAAGCAGTACGATGACTGCTTCTGTGATCAGCTGAGGGACGTTGGCTATCGACCAGCGCCATACAGGAAAGAAGTAATTGGCGCTCTCGTAGATCAATCCAATCGAAATTGCAAAGACCCAAAGTGAGAGCGCTGGCTTGAGTGCTCCGGTCACGGCTGCCGCGACAGGGCCTTGTCGATGTTGCAACGCCAGTCCAGCTTCACCTGCTAGCAGTATGGCGCCGCCAATGACAAAAGCTCTGAACGCGATATTCGGAAAGAAGAGCGCAACGGCAAGTAAAATAGCAGAGCCGCTGAACGTTCCCACTAAGGCAATGAATCGAAGACGTCGATTGCTGAATGACGTGACCAATTCAGGAATTAACGCCGCCGTGGCAAGTGCCAATCCGTATGAGAAGAAGCCATTAACAGCAATGAACCACCAAGCCTGCCCAATGTGGTACCGGAAGATGCCTGCGCCGTATCCGACAAGTACATCAAACAAGAAACCAATTGGGACCCCGAGCACAGCCGAGACCACCAAAAGTTTCGCTGCCAACACTACGTCAATGCGTCTTGCGGCAGCGAAAAGGGCAAAGACCAGGAACTGGATCGCGATAATGGCGGCGAAAGACAGCATGGCTAAATAAGCAGCGGTCTAACTAGGTCACATGTCCCATTCATATCAGGCTCCGTCTTCTGGAGGTACATCTTGCCCGGCCAACTCGTGTGCCAGCTTCACCGAGGAAAGAGCGTTTCGGCAGCGCAGATCTGTCAAAAGTCTACAGCAAGAATGATCGGCTTGTAGCGTGGAATGCGAGATCTATCTACCTCAATGTTCAAGACGGTGGGAATCGCTTCTCTGATTCCTGTTTCAATTCATTGCTGTGTAAATCCCCGCTAAATAGCGCTTACAGATTGATTGAGGCCCCACCATTTATACAGCGCTCTTGCGCGCTCCGATGACTACTCGCCAGTTCTGTCGGACGAGTCCTACGAGAGCAACTGATGGTGTCGGGAAGGAGTGAATCCTGAAACACTCAGACATCTTTGCACAGCCTCAGGGCATCGTAGATGGCGGCGTGGACGTTGCGGCTCGAGACCGCGTCGCCGATGCGGTAGAGGCGGAAGCGGCCCTGCGGGTTCTTGACGACCTCCTGCGCCCGACCCGCGATCAGCGCCTCGTAATCGACGGCGCCGAGGTTCATGCTTTCGGGTTTGAGCGCGAAGTAGAGCTCGTCGAGCGGCAGGGTACCGTGCTCGACCACCAGCTGGTCGACCTCGCGCGTTTCGCTGCGCGCGGCGTAGTCGGAGCCGAGGGTCACTTTGAGGCGGTTGCCGCTGCGCGCGGCGGCCAGCACCCGCTTGTTGATGGTGATGCGGGTGCCGTGCGTCTCGAAGCAGCGGGCATAGGCCTGGTGGTTGAGACCGCCGACCTCGACGGCGAAGAAGCGCTCCGGCGTGATGATCTCCAGTTTGGCGCCGCTGTCGGCGATGATCTCGGCGGCGGCCAGGCCCGGGTGGGCCGCGTTGTCGTCGTAGAGCAGCACGTTCTCGCCGATCGGCGCGTCGCCGGAGAGGATGTCCCAGGTGCTGACCGCCAGCTCGGCGCCCGCGACGATCGCCGTGTTGGGCAGCCCGCCGGTGGCGACGATCACCACTTCCGGGTCTTCTGCCAGCACCTCGTCCGCCTCGGCGTAGCTGTTGAAGCGGAAATCGACCCCGGCCTCGCTGCAGCGCGCCATGCGCCAGTCGACGATGCCGATGAGCTCCCGCCGGCGCGGCACCCGGGCGGCGAGGCGCAGCTGCCCGCCGGGCTCGCTCGCCGCCTCGAAGAGTACGACCTGGTGGCCGCGGGCGGCAAGCACCCGGGCGGCTTCCAGCCCGGCCGGGCCGGCACCGACCACCACGGCGCGTTTGCGCTCTGCGGCGGGGCGCAGCACGTGCGGCATGGTCGCCTCGCGGCTGGTCGCCGGGTTGTGGATGCAGAGCGCCTCGTGGCCCTCGTAGAGCCGGTCGAGGCAGTAGGTGGCGCCGACGCAGGGGCGGATCTCCGCCTCGCGCCCCGCCGCGACCTTGTTGACGATGTGCGGATCGGCCATGTGGGCACGGGTCATGCCGACCATATCGAGCTTGCCCTCGGCCACGGCATGGCGGGCTGTCGCCACATCGGCGATACGCGCGGCGTGAAACACCGGGAACTTCGTCTCGGCCCGCACCTCGCCGCAGAAGTCCAGGTGCGGCGCGGCCGGTGTGCCCTGGATCGGGATCACCTTGGCCAGGGCCGCGTCGCTGTCGATGTGGCCGCGGATCAGATTGAGGAAGTCGACCTGCCCGGAGGCCACCAGGCGTCGGGCGATCTCGACGCCCTCCTCGCGGGACAGGCCCCGCTCCCAGTCCTCGTCGGCGACCATGCGGATGCCGACGATGAAGTCCGGGCCGACCGCCGCGCGGATCGCGTCCAGCACCCGGAAGGTGAACTTGAGGCGGTTGTCGAGTGCGCCGTTCAGGTCGTCCTCCCGCCGGTTTGTGGCCGGCGACCAGAACTGGTCCAGCAGGTGGCCGTAGGCCTCGATCTCGATGCCGTCCAAGCCCCCGGCCTGCATGCGCTCGGCGGCGGCGGCGTAGTCGGCGACGATGCGATCGAGGTCCCAGTCCTCGGCCGCCTTGGGAAAGGCCCGGTGGGCCGGCTCGCGGACCGGCGAGGGGGCCAGCACCGGCAGCCAGTCGGCCTTGTTCCAGTTGGTGCGCCGGCCCAGGTGGGTGATCTGCATCATCACGGCGGCGCCGTGCTCGTGACAGGCCGCGCTCAGCTCCTGCAGCCAGGGCACGATCTCGTCCTTGTAGGCGTGCAGGTTGCCGAAGGCCTCCGGGCTGTCGCGGGACACCACGGCGGAGCCGGCGGTCATGGTCAGCGCGATGCCGCCTCTGGCCTTTTCCGCGTGGTAGAGGCGGTAGCGCTGCTTGGGCAGGCCGTCCTCGGCATAGGCCGGCTCGTGGGCGGTTGAGAGGATGCGGTTGCGCAGCGTCAGGTGCTTCAGCCGGTAGGGCTGCAGCAGCGGGTCTCTCGAGGCGGCCGGCGCGGTCATGGCGCTACTTTCGCGCGGCAGGTCGGGTCAATGCAACGCCAGGCGCGGGGCGGGGGGAAAAATCGCAGCCGGCGGGGATGACCCCGGCGGCGGCCGCGTAAAGCAGACCAGAAGCCCGCTGCGCGGGATCGATGCAAGACAGGAAAGGTGTCCCCCCGATGAAGACCATGACGAAAGTCGCCGCAGCCCTGGCCGCCCTGGCCGGCGTCGCCGGGCTGGCCATCGCCGCCCAGGCCGACAGCCGCTGGCACGACCGGCACGGCGGTTCCCCCCAACATATGCAGCAGGCCTATGGCGGCCACGGCGGCCATGGCATGCACGACGGACGCTTCCACGGCGGGCGCCACGGCATGCACCGTGAGGGCCGCGGCGGCGGTCGCCACATGTCCCGCATGATGGAGTCCTTCGACACCGACCAGGACGGCCAGCTGACCCAGGAGGAGATCGACAGGACGCGCGGCGAGCGTTTCGCCGCCTTCGATGCGGACGGCGATCAGCGTCTCAGCCTCGCCGAGTACGAGAAGCTGTGGCTCGATGCCATGCGCGAGACCATGGTCGACCGCTTCCAGCACCTGGACGCCGACGGCGATGCGCAGGTGACCGCCGAGGAGTTCAAGCGGCCCTTCTCCAGGATGGTGCGGCGCATGGATCACAATGACGACGGTGTCATCGACCGCGACGACTTCCAGCGCCGGCGCCACAACGGCGGCGATGATCAGCGCGAATCCGAAGAGGACAACGGCTGAACCGGGGTTCCTGAACGTAAGAACGAGGCGCGGGGCAACCTTACCCCACTCGACCCCCGCGCTTCACTGCACCGCGGACCCTGATGGCCCTGGTCCGCGGTGCAGGCTTTGCGCAGACGGGTTCTTTCTGCTGCGTTGAGAATGATTTCTGCCAATGTGAAGAAGGGTCTGAAATCTCTACAGGGCCCAGGGAATCTTGTCATCAAGCCCATGGCCGGAACACTCCACAAACCTTTCGCCCGCCGGTGCCTTTGTGCGACCGCTCTACTGCTGCTGGCTTCGGGCTGCGCGGGCATGGGTGACCGGGAGGCGGAGCCGGCCTACGTCCCTCCCAACCTGCCGAGCGATCAACTGGCGTTGGTCTTCATCGAGGATGACAAGGACAATTTCATCTTTGTCGAGCTAGATGCGGTCGCGACGATTGAGAAGGCGAACGGTCTTGTCGTCGACGCCAAGGAAGTCATGCTGCCGCCGGGGCGGCACCGTATCGATATCGAGGTAGACTATCCCTGGCGCGGGCTCGGGGACCTGATCGATTTCGTCGCGGGAATCGCTGCGCTGATCGCCGATGGCGACGATGAGGACGAAGAGCAAGACGAGGAGGAGGAACCGCGCCGCCCGAGCAGATACGACAAGGATCTGCTCGTCAACGTGCGCTCCGGGCACCGGTATCAGATCAAGTACGACGAAGACCTGAGATACAGCGCCTATGGCGACGAGGAGGAGTATAAGCTGGACGTCTGGGTCGAGGATGTCACCTACAAGACCGAACGCTAGCCGGCGAGGTGCCGATCGGCATGGCGGGTGCGGTGGTCAGTCCGCGCTGTCGGGCGCGCTTGTCTTGCTGCTTTGTGCCGCCGCTCTGTCGGCTTGCGACCTGCCGATCGGCGGGCCCCGCAGCGGTGCCGAGGAAAGAGCCGTGGCGCTCGCGGAGACTTCCGATCCTGCCCGGGTTTCCGTCGGGCAGCTCTTCCACATCGTGAACTACCTGCCGGAGGGCGATCTCCGGCGAGCTTTCTGGTTCTGCCAGGCCGCCCTGCGGCCCGACTACCCCTATGCCGAGGTGATGGCGGTCCGGATGGGGGCCTGTCATCGCTTCAATGCCTGGGACTGCGGCGGGCAGGGCCGGATTTCCGACGACAAGGTGCGCGCCTTTGCCTGGTACAGCTACGCCGCCGGGTTCAATCCAGCGATTACGGCGAGACTGATTGCCCCCCTGCAGGGACACATGACGGTCGAGGAAAGGGCGATGGCCGGGGCTGTCACCGGCGAAGGGCTGAGCGGGGACGACAGGATTAGCGCCCTGCGCAGCTTTCTCGACTGCGAAGCGTACCGCTTCGCCCCCCGCTAGCTGCCGTTCGCTAGGCTGCCACCTCGAACCAGGTCGACATGCCGGCGGCCTGGTGTTCCAGCATGTGACAGTGGAGCATCCACTTGCCGGGGTTGTCGGCGACGAAGGCGACCTTGGCACTGTCCTGGCGATCGAGCAGGACCGTGTCCTTCCAGGTCTCGCTGCCGGTCGGCCGGCCGTTGCGCTCGATGACCTTCACGTGGTGGCCGTGGAAGTGCATGGCATGGGGCCACTGGGTGTCGTTGCGCATGTCGATGGTCACGGTGCGGCCCAGCTTCGCGGTGAACAGCGGCGCCTCGGTCATGCCGGCGACGCCGTTGAAGGACCAGACGAGGCCCTTGCTCACCAAGTCGCGGATGGAGAGCGTCTCGCCCTTGTAGGTCGCCTGGGCCATATTGCCCATGGCGCCGCCCTCCATCAGCAGGTCGACGGCCTGGGCGTCGGCGAGGTCGAGCTGTGTCGGCAGCGGGTTGGCGGGGAGGTTGAGTGGCGTTTCCGGTAGCGGCGTCGCGCGATAGAGCGTTTCGCTGGCGTGATAAACCAGATGCCCCGCCTCAAGGCGCTGGTCGCCGGTCACCTCGGTGATCGCAACGCTGCTGCCCGGCGGCAGGGTCATGTCGATCGACAGGTCGGCGCGCTCGCCGGGCGAGAGGGCGATGTAGCCGTCCTCGAGCCTCCGTGGCGTCACCGGCTGCCCGTCCTCGGCGATCACCCAGATATCCGGGTGTTCGATGCGCAGATTGAGGATGCGCGCGTTGCAGGTGTTGCAGAGCCGCAGCCGCATCCGCTCGCCATTTCTCACGGGGATATCGAGGGTGTCCTTGCCGTTCAGCGTCAGGGTGTTGCCGAGGCGCCCGGCGTGGCTCCAGTCCATCATGTGGCCAAAGGAGGCCTCGTCGATCTGGCCGTCCTCGCCCAGGCGCCAGTCGTCGGCAACGATGGAGATGTCCTGGTCGGCGCCGCCCCAGCCTTCCTTTTCCTCGACGATCAGCAGCCCGTAGAGCCCGCGCGCCACCTGCTCCCAGGAGCGGTCGTGCGGGTGGTACCAGAAGGTGCCGGCGTCCGGCACGGTGAAGCGGTAGTCGAAGGTGCCGCCGGGCGGCACCGCCTCCTGCGTCAGATGCGGCACGCCATCCATGGCATTATCGATGCGGATGCCGTGCCAATGGAGGGTGGTCGGCTGCGCGAGATCGTTCTTGAGGCGGACGAAGACCTCCTCGCCCTGGCGCGCGCGGATGATCGGGCCGGGCGAGACGCCGTTGTAGAGCCAGGTGCGGGTCTTGGGCTGGCCCGGATCCAGCAGCAGGGCCTCGCCCGGCGCCGCGGTCAGGATCAGGGGTTCAGGTGCGGCGGCCAGGCCCGGCCGGCCCGGCAGGGTGAGCGCGGCGGCGCTCAGCGCAAAACCGCCGAGGAATTGGCGGCGGGTCGGCATCAGGACGGTCATGGCGGGGATCTCTCCGGCGTTTTCCTCGTTCCTACCATGTAGGTCCGGGTGGGCGGTGCGCCAATGCCGCGCAAGCGCCTGCGGCGAAAAGACGCCGTCAATCGAGGGCGGCTTCCTCCAGCAGCACCGCCCAGCCGGCGCCGTGCATGTCGCGGTCCTCGCGACTGCCCTGCACCACCGGGCGCGGCAGGGAGAACTTCACCACGTTGAGGTCGGCGATGTCGAAGCGCTTGAGGGTCTCGGGCCGGGCCTTGTAGAGCGCGGCGACCCGCTCCGTGGAGAGCTTCGCGGAGACCGCGTCGAAGGCCGCTTTCGAGCCGCAGAAGATGTCGATGGTCACCCAGAAGGGCCCGGCGTTCTTGGAGCGGACCTTCAAGACCTGCTCAGACAAGCTCGGCATGGCCGATCTCCTCGACTTCCAGGCGGAAGGCCGCCATGGGGTCCTCCAGCGCCAGCACGTGGTTGAGGGTGAACTCGTAGAGCGCACCGCGGTCCGTGGTCGCCGGGGAATAGGGGAAGGAGAAGGTCGGCAGCTCCTCGTCCTCGGTCAGCGGGTAGTGCAGCACGAAGGGGTTGATCAGCTTGCCGATCTCGGCAGCGGTCTCCTGGTCCTCGGCGGTGACGATGCCCAGCACGCCGACCTCGGCGGGGCTACCGACGCGGTTTTCCAGCACGCCCAGCGCGGAATCGAGACCGATGAGGCGGAAGTCGAGGTGGTAGTCACCGGGCATCAGCGCCATGCGGGAGGATATCTCCCGCTGCAGGAAGGCGGAAAGCTTCTCCACCCAGTCCCGCGCGTGGGCGACGTAGTGGGCGTTGCGCAGAATGGCCATGATGGTCGTCTGATAGCCGGCGACGCGCGCGCCCTCCAGCTTCACCGTGTAGGGCCCGGGCAGCCACTGTGAGTCCTCGACGCGTACCCGCCGTTCGTCGAGCTGGCGGTAGCGCGCCTCGCTGACGTCGAGGCGGCCGCCCGGCTCGTAGAGCACGAAGGGGTCGGCGTTCTCGTAGAGCATGTGGGCGGAGACCGAGTGCGGCGTGCAGCGCGCGCTCTCGGCCAGGGGCTCGACGGTGAAGCCGGTCGCATCGAAGTCGACCAGGATGACGCCGGAGGTTGGGTTGGTGGAGCAGAGCGCGCCGCACTCGGCGATCTTGGCGCCGTGCCAGGCGGCGCCCGGGTGGTCGCCGCGCAGCAGCGGCAGGGCGGCGATGGTCGCGGTGTCGGTGGTGCGCCCGCAGATCACGATGTCGGCGCCGGTCGCGAGCGCCGACTGGACCTGCTCGGCGCCGGCCAGGGCGACGATGTTGGTCATCGCCTCGACGCCGGCCGGCGTCACCTCCGGCGCCGGGGTCAGCGGCGTGACGCGACCGTCGCTCAGCGCCTCGGCGATGCGCGCAGGCGGCTGGCTGGAATAGAGCCTGGCGATCTTCACCGCCTGGCCGAGCTCCGCGGCCAGCTCGCGGGTGATCTGCACCATCCAGTCGACGGTGGCGTCGGTCCCGCAGGTGCCCGCCGTGCCGAGCACCAGGGGCACGCCGGCCTCGGCGCGGGCCTGCATCAGCTGGCGCCATTCGGACTTGGTGGCGGCACGGGAATACTTGGAGACCCCGGCGCCGAGGCTGAAGGGGCCGGAGTCGGTGGAGCCGCCGTCGATGGCGATGATGTCGGGCTTGGCGGCGATGCCGCGCGCCAGGGCTTCGCGGTCGAAGCCGAGGCCGAGGACCCCTGAAGGCACGAGCACGCGGGTGGGCATCAGCTTCCCTCCAGTTTCGTTGCGGCCGCCGTCAGTCGGGGTCGGTCGGCAGGGCCGTTGCCGGCTGCGGCGGGCGCTTCAAGAAGCCACGCAGGAACATCGGCGCGACGAAGCCGAGGATCGCGGCGGCCCACAGCCCGATGGCGATAGACGAAGAGAAGAGATAAGTCCAGTCGCCGTCGGAGATCACCATGGCGCGGCGCAGGTTGTCCTCCATGGCATTGCCCAGCAGGATGCCGAGGATCACCGGCACGGTCGGCACGTCGAGCTTGCGCAGGAAGTAGCCGAGCACGCCGAAGCCCACCATCATGACCAGGTCGAAGTAGGAGCCGCTCAGGGAATATATGCCCACGAAAGACACCATGGTGACGCCGGGCAGCAGCACCCAGCTGGGCACGCTGAGGATCTTCACGAAGACCTTGACCATCGGCACGTTCATCACTAGCAGCACGAAGTTGGCGATGAACAGCGAGGCGATGAGGCCCCAGACCACCTCGGGCCGCTCGGCAAAGAGGGTCGGGCCGGGCGTGATGTTGAGGGTCATGAGGAGCGCGAGGAGCACCGCCGTGGTGCCCGACCCCGGCACGCCGAGGGTCAGCATGGGCACCAGCGCGCCGCCGGCGGCGGCGTTGTTGCCGGCCTCCGGCGCAGCGATGCCGCGCGGATTGCCTTTCCCGAAGGTATCTTGGTCGCGGGCAATGGCCTTTTCTGAGATGTAGGCGAGGAAGGAGCCGAGCGAAGCGCCGGCGCCGGGCAGGATGCCGGCGATGAAGCCGATCACGCTACAGCGCAGCATGGTCCAGCCGCAGTGCAGGATGTCGCGGACAGGGATGGTCACCTTGTCGAGCTTGACGCCGATGGCGCTTTCCTTGCCGTGGCTTTCGATGAAGAAGAACACCTCGGCGATGGCGAAGAGGCCGACGATGGCGACCAGGAAATCGACGCCGTCCATGAGATGCAGGTTGCCGTAGGTGAAACGCGGCATGCCCGTGGTGTTGTCGAGCCCGATCATGGCAAAGGCGAGGCCGATGGCCGAGGCCAGCGCCGCCTTGGCCTGGTTCTTCGAGGCGAGGCCGCCCAGCGTACAGAAGGCGAGCAGATAGAGCGCGAAATACTCGGCCGGGCCGAAGAGGTAGGCGACGCGGGCCAGCACCGGGGCCAGCAGCATCAGGCCGATGGTGGCGAGGAAGGCGCCGACGAAGGAGGCGACGCCGGAGATCACCAGGGCATCGCCGGCGCGCCCCTGCTTGGCCATGGGATAGCCGTCGAGGGTCGTCATCATCGCCGGTTCGTCGCCGGGAATGTTGAGCAGGATGGAGGAGATGCGCCCGCCGTACATGGCGCCGTAGTAGACGGATGTCAGCAGTACCAGGGCCGAGGTGGCGTCGAGGCCGAAGGTGAAGGCCAGCGGGATCAGGATGGCGACGCCGTTCGACGGGCCGAGGCCCGGCAGCGCGCCGATGATCGTGCCGATGAAGGCGCCGCCGACGGCCAGCATCAGCGTCCAGGGCGTCAGCGCGACGGAGAAACCGAGCGCGAGGTTGGACAGAAGTTCCATGTCAGGCTCCCGTCAGCGCGCGCGGAAAGGCAAAGAGGCTGAGGCCGAGAAGGAATTTGAAGATGAAGAAGAGTCCGACCGAAAGGCCGACACCAGCGCAGATGGCCGGCACCACGCGCGGGCCGATCTGATAGCTGAGCACCGCTCCGGCGATCGCCGTGGGAACGAGGAATCCCATGGGCTTCAGCGCGTAGGCATAGGCGATCAGCACGATCGCGGCGAGCGCGAGGGAGAGCCAGCTCTTGGGCGAGGGCCACTCGGGGTCCGGGTCCGGGCGGAACAGGAAGACCAGGCCGCAGACCAGGGCGATGGCCCCGATCAGGTAGGGAAAGGTCTTCGAGCCGACGGGGTCGGAGAGAAAGCTCGTCTCCAGCTGTGCGG
>JBFGUI010000132.1:0-10530 GCA_041565695.1 Kiloniellaceae bacterium
GCCGCCGCCAGCGGCCTGCCGAAACGCCGGGTCTACGCCCGCGCCCTGGAGTTGGCCGCCCTGGATCCCGGCAAGGCCGGTGGCGGCGGCGAGGAGACATGACCGGCGCCGCACGCCGCCGCGCCTATGCGCGGGGACGGCGGGCGGAGCGGCTCGCCGCCTGGTGGCTGCGGCTGCACGGCTATCGCATCCTGGCCCGGGGGTTTCGGGTACCGGTCGGCGAGATCGACCTGGTCGCCCGGCGCGGCAGGGTGCTGGCGATCGTCGAGGTGAAGCGCCGCGACAGCCTCGGTGCCGCCGGCGAGGCGGTCACCCGGCGCCAGCAGCGCCGCGTGCGTCGCGCCGCCGAGGCCTTTCTGCAGCGCCACCCGCTGCTGGCCGGGCTGCAGCTGCGCTTCGATGCGGTCCTGCTGGCGCCCCGCCGGCTGCCGCGCCACATTAAAGACGCCTGGCATGCGGACACGATCCTGCCTTAATAGAGTGGCAAGTTCCGGCTCCGTCGTTTGCCGCATCCAAAGGTTCCGCCCCCATGAGATCCCGCCGTTTCTTCTGCGCCGCCACCATCGCCACCCTGTCCCTGCCGCTCTTCGCCAGCGGCTGCGGCTTCTTCGGCGCCGCGAGCGGGCGCAGCGAAAGAGGCTTTCGCCGCAGCGTCGCGGACACCGAGATCCGCCTCACCATCAACGACCTCTGGCTGAAGGCTGACGAGGAGATGTTCCGCAAGGTCAACCTGCAGGTCCAGGAGGGCCGCGTGCTGCTGAGCGGCAACGTGCGCCTGCCCGAGCAGCGCCTCGAGGCGGTCCGCCTGGCCTGGCAGGCGCCCGGCGTGCGCGAGGTCATCAACGAGATCGAGGTCAGCGATTCCTCGAGCCTGACCGACGCGGCACGAGATTCCTGGATCACGACGAAGCTGGAGACTACCCTGCTGTTCGACAGCAGGGTCTCCTCGACTAACTACTCCATCGAGACGGTGAACCAGGTGGTCTATCTCATGGGCGTCGCCGCCTCCCAAGCGGAACTGGACCGGGTCATCGGCCATGCCAAGGACATTTCCTACGTGCGTCGCGTGATCAGCTACGTGCTGCAGGCGGACGACCCGGCACGGCATTCCTAGGGACGCCATGAGCTGGTCGACCGCAAGCAACCGTCGCGACCTGGAAGCGCGCCTGCGCCGCGTCGGCGGGCAGGCGGACTCGGAAATCGATGTGGCCCAGGCCGGTCTGCTGCTGGCGGCGCTGGAGCGGCCGCAGCTGGGTCTCGAGCGCTACTACCATCATCTCTCGCTGCTGCAGCGCGACGTCGCCGACCTGGCCGCCAAGGAGGGCGCGGCGACCTCTCTCGAGAAACGCATCGCCGTGCTCAACGCCATACTGGTCGAGCGCTATGGCTACAGCGGTGATGTGGAGACCTACGACGCGCTGCAGAACGCCAACCTGATGCGCGTCATCGACCGGCGCCGCGGTCTGCCCGTCGCCCTCGGCATTCTCTACATCCATGCCGCCCGTGCCCAGGGCTGGGCCATCGCCGGCCTCAATTTCCCGGGGCACTTCCTGCTGCGCCTGGATCTCGGCGCGCAGCGCAGCATCATCGACCCTTTCAACGGCGGGCTGACGCGCGACGCGGCCGACCTGCGCAGCATGCTGAAGGCGATGAGCGGCCTTGCCGCCGAGCTGCGGCCGGAGCATACCGAGCCGGTCGGCAGCCGCGATATCCTGCTGCGCCTGCAGAACAACATCAAACTGCGGCTCATCCAGGAGGAGCGCTCGGCCGACGCCCTTGAGGTGGTCGAGACCATGCTGATGATCGCCCCCGACCGGCCGGCCCTGTGGCGCGAGGCCGGCATTCTGCACTCCCACCTCGACAACATGCGTGCAGCGATCATGGCCTTCGAGCATTATCTCGAGCTGTCAGGGCCCGAGCCGGGGCGCCAGGAAATCGCCGAGCTGCTGGCCCAGCTGCGCATGCAGCTCAACTGAACACCCGCGCCGAAGGCGGAAGAGACGGAAACAAGAGCCATGAGAGGCCTGCAATGAGTCTGGCGGTCGCCATCCAGATGGATCCCATCGAGGCCATCGACATCCAGGGAGACAGCACCTTCGTCCTGGCGCTGGAGGCCCAGCGGCGCGGCCACGGCCTCTTTCACTACCTGCCGCAGCACCTCAGCCTCAAGGACGGCCGGGTCTACGCGCAGATGCGTCCGCTGCAGGTGCGCCGCGAGAAGGGCAACCACTGCACCCTGGGCGCGGCGCAGAGCGTCGACCTGGCGACCATGGACGTGGTGCTGATGCGCCAGGACCCGCCTTTCGACATGTCCTACATCACCGCCACCCATCTGCTGGAGCACGTGCATCCGGAAACCCTGGTGGTGAACGATCCGGTGCATGTGCGCAACGCGCCGGAGAAGCTCTTCGTCACCCACTTCCCCGAGCTCATGCCGCCGACGCTGATCACCAGCGACAAGCGCGAGGTCGAAGCCTTCCGCGCCGAGCACCGCGACATCATCGTCAAGCCGCTGTTCGGCAACGGCGGCGCCGGGGTGTTCCACATCGGCCCGGAGGACGAGAACCTCAACGCTCTCCTGGAGCTGTTCACCGATCTCTACCGCGAGCCGATCATCGTGCAGCGCTACCTGCCGGAGGTGCGCCAGGGCGACAAGCGCATCATCCTGATCGACGGCCGGCCGGCCGGGGCCATCAACCGCATCCCGCCCAAGGGCGAGGCACGGTCCAACATGCATGCCGGCGGCCGCCCGGAGAAAGCAGAGCTGTCCACGCGGGAGATCGAGATCTGCGAGGCCATCGGCCCGACCCTGCAGGAGCGCGGGCTGGTCTTCGTCGGTATCGACGTGATCGGCGACTACATGACCGAGATCAACGTGACCTCGCCGACCGGCCTGCAGGAGATCGACCGCTTCGACGGCGCCTGCCTGGAAGAGCAGATCTGGGACGTCATCGAAGAACGCTACGGCGCCGGCCACACCACGCCGAGCGTTTAATGGGTGGCCGGGGCATGGCGCCCCGGCCCCGGGCGACGGCTACTTCTTCGTTTCGCCGCTGTCGCTTTCGCCGCCGTTCAGATCGTGCAGCGCCTGCTTGGTGCGTTCCTGCATCGGCGCCCAGCAGCTCTGCTGGATGCGCGCGAACATGGCGAAGAACTTGCTGGTCTCCTCGGCGTACTGCTGGGCGGCGCGCTGGGCGAAGGAGCACTGCTTCTCGAACAGCTCCTCCGGCGACTTCGCCTTGGCGAAGTCCTCGGCGATCTCCAGGTCCTGGCGCAGCCGGTCGCCGGCGAAGGTCATCATCTCCTGGCTGACCTCGGCGAGGCCCGCCAGCATGGCTTCGCTGGCGCTCATCACCGCCGAGACGTTCTCGCCGTTTGTGCCGACAAGCGCCTCGTAGCCGGTGTCGCGGTAGCGCTCGGCGAGGATCTGGCCCGGGCTCGCTTCGGCGGCTTTCTTGCGGCCGGGCGCCTTTGCGCCCGTCGCCGCGGCTTTCGCCGCCGGTGACTTCTTGCTGACTGTCGACGTGGTGGAAGTGGTGGCCATGATGTGCAGACTCCTGCGTCTATAGGGTTATGACTGGCCGGCGGCACGGCACCGGCGCTCCCCCCCTGACAACTGTATCGAAGCTGGGTCCCTTGACCCTCCGGCTGCACTTCCGCCCTGCCGTGGTCGGCCGCGTGGCCCCCTCCGGCGGGCCCACACGGTAACGGCGAGGAGCGGAGATCCCCGGCAGCCCTATTGCAACAGACGCTATCATAAGTCGGGCACGGTTAACCATAATTGATCTGTGACAGTTCTGCAGGATTTCTGCGGCCGAACAGCGGCGGATCCGCGCCGGGCGTAAATCCCGTTGGCCCGCGGCGGCCTTCTACCTAAGATTGACATTGTCCATTGCTCCGCCATCCAGAACCGAGGAGGGCCGCCGCCGCCATGACCGCTCGCATCGCCACCGTCGCCTTCGCCGGAATCGAGGTGCTCGACATCGACGTGCAGGTGCAGATGGGCGGCGGCCTGCCGGCCTTCACGGTGGTGGGGCTGCCCGACAAGGCGGTGGCCGAGAGCCGCGAGCGGGTGCGCGCCGCGCTGACGGCGCTCGGCCTCGCCCTGCCGCCCAAGCGCATCACCGTCAACCTCGCCCCGGCCGACCTGCAGAAGGAAGGCAGCCACTTCGACCTGCCGATCGCCCTCGGCCTCTTGATCGCCATGGGCGTGCTGCCCGGCGACGAGCTGGCCGGCTATGCGGCGCTCGGCGAGCTCTCCCTGGACGCCCGCATCTCCCCCGTCGCCGGGGTGCTGCCGGCGGCGATCCACGCGCTGTCGCGCGGGCGCGGCCTGATCTGCCCGGCGACGCAGGGCGGCGAGGCGGCCTGGGCCGAGGGCCTCGAGGTGCTCGCGCCGGCCACGCTGCTGGCGCTGGTCAATCACTTCAAGGGCAGCCAGGTACTGACGCCCCCGAAGCCGGCCGTGGAGGCGGTCGAGAACGGCGGCCTGGACCTGAAAGACATCAAAGGCCAGGAGACTGCCAAGCGCGCCCTGGAGGTGGCGGCCGCCGGCGGTCACAACCTATTGATGGCCGGCCCGCCCGGGGCCGGCAAGTCGATGCTGGCCGCCCGCCTGCCGGGCATCCTGCCGCCGCTGGCGCCGGCCGAGGCGCTCGAGGTCTCGATGATCCATTCCGTTGCCGGAGCGCTCACCGGCGGCCGGCTGCTGCGCCGCCGGCCGTTTCGCGACCCGCACCACTCGGCCTCGCTGCCGGCGCTGGCCGGCGGCGGCCTGCGCGCCAAGCCCGGAGAGATCAGCCTCGCCCATCTCGGCGTGCTGTTCCTCGACGAGCTGCCGGAGTTCCAGCGCGGCGCCCTGGAGGCGCTGCGCCAGCCGCTGGAGACCGGCCGCGTCTCCATCGCCCGGGCCAATGCCCACGTGACCTATCCGGCGCGCGTGCAGCTCGTCGCCGCCATGAACCCCTGCCGCTGCGGCCACCTGGACGACCCGGCCCAGGCCTGCGCCCGGGCGCCGCGCTGCGCCGCCGACTATCAGTCGAAGATCTCCGGCCCGCTGTTCGACCGCATCGACCTGCACGTCGACGTGCCCGCGGTGTCAGCATCCGACCTCTCGCTGCCGCCACCGGCCGAGGACTCCGCCGCCGTCGCCGCCCGGGTCGCCGCCGCCCGCGCCCGCCAGACGGCGCGCTTCGCGGACCTGCCGGAGGAGAACCGGCCGCGCAGCAACGCCGAGGCCGACGGCCAGCTGCTCGAGGAGATCGCCGCGCCGGACGCCGAGGGCCGCAAGCTGCTGACCCAGGCCACCGAGGCCCTGAAGCTCTCGGCGCGCGGCTATCATCGGGTGCTGCGCGTCGCCCGCACCCTGGCCGACCTGGAAGGCGCGGAGGCCGTGCGCCGCCCACACATCGCCGAGGCGCTGACCTATCGGCGCACGCTGCCGCGCCAGCGCTAGAGCCCTTTCCGATCATATAGAGCCATTCTGTTTGCGAGCGGGGAGTCGATCCGCCAGAAGGAAGGCGCAGCGCGATGCGGCGCATCGGGCAAGCCTTTCGACGCCGTGGGCGGCCGCCGCTCGCAAACCCGCAGGGACGGGCGGCTTTGCGCCAATCTCTGCGGACTTTGGCTTGGCCATAGCGCCGCTATGCCCGGCGCCGAACCCCTTGATCTTGTCACAAATCCACTCCGTCAGAATGGTTCTGTATGGTCGGAAAGGGCTCTAGGCCCACGACCCAGCATTGTAGGAACGGGCTCCCATATCGCTGGGCCGATCCTGCGGGGCTGCCTCCATTGATTTTCCCCTCATCAAATAAACTGAGTATTCCTGCCCGTCTCCGCGGTGGGAAATACTTGGTTAATGCAAATTAACGATCCCCCTTAGGGTTCATTTATCTAGATCACTTGTATAAGTGGCGAATGCAAGCCGGTCGCAGCGTGCACACATAAATTGTGTATTTATTTGAAAGGTCACTTCAGCGCCATGTCTTTGTTGCGAGCCCCCCTGCTGTCCAGGCGCCTGGTGCTGGCGGTCTGCTGCGCCGGTCTCGCCGGGCTGGGCCTTGCCCGCGGCGCGACCGCGGCCGAGCCCATCGTGGTGGGCCTGGATGCGGACATGTCGGCCGGCGCGGCCCAGGGCGGCGAGGCGATCCGCCGCGGCATCGTGCTGGCGATCGACGAGATCAACGCCGCCGGCGGGGTGCTGGGCCGGCCGCTCGAGCTGGCGATCCGCGATCATCGCGGCAACCCGGCGCGCGGCATCGACAATATCAACGAGCTGGCCGAGCTGCCGGGGCTGGTCGCCGTGGTCGGCGGCATCCACACCCCGGTGGCCATTGCCGAGCTCGAAGCGATCCACAGGAACCGCGTGATCTACCTCGGTCCCTGGGCCGCCGGCACGCCGGTCACCGACAACGGCTATGACCCGAACTACGTCTTCCGCGTCTCGGTGCGCGACGAGCTGGCCGGCGGCTTCCTGGTCGAGAAGGCCCTTGAACGCGGTTTCACCAGGCTCGGCCTGCTGCTGTGGCGCACCGCCTGGGGGCGCTCCAACGAGCAGGCCATGACCGACGCCCTGGCCGTACGCGGGCTGGAGCCGGTGGGGGTCGAGTGGTTCAACACGGCCACCCCGGACGTCGCCGAGCAGATCCAGCGCCTGGCCGACAGGGGCGCGGAGGCCATCATGCTGGTCGCCAATCCCGTGGACGGTGCCGTGGCGATCCGCGACATGGCCCAGCGGCCGCCAAAAGAGCGCCTGCCCGTCATCTCGCACTGGGGCATCACCGGCGGCGATTTCCATCGCGGGATCGCCGCCGAGATCGCCGCGGTCGACCTGACCTTCCTGCAGACCTTCTCCTTCGTCGAGCCGCCGATCCCCGCCCGGGCCGAGCGGCTGCTCCACGCCTACTGCGCCCGCTTCAAGGACTGCGGCGACGCGGCCAACATCATATCCCCCGCCGGCACGGCGCACGCCTATGAACTGATCCAGCTGCTCAAGCTCGCCATCGAGGCGGCGGGCAGCGTCGATCGCGAAGAGGTGCGGGCCGCTCTAGAATCCCTGGAGCGCTACGACGGGATTATGAAGAACTACCGCCCGCCCTTTACCGCCGCGCGGCGCGACGCCCTGGATCGAACCTCTTTCACGCTGTCGCGTTTCACCCCCGAGGGTGGAATCGTCCCGGTCGAAGGCGAATGACGAGCACCGGAAGCATGCCTTCCAAGCTGCTGCCGCGCGTCCTCTGGCGCGTGCTGCCCTGTACCATCGCGGCGCTGCTCGGCATCTGGGTCTTCGCCTCCTATGTCGTCACGGACACCGTTTCCGCGGAACTTGAAAGAGCGCTCAGCCGCGAGGCGGAGAAAGCCGCCGAAGCGACCGGCACCAAGCTGACCAGCGCGATCCTCGCCCTCGAGGGCCTCGCGCAAAACGACCTCATCGTCAACGGGCTGGTGGATGTCGAGGGGCGGGCCAACTACCTGCCCACCTTCTTCCAGTCCTTTCACGTGCCGGGCACGGTCGGCGGCCGGGTCGCGCTGACCGACTACCGCGGGCGCGTCATCGCCTCCAACGGCAAGGGTGGCGACTATACGGACGCGCCCTGGCTCAAGCGGGCGCTGGCCGGCGAACGCGTCACCGAGTTCGGCAGCTTCGGCATGGTCACGGTGATCCCCGTGATCTGGCAGGGACACCCCGAAGGCCTGATCGTCATGGAGCAGGATCCCATCGACCTGCAGCAGATGCTGAAGGTCATTTCCTTCGCCCACGCCGTCGAAATCTGGATCAACGACAGCGCGCGCTTTCACCTGTTCAGCGGCAGCTCCGGCACGGACCACCATACCAAGCCGCGAGACAGCGCAGGATGGGTGACGGCCGAGGTCAAAGTGCCAGAGTTCCCCAATCTCAGAATTGTGGTGAAGCAGCGCACCGAGGACGCCTTCGCCACCTCAAAGCGCCTCGACCGGCTGATGCTCATCGCGATCGTGATGAGTATTCTCGCGATCACGGGCGGCATCATCGCCACGGCAGTCTTTGCGACCAAGCCGCTGAACCGCTTCGTGGAGACGCTCCAGAAGATCAGCCACGCGGAGAATCTCGGTCACCGGATCGCGCCCTTCGGGTCGGCCGAGTTCCACGTTCTCAGCAGCTCGCTCAACCACATGCTGGAGAACCTGGAAAAGACCACGACTTCGCGTGACTACTTCAACACCGTGCTGAACTCCCTCAGCGAGATTCTGCTGATCACGGATTTCTCCGGTCGCATCGGCATGGCGAACCGGGCCGCCTCGGAGATTACCCACTGGTCCATCGAGGAGCTGGTCGGGCTCAACATCGATACCATCCTTCGCGTCGACTCGGCGCCGCAGTACATCAGCCGACCGGGCGCCGACAAGAGCGTCAAGGCGACGCCGAGCTACGAGGGCTTCCTGGCGGTCAAGGACGGAAAGGAAATTTCCGTGCAGGTGTCCTCCGCGCGCATGGCGCAGCGCGGCGACATGCCGGCCAGGAAGATCTACGTGCTGTCCGACATTACCGAGCGCAAGCAGGCCGAGCAGCAGCTGTCGGACCTGGCCCGTCTCGACACGCTGACCGGCCTGGCCAACCGTTCGCTGTTCTACCAGCGCCTGCATGAAGCCCTGGCACAGGCGCAGCGTACCGGACGCATGGTCGCGCTGCTGCTGCTCGACCTCGACCGCTTCAAGGAGATCAACGACACTCTGGGTCACCCCGCCGGCGACGCCCTGCTGCGCGAAGTGGCGGTGCGTCTCTGCGAGACCATGCGCGAGACAGACACCGTCGCACGCCTCGGCGGCGACGAGTTCGCCATCATCGCCACGAACCTTGAGTCGCTGGACGGCATCGGCCCCATCGCCAACAAGCTGATCGAGGCGATCGCGCCGCCCTTCCATCTGGACGGGCAGGAGGTGCGCACCTCCACCAGCATCGGCGTTTCGGTCTGCCCGCCCGAGGAAGCCAATCCGGACGTCATGCTGACCCACGCCGACTTCGCGCTCTACCAGGCCAAGGCGGAAGGGCGCGGCAACTGGCAGTTCTTCGACGAGGACATGAACGCGCAGCGCAAGGCGCGTAAGGCGCTGGAAGCGGATCTCGAGCGCGCCATCGCGGAAGACCAGTTCACCCTGTTCTACCAGCCCAAGGTGCACGCGGTGACCGGCGAGCTGACCGGCGTCGAGGCGCTGATCCGCTGGCACCACCCGGAACGCGGCATGGTCTCGCCGATGGAGTTCATCCCGATCGCCGAGTCCGTGGGGCGCATCGTCGAGCTCGGCGAGTGGGTGATGCGCACCGCCTGCGCCCAGCACGTGGCCTGGCGCGACGCGGGCCTGCCGGCCATCCCCATTTCAGTCAATCTCTCCGCGGTGCAGTTCAAGAACGACGGTCTGGCGGAGACGATCCACGCGATCACCTCGGAGTTCGGGGTCGACCCGACCTACCTGGAGCTGGAGATCACCGAGAGCACGATCATCCATAATCTCGATGCCGTGGCGCGCCAGTTCGAGGCACTGCACGCCCTGGGCTACAAGGTCCTGATCGACGACTTCGGCACCGGCTACTCTTCCCTGGCCTATCTGAGGCGCTTTCCCATCGATGCGCTGAAGATCGACCGCAGCTTCGTTGCGAACATGACCGAGAACCCCGACGACGCCTCGATTACCGGGGCCATCGTTTCGCTGGCGCGCAGCCTCGGCATCGATGTGGTGGCCGAAGGCGTCGAGACGCCCGAGCAGCTTGCCTTGCTGCGCCGCCAGGGCTGCACCGAGGTCCAGGGCTATCTCTTCAAGCCGCCGGTTCCGGCCGACGACTTCGTCGAATGGCTGCAGGCGCGCAGCCGACCCTGGGACGAGCTGGTCATCGAGGAGAGCGACTTCGCCGCGAGCTAGCCGCGGATCGCGTTCCACCGTTGAAGTTCATTGCCGCCGCAGAGGTTCCGCGCTATTGCCTGCGGCATGACCTTGCCCTGCGCACTTTCCGACATTGCGATCCGATTGGTCGATCTCGACGCCACTTTCGAGCTGCGCCGCGACGTGCTGCGCCCCTGGCTGACGCCGGAGACCGCAAGGGCGACCTATGCCGGCAAGGGCGAGCATTTCCATGTCGGCGCGCTGCTCGAGGGACGGGTGGTCAGCGCGGCGGGCTTCGCCATGGAAGCGCACCCCGACTACGCCGCCGCCTTCGGCCCGGTGCAGTGGCGCCTGCGCGGCATGGCCACATATCCAGCGTTTCAGGGCGGCGGCCTCGGCGGGCGTGTGCTGGTCTTCGGCATCGAAGAGCTGGCGCGCCGGCTGAGAACGGCCGGTCAGGACTCCGCCGTGGTCTGGTGCAACGGGCGCAACGGCGCGCAGGGCTTCTACGAGCGCCACGGCTTCCAGCCCATCGGCGCGCTCTTCGAGACGCCCGGCACCGGCCCGCACTACGTGTTCTGGCGGAAGGTCGATACGCGGTAGCGCCGCTACTCGGCACTCATCCCTGCGGCGGCTTGATCATGCGGCCGAGGGGCTGGCCGCCGAACAGGTGGA
>JBFGUI010000133.1:0-10475 GCA_041565695.1 Kiloniellaceae bacterium
GCCCCGGGCCTGAAGGAAGAGCACCTGCCGGTCTTCGACTGCGCCAATCCCTGCGGCCGCCAGGGCAAGCGCTATCTCTCCGTCGAGAGCCACATCCGCATGATGGCCGCGGCACAGCCCTTCATCTCCGGCGCCATCTCCAAGACCATCAACATGCCGAACAGCGCCACGGTGGAGGACTGCAAGGACGCCTACATGCTGTCCTGGCGCCTCGGCCTCAAGGCCAATGCGCTGTACCGCGACGGCTCCAAGCTGTCGCAGCCGCTGGCCTCCAGCGTGCTCGACGCCATCGACGACGACGACGAGGAAGAGACCGTGGCCGAGCAGATCGCCGCGGCCGCCGCGCCGGAGCGCGCGCAGATCGTCGCCGAGCGCATCATCGAGCGGGTCGTAGAGAAGGCCGTCGGCCGCAAGCGCCTGCCGCAGCGCCGCAAGGGCTACACCCAGAAGGCCGTCGTCGGCGGGCACAAGGTCTACCTGCGCACCGGCGAATACGAAGACGGCTCGGTGGGCGAGATCTTCATCGACATGCACAAGGAAGGCGCCGCCTTCCGCAGCCTGATGAACAACTTCGCCATCGCGATCTCCATCGGCCTGCAGTACGGCGTGCCGCTGGAGGAATACGTCGAGGCCTTCACCTTCACGCGTTTCGAACCTTCGGGCATGGTGGACGGAAACGACGCCATCAAGATGGCAACCTCCGTGCTCGACTACATTTTCCGGGAGCTTGCGATCTCCTACCTCGGCCGCAACGACCTGGCCCATGTGGAACCGGCTGACATCATGCCGGACAGCCTGGGCACCGGCGACGGCCAGGGAGACCTGCCCGAGGACGCCGTCGCAGAGACCATGCGGCGCTTCGCCTCCAAGGGCTTCGTGCGCAATCAGCTCCTGGTCGTGAACGGCGGCGCTGCCAACGGAACCACGGGCATGGCGGCTGGCGGCGGGTCAAAGACCCAGACCACCAGCACCACCGTGACCACCAGCAGCGTCACCCAAGAGCTCGTCGGCTCCGCAGGCACCGCCGAAGCCGTTGCCGTCGAGACCGCCGTCTTCCGCGAGGTGGACACCCGCCTGGAACGCGTCCGCGAAGCCCGCATGAAGGGCTACGAGGGCGACTCCTGCGGGGAGTGCGGTAACTTTACGCTGGTGCGCAATGGCACGTGCCTCAAGTGCGCAACCTGCGGCAGCACCAGCGGCTGCTCATGAGGAGTAGCAGGACAGTAACTCACGTAGAGCCTCCTACCTGTATGTCTCACGTCTGAGTTCTCCCTGTGAACTTGAAGGGGTGCCCGCGGCGGCGGCACCCCCTTCTTTTTGCCGCCCCCCTTTTCTGCCGCCGGCTCGGGTCAGCTCAGCGGCCAGAACAGCGGGATGACGAAGCTGGCGACCGCCCAGAGGATCAGGTTGAGCGGCAGGCCGACCTTGACGAAGTCGCGGAAGCGGTAGCCGCCGGCACTGTAGACGAAGGTGTTGGTCTGGTAGCCGATGGGGGTGGCGAAGGAGGCGCTGGCGGCGAACATTACGGCGACCACGAAGGGGCGCGGATCGACGCCGAGCTGGAGAGCAAGCGCTGCGGCGATCGGGGTGAGCAGGATCGCGGTGGCGTTGTTGCTCATCACCTCCGTCAGCGCCGAGGTGATGAAATAGACCGCCGAGAGCGCCGCCAGCGGGCCGAAGGCCCCCACCGCCAGGACCAGGGTCGCCACGACGAGCTGCGCCGCACCGGTCTTCTCCATGGCCAAGCCGAGTGCCAGCATCCCAATGATCAGGATCAGGATGTTCCAGCGGATGGCGCTGTAGGCTTCCTCGGGGCTGAGGCAACGCAGCGCGAGGACGGCCGCCGCCGCCATCAGGGCCAGCGCGGCGATCGGCAGCACCTGGAAGGCGGAGAGCACCATCACCAACAGCACGGCACCGATGGCGATCGGCGCCTTGCCCCGTCGGAGCGGCCGCGCCGTCGGCTGGGTCAGGTTGATCATCTCCTTGTAGTCGAAGAGCCGCTTCATGCTTTCGGCCGAGCCTTCCAGCAGCAGGGTATCGCCCATCTGCAGGCGGACCTCGGCGAAGTTGCCGGTCAGTTCCTCGCCGTAGCGGTGGATGGCGAGGATGTAGGCACCGTAGAGCCGGCGCAGCCCGAGGTCGGCCACGCGGCGCCCTAGAAAACCGGACTGCGGGCCGATGACACCCTCCATCACCACGGTTTCGCGCGCCTCGATCGGCTCGATGGCGTGCGCGTCGTGCCCGCCGAAGGCGACGTCGCCGGCTTCGCGGAGCCCCAGCATGTCGCCGATCCTGCTGCGCACTACCACGCGGTCGCCCGGCTGCAGCACCGCATCCGCCATCTCCGCGCGCAGGGAGAGGTCGCGCCGGATCAGGTCGACGACCCTGAGGCCCCTGTCCTCCGTGAAGCCGGCGTCCTTGAGCCGCCGGCCGACCAGGGGCGAATCGAGCGGTACCAGGACGTCCGCCAGGAAGTGGCGATCCTCGTAACGCGGCAGAACGTCGGACAGGATCTCGCGATCGGGCAGCAGCCGGCGCCCGATAATGAGCAGATAGGCGATGCCGACGATCCCCATGATGACGCCGGCCGCCGTGATCTCGAACATGCCGAAGGGCGCCAGCCCGTGCTGCTGTGCGACGCCGTCCACCAGGATGTTGGTCGAGGTGCCGATCAGTGTGGTCGTGCCGCCGAGGATGGTGGCAAAGGACAGCGGGATCAGAAGCTTCGATGACGCCAGGCCGGTCGCCTTGGCAAGGGCGATGACAACCGGGGTGAGGATCACCACCACTGGCGTATTGTTGATGAAGGCCGACAGGCCCATGGCGCAGAGCATCATCGCCAGCATGGCAAGACTGGGCGAATGCGCACCGGCCCGGTTCATGAGGCGTGCCAGAATGTCGATCACCCCGGTGCGCTCCAGCCCGGCGCTGAGCACGAACATCGCCGCGATCGTCACCGGCGCCGGGTTGCTGAGCACGCTCAAGACGTCGCCGGTACTGAGAATGCCGCTCGCCAGCAATACGGCGACCGCACAGAGGGCGACGATGTCCGGCGCCATGCGTTCGCGCACGAAGCCGAAGAACACCATCACGATGAGCAGCAGGACGATCGCGATCTGCAGGCTCTGCCAATCGATGAATTGCATGCCAACCCACCTTCTCAGCATCTGTCCTGCCCGGGGCTGAGCTGCCGGGACCGCCAGCCAAGGCTGCGCGGATTATCTCCTGGCCCCGCACCGCCGTCCATTCTCCGATGCCCGCCGACGCGCTGCGGGGTATCAAGGCCTTGGGGAAGGAGGCTGTGTCGGCCCTAGAGCTAGTCGCCACTCCCGGCTCGCACGCGGTCTTTCCAGGCTGCGTCCGCCTGCACGCGCTCGGGCGGCAGGCGGAAGGTCACCGTCGTGCCCTTGCCGACCTCGCTCTCCAGGGTCAACTCGCCGCCGTGCAGGTCCACCAGTTCCTTGACGATGGGCAGGCCGAGGCCGGTGCCTTCGTGGGAGCGTCGCTGGTCGCCGGCCACCTGCTCGAAGGGCTGCAGCACCCGCTTGAGGTCGGCCTCCGGAATGCCGACCCCGGTATCGGCGACGAAGACGTCGAGGCCGCCCGCCGCGGAAGGTCTGGCCCCCAGCCCGATGCGCCCGCCGGCCGGCGTGTGGCGCACCGCATTCGACAGCAGGTTGATGAGAATCTGCCTGAGTGCCCGCTCGTCGGCCAGGATGGTGAGGGGGCCCGCCTGATTGTCGACCGTCAGTTCGAGGTCGCCGGCCACGCAGTTCTCGCGAAACATGGCCGCGCTCTCCTCCAGGGCATCCGCCAGACCGATCCAGGCCTCGTTCAGCTTCATCGCGCCGGCCTCGATGCGCGACAGATCGAGCAGGTCGTTGATCAGGTCCAGCAGATGACGCGCCGAGCCCTGAATGTCCCTCAGGTATTCCGCGTAGCGCGCCGAGCCGATCTTGCCGAAGGTCTCCGCAAGGATGACCTCGGAAAAACCGAGGATGGCGTTCAGCGGCGTGCGCAGCTCATGGCTCATGTTGGCCAGGAAAGCCGACTTGGAGCGGCTGGCCTCCTCGGCGCGCAGCCTGGCCTCGTGCTCGTCGCGCTTGGAGCGCTCCATCGCCTCGGCCATGACGTTGAAGGAGACCTCCAGGTCGCGCATCTCTGCCGGGATCAGCGCGCCGCCGCGAACCCGCGCCCGGACCCCCGCCTTGCCGGCCGCCATGCGGCGTGCCGCCTGCGAGACCGCGCGCAGCGGAACCGTCATGTAGAAGGCCAGGAGGGAGCCGATGGTCAGCGCCGCCAGCATGCCGACGATCACCACGATCAGGGCCGAGCGGCTGATGGAGTCCGCGCGCTCGCGCAGCTCTGAAACCGGCTGTACCACCATCACCCCCCAGCCGATCTCTTCGACCGCCGTGAAGGCGGCCACCGCCTCGGCACCCAGGAAAGGCGCGTCGAAGATCGTGACGCCGGTTTCACCTCGGAGCATGCGCTGTACCGGCGGGAGTGTCGCGATGCTCCGCCGTTCGCGGACCAGTTCGTTGTTGGGGTGCGCCAGGGTCTGGCCCTGCTGGTCGACGATGACGGCGTGCCCCTGGCGCCCGAAGGTGACGGAGCGGCCGAGCTCGACGAAAAAGTCCGGATAGAGGGCACCGACGGCGAGCAGTCCCTCCATCTCCGCGGCGACATAGAGCGTCGGCGCCCCGTCGGAGCCGGGCAGAAGCGGGCTCAGGACCACGCCCCGATCGGAGAGCAGGGAGCGGTAGAAAGCCAGATCCTCTTCGCCGACGCTTTCCGGGCAGCGGTTGTCGAAGCTGTCGACCCGCAGCCGGGTCCGCCGGCTGTCGACTTCAAAGACGCAGACATTGCGGAAATAGAGATCCTGCAGCAGGTCCTCCGCGCCCTCGACAGTGCCGTGCCGGACCAGGTTGGAGTGGATGAGCCGGAAGGTCGCCGTGACGTTGCGGTGATAGTCCTTCAGCGAAACGGCCATGGTTTCCGCGATCAGCAGATGTCGTTCGCGGGCGTCATCCATCTCTTTGGTCATGGACTGGGAGTGCGGCCAGGCCCAGAACAGCACCAGGGGCACCGCGGTCACCAGACCGAATATCACCAGCAGGAGGTAGCGCAGCTTCATGCCTGGTTCCTACCCCGGGCCTGTCGGCGGCTGCCGTAACCGCCGGCTCCGGTATGATCAGAGAATAACATCATAGACCGCTTTGGTTGGGACTTCTTGCATTCCGGGGGGCGGTTTTCGCCGGTTCCCACGCCCCTCTGCCCGCCTGGCGATTCCGCCCGCCGCCGCCGTAACCGGCGGCTGCAGACCGCGCAGGAGGCGCAGACCGGCGAGAAGGTGTCGCGCCGCGCTCTTGTGAGACCGCCGGGCGCGGCGCTATGCTCCCGGCCGTTTTCGCCGCCAGCTTTACAGGCAATGGAGGAACTGTCCCATGGCAGGAAAAGTGGAGGCCCGGCTCGCCGATCTGGGCGTCGAGATCCCACAGGCCGCCGCGCCGGTCGCCAACTATGTCGGATTCGTGCAGACAGGCAATCTGGTGTTCATCTCCGGGCAGGTCCCGATCAAGGACGGCAAGTTCCGCTACCAGGGCAAGCTTGGCGACAACATGACCGTCGAGGAGGCCCAGGCCGCCGCGCGGCTCTGCGCCATCAACGTCATCGCCCAGGCCAAGGCGGCCTGCGGGGGCGACCTGGACCGCGTCAAGCGGGTGGTCAAGCTGACCGGCTTCGTCAACTCGACCGGGGACTTCACCGACCAGCCCAAAGTGGTTAACGGCGCCTCCGACTTCATGGTCGAGGTGTTCGGCGACAAGGGGCGTCATTCCCGTGCCGCCGTCTCCGCCGCCGGCCTGCCCGCCGGGGTCGCGGTCGAGGTCGAAGCGGTGATCGAGATCGCCTGAAACCATCATCCGTCCGAGCCGGAGCCCCCTTGACCGGGAGGCCGGCCTCCGGGACAAATAGCCATCATGCCAGACACCACCAGCAAGCTGCCCGCCGAGGCGGCCCAGTTTCTCAGCCGCTATCCGGACACGGGCTCCCTGGACTGCATCCTGCCCGACCTCTCGGGCGTGATCCGGGGCAAGCGCTATCCCATCGCCGAGCTCGGCAAGGTCATGGAGTCGGGCTTTGCCATTCCCGGCTCGGTCTTCCTGCTCGACACCATGGGCGAAAGCCACGATCCGGACGGCAAGGGCTTCTCCGACGGCGACCCGGACTACCTGGCCCAGGCGATCCCCGGCACGCTGCTGCCGGTACCCTGGGCGCAGCGTCCGCTGGCGCAGGTCATGGTCACCCTGGTCGACGACGACGGTGCCCCCTACTACTACGAGCCGCGCAACGTGCTGCGCCGGGTCGCCCAGCGCCTCGACGACCTGGGCCTGAAGCCGGTGGTGGCCTTCGAGCTGGAATTCTACCTGATCGACCGGCAGCGCACGCCGGACGGCAGGCCGCAACCACCGATCTCGCCGGCCACCGGCCGCCGCGACTTCGGCACCCAGGTCTACGGCATGAAGACGCTCGATGCCTACGACACCATGCTGGACGACGTCACCAAGGCCTGTGAAATCCAGGAGGTGCCGACCGGCGCGGTCACGGCGGAATATGCCGCCGGCCAGTTCGAGATCAACCTGGAACACGTCGACGACCCGATCCAGGCCGCCGACGACTGCATCCTGTTCAAGCGCATCGTCCAGGGCGTCGCCCAGAAGCACGGCTTCCAGGCGACCTTCATGGCCAAGCCTTACGTGGAGCGCGCCGGCAACGGCATGCACATGCACGTCAGCCTGCTCGACAAGGCGGGAAAGAACGTCTTCGACGGCGGCGAGGCCATCGCCAGCGACACCCTGCGCCACGCCATTGGCGGTGTTCTGGAGTTCATGCCGGAGTCCATGGCCTTCCTGGCGCCCAACATCAATTCCTACCGCCGTTACCTGCCGGACATCTTCGTCCCGACTCAGCGCAGCTGGGGTTTCGAGAACCGCTCGGTGGCCCTGCGCATTCCGGCAGGCGGCGGCGATGCCCGGCGCATCGAACACCGCATCGCCGGCGCCGACGCCAACCCCTATCTGGCGCTTGCAACCCTGCTGGCCGGGATCCACAAGGGGATCGTCGGAAAGATTGATCCGGGCGAACCCTGGGACGGCAACGCGGCAGAGGACTACGACGACGGCCTGCCCTGGCGGCCGGCGCGCGCTTACGACCAGCTGACCGAAACCTGCGGCCTGGCCGACTACTTCGGCGAGGCCTATTTGCGTGCCTACGCCGCCTGCAAGAATGCCGAGTTGGAAAGCTTCGAAACGCAGATCTCGCCGCTGGAATACACTTGGTTCCTGCAGGCGGACTGACGTGCGCCCCCTTGCCCTTCCGGGGGCTGGTGTCATCTCATAGGATATGACTACGCCCGCAGAGCCCTGAGGTCGCGCGCATGCCGGATGGAAGCGAAAGCCTCGCCGTAAAGGTGGTCAGCCGCATCGCCGAGGTGCCGGCGGCCGACTGGGATGCCTGTGCCGGCGGCAACCCCTTCGTCAGCCACGCCTTCCTCGACGCCCTGGAGGAAAGCGGCTCCGCCACCGCCGAGACCGGCTGGCTGCAGCAGCACCTGGTGCTGCCGGACCCGAAGGGCGGCCTGCTCGGCTGCGCACCGCTGTATCTCAAGAACCACTCCTACGGCGAGTACGTCTTCGACTGGAACTGGGCCGATGCCTACGAACGGGCCGGCGGGCGCTACTATCCGAAGCTGCAGTGCTCGGTTCCCTTCACCCCGGCGACCGGCCCGCGGCTGCTGGTCCATCCGACGGCGGAGCGGGAAGAGGTCATGGCCGGACTGACCGCCGCCATGCTGGAGCTGGCGCGGCGTCATCAGGCTTCCTCGCTGCATATCACCTTTCCCACGGAGGCGCAGTTCGATGCCCTCGGCCGCTTCGGCCTGCTGCAGCGCCTCGGCGTGCAGTACCACTGGCAGAACCGCGGCTACGCAGCCTTCGACGACTTCCTGGACGCCCTCGCCTCGCGCAAGCGCAAGGCGATCCGGAAGGAGCGCCGCAAGGTGGCCGAGAGCGGGATCCGCCTCAGGGCGCTGACCGGCGGCGAGATCGAGCCGCGCCACTGGGACGCCTTCTTCGAGTTCTACATGGCAACGGCCGACCGCAAGTGGGGTCAGCCCTACCTGACCCGCGAGTTCTTCCATCTGCTGGGCGAGCGCCTGACCGACCGTGTCGTGCTGATGCTGGCCGACTACCAGGGCGAGCCGGTGGCCGGCGCCCTGAATCTCAAGTCCGGCGACACCCTCTACGGGCGCAACTGGGGCGCGCTCGGCCGCTTCAGGTTCCTGCACTTCGAGACCTGCTACTACCAGGCCATCGACTACGCCATCGCCCACGGCCTGAAATACGTCGAGGCCGGCGCCCAGGGCGAGCACAAGATCCAGCGCGGCTACCTGCCGACCGCGACCTACAGTGCCCACTGGATCGCCGATGCGAACTTCAGCCGGGCGGTGGAAGAGTTCCTGGCAAGAGAGCGCGCGGCCGTCGAGCAGGAGATCGCCTACCTCGCCGACCACAGCCCCTTCAAGGAAGGCGGCACGGGCTAGCAGGGCCCTGGCCTTCAACAACATTCGTTAACACCTCGCGGGCAATCTGGTGCATGCTGACCCGGCTCGGGACCGCCCGAGTCGGCGGGTTCATGTTCCTCCTTCGCCTGCGCGAGCCGATCGCATGCCGTCTTTCTCCCTCGAGGTTGGCCGGATCTTCGCGGGCCCAAACGTCCTCCTCGCCGCCAAAGCCATCCGCTGGCGCCTGAAAAGCCCGGAGTTCCGCGCCTGGGAGAGCCCGGCCGCCGTCCTGGCCTTCGCCGCCCCGCTGTTCCCCCTCCTGCCCCGACTGCGAGGCCACCTGGAGAGCGTCCTGGCGCAGCGCCAGACCAGCCCGACCCTCGCCGAGTTCCTGATGTACCTGGCGATGGAACTGCAGAGCCACGGTCGCCACCCGGCGCGGCTGGCGCGGGCCAGGCCGGGCCCCGGTGACAATGCCTTCGATGTGGTCTGCGAATACCGCGACGAAGCCGTGGCGCGGATCGCGATGGAAACCGCGGCACAGCTGACCCGCGCGCTGTTCGGGCCCGACGGCGCCAACTACCGGTCGCCCGAGCAGATCATGGAGTCCTTCGCGCACCGCGTCGAACTGCGCGGCCTGGACCAGACCACCCGCGCGATCATCCAGGCGGCCGAGGCGCGCGGCATTCCGTGGTTTCGCCTCGATCCCTCGGCCCGGATCGTGCAGCTGGGCCGCGGCCGCTTCGCGCGCCGGATCTTCGAGAGCATGATCGACAGCGACGGCCAGATCGCCGCCCGCTTCATCGCCGCGCATAAGAACATGACGAACAACGTCCTGCGCCGCGCCGGCCTGCCCGCGCCGCGGCAGGCCGTCGCGACCAGCGCGGCAGGCGCCGTTCGCGCCGCGGCGGGCATCGGCTTTCCCGTCGTGCTCAAGCCGCTCGACTCAGGCAAGGGGCGCGGCGTGATCATAGGCCTGCGCAGCCGCGAGGAAGTGGGCCGCGCCTTCGAGCGGGGCTTCAAGCCCGGCACCCAAGTCGTGGTGGAGCGGTTCATCCCCGGCCACGACCATCGCCTGCTGGTCGTCGGCGGCAAGCTGATCGCCGCCGCGCGCCGCATCCCCGGCGGCGTCACCGGCGACGGCAAGAGCACCATCCGGCAGCTGGTCGACAAGACCAACGCCGACCCGCGGCGCGGCCTGCGCTTCACCAATCTGCTGGTGCGCCTGGAGCTCGACCAGATCGCCCGCAGCCTGCTCGCCGGCCAGGGCCTGGACGAAAACTCGGTGCCGCAGGCGGGACGGCGGGTGGCGCTGCGCCGCACCGCGAACATCTCGACCGGCGGCACCGCGGTCGACGTCACGGACCGCGTCCACCCCGAAAACCGCCGCATGGCCGAGCTGGCGGCACGGGTCGTCGGCCTGCAGGTCGCCGGGATCGACTTCATCACGCCCGACATCGCGCGCCCCTATCACGAGGCCGGCGGCATCTGCGAAGTCAACAACACGCCCGGCCTGCGGCCGCATTGGGTTGCCGAGGGCGGCGAACGCCGAGATGTCGTCAGTCCGATTCTCAACCGCCTCTTCCCGCCCGGGCGGCCGCATCATGTCCCTCTCGCCGCCATTACCGGCACCAACGGCAAGACCACCACCTCCCGCATGCTGGCGCATATCCTGAAGCTCTCCGGACATACCGTGGGCATGACCTCCACCGACGGGGTGTATATCGACGGACGCATGACGGTGCAGGGGGACATGACCGGGCCGGTGGCGGCGCGCATGGTGCTGGGGGACCCGAGCGTGGACGCCGCGGTGATGGAGACCGCCCGCGGCGGCCTGCTGCGTCGCGGGCTCGGGTATCGCCGCGCCTCGGTGTCCGCGTGTCTCAACATCAGCGCCGATCATCTCAGA
>JBFGUI010000134.1:0-10444 GCA_041565695.1 Kiloniellaceae bacterium
GAGCGGCGTGAAGACCATGTTGGCCAGCACCGCGCCGTAGAAAGTGGTAAGCAGCGCCACGGCCATGGCCGGGCCGATGGCCGAAGGGTCGTCGAGGCTGCCCAGCATCTGCACCAGGCCGAGCAGGGTGCCGATCAGCCCCATGGCCGGGGCGACCTCGCCGGCGCGGCGCAGCACGCCGGCCGAGCGCAGGTGGCGTTCGTAGGTGACCTCACGCTCGCGCGTCATTACCCGCTCGACCTCGTCGGCTGGAAGGCCGTCGACCACCATGTTGATGGCGCGGTAAAGGAAGGGTGCGTAGTGCAGGCTGTCGGTCACGTTCTGCAGCGCGAGACGTCCGCGCTTGCGGGCCAGGTCGGCCAGGTAGAGCGCCTGCATGACGGCGTTGACCGGCGACTCGGCGTGGTAGACCGCGGCGCGCAGCATCAGGCCCTGGGCCTGGCCGACCTCCGCCAGGCTGAAGGAGACGGTGGTCACCAGGAAGGTGCCGCCGACGACAATCAGGATCGAGGGCACGTCCAGGAAGGCGGCGGCCTGGCCGCTCAGCATCATGGCGCCCGCGATCATGGCGAAGGCCCCGCCGATGCCGAGCAGCGTGGCGAGGTCGATCGTCGGGCTGAGCCGCGGAACCTTCAGTTCCGCGACCGGCTGCCCGGCGGCGCCTGTTGTCTGAGTGTCGGCCATGATGCTGGAGTTGCCTGACCCGCTAGCTGCTGCGGTCGACCTTGATGATCTCGGTCATGGTCACGCCGAGGTGGTCCTCGACCACGACCACCTCGCCGCGCGCGACCAGCCGGTTGTTGACGTAGATATCGATCGCTTCGCCGACCTTGCGGTCCAGTTCGACGATCGCGCCGCGGCCCAGCTTCAGAAGCTGGCTGACCTGCATGTTGGCCTTGCCGAGCACCGCCGAGACCTGAACCGGAATGTCGTAGACGGCTTCCAATTCCTTGGCGTTAGTGGGCGGCTTGGTCGGCTCCGGCAGGTTGCCGTCGTCCTCCTCCTGCAGATCCAGTCTGGCGGTGCCTTCGTCCAGATCCGCGAGATCCAGTGTTTCGTCTTCGGCCATGGAGACCTCCTCTTTGTCTTTTTGCCGCTAGGCGTTCTGTGCCCGCCGCAGCGGTTCGACCTCAGCCGACTCCCGCGGCTGGGATGATGGGGTGGCGGCGCTCTCGTGGCCCGCCGCCTGCTGCTTCTGCCCGCTGCCGGCCGGGCTTCCCGCAGTGGGGTAGAGCGCCCGGGCGACGATGGCGTCGATTTCTTTCCAGAGGTCCGCCTGGTGGCGCTCGGCGCCGCCGTCCGCCCACTCCGTCCGCACGTCGCCGGGTGCGATCTCTTCGTCGGCCAGGAAAACCAGCTTGCCCTCGAAGCCGCTGCGCGCAACACTCGCCTCAATTGCGTCCTTCAAAGCGTCGAGGTCTGCGTCGGCGCAGCGGATGACCAGGCGCGGTTCGTCGCGCAGGCGCTTCAGACAGCTGTCGACCACCGCTCGGATTTCATTCAGGCCGTTGTCGCGCGCCAGCCGCGGAAACAGTTTGCGCACGACGGTGATGGCGGCCTCCAGCGTGCTGCGCCGCCGCTTGTCGTCTTGTGCCTGAATTTCGCCAGCGAGGTTCGCCAGGTGCTGCGGCAAGGCGGCGATCATCCCGGCGATGCGGCGGCTCTGGGCCTCCTCGGCCTCGGCGAATCCGGCGGCCTTGCCCTCGGCGAAGCCGCTCTGGCGCGCCGCCTCGAGCTCTTCCTCGCTGAAGGTCGGGGGCGGGGGCTCGGCGGCGGCCGCGGCCTCGGCCGCGGCGCGCGCATTGGCCTCGCGGACTCTTTCCGAGTCGAAGGAGGTTTCGAAGAGGAATTTCTCGAAGTCGCTCATGGCGCAGCCGGGCCCGTCCAACTAGTAGACGAGTTCGTCCTCCCCCTTGCCCTCGGCGATGATGATGTCGCCCTTTTCGGCGAGATCCTTGGCCGTATTGACCATGTAGATCTGCGCTTCATCGACGTCCTTGAGGCGCACCGGGCCCATCGACTGCATGTCCTCCTTCATGATCTTCGCCGCACGCTCGGACATGTTGGAAAAGAAGAAGTCTCGCAGGGACTCGGAGCTGCCCTTGAGCGCCGTAGCGAGCTTGCCCTTGTCGACGGCGCTGAGCAGGGTCTGCACGCCGCCAGGATCGAGATTCCCGAGATCCTCAAAGGTGAACATCAATGCCTTGATGCGCTCGGCGGAGTCGCGGTTGCGCTCTTCCAGAGCGGTCAGGAAGCGGGACTCCAGGGAACGGTCGAGGTAGTTGAAGATGTCCGCCATGAGCTCGTGCGAGTCGCGGCGGTTGGTCTTCGCCAGGTTCGACATGAACTCGTTGCGCAGAGTGCGCTCGACGTCGTCCAGCACCTCTTTCTGGACCGACTCCATGCGCAGCATGCGCATCACCACTTCCATGGCGAAAGGTTCCGGCAACACGCCGAGGACCTTGGCGGCGTGTTCCGGCTTGATCTTCGACAGCACCACGGCAACGGTCTGCGGGTACTCGTTCTTCAGGTAGTTGGCCAGCACCGTCTCATTGACGTTGGCCAGCTTGTCCCACATGGTGCGGCCGGCCGGGCCACGGATCTCCTCCATGATCCCGTCGACCTTGTCCCTGTCCATGACCTTGAGCAGCAGGCGCTCGGTGCTGTCGTAGTTACCGACCACCGAGCCGGTGGTGGAGATGCGGTCGGCGAACTCCACCAGCATCTGTTCGATCAGCTCGGAGGAAACCGTACCGAGGCTGGCCATCGCCTGGGACAGTTCGCGGATCTCGTCGTCGTCCATCATGCTGAACAGGCGCGCGGCGTTTTCCTCGCCGACGGCCAGCATGAGGAGGGCGGCCTTCTCGGGGCCGCTCATGCTTTGAAGGTCTTCGTGTACAGCCATGGCTCCGGTTCCGGCTTAAGCGTCCGCGTGAAGCCAGCTGCGGACGATGGCCACGGCTTCTTCAGGATGCTTCTCGATGATCTCGCCGATTTTCTTGACCGAGGAGGCGCGCACGCGGCCTTCCACCTGATTGAGGTCGATCATCTGATCGATTTCGTTGGCGACGTTCTTCTCCGGCCGGCCGTCCTCGTCGACGCGGGTCGCGACCACAGCCGAGGGATCGCCCGGCAGGCGCGGCACGTCCCTGCCGCCGCCGGCGCCGGCCGGACCGGCCAGGGCCGGCTGCGGGCTGCCGTCCGGCAGCAGGCCGCCAGCGCCGCTCTCGGCGAGGCTTTCCTCGTCCACCTCGAGCAGGCGGCCGAGCAGCGGGCGCACGACCAGCAGCAAGACCAGCACTGCCACGACGCCGAGCACCAGCAGCTCCGCGCCCCGCATGAGGTCCGCCTTGGTCAGGCCGAACAGGCCCTGGTCGATGATGCCTTCGTCGCTGGCGATCTCGATGAAGGGCATCTCGACGACTTCGATGGTGTCGCCGCGCGATTCGTCGTAGCCGACGGCCGAGCGCACCAGGGCGGTGATCTTCTCGATTTCCTCGGCGCTGCGCGGCTCGTAGGTGGCATTGCCTTCGCCGTCGGCGACGGTCTTCCCGTTGACCATGACCGCGACCGAGAGGCGCCGCACCATGCCGGCCTCGCGGATATGAGTCTTGACGGTCTTGGTGATCTCGTAGTTGACGGTTTCCTCGGTTCGCGAGGTCTGGCTCTGGCTGCCGGCAGCGCCGTCAAGCTCCGGCAGGGCATCGGGCAGATTGTTGCCGACCGTGACCCCTTCGGGGACGCCGTCGGAGTTGCTGGCCTGCTCCTCGACCACCTGGGTGGAGCGCACGACCTGGCCGTCCGGGTCGAAGATCTCGGCGTTCTCCGTGACTCGGTCGAAGTCCATTTCGGCGGAAACCTGGGCGCGCACGTTGCCGGGGCCGAGCGAGCGGGCGAGCAGCTCCTCGACGGTGCGCACCAGGCGCGATTCATAGGCAATGCGCATCTCTTCCGAGCGGGTCGCGGTCTGCGAGATATCGCCTTCCGCGGTGCCGCGGGCCAGCAGATTGCCGGCATCGTCGATGATCGAGACCATGGTCGGCTTGAGGCCCGGCACCGCGGCGGCCACCAGATGCTGGATCGAGGTGACCTGCTGGCGGTCGAGGCTGCGGTTGCCGCCGAGCATCAGCACGATCGAGGCGCTGGGCTCCTGGCGGTCGCGGCTGAACAGCTCGCGGCGCGGCAGCACCAGGTGGACCCGCGCCTGCTTGACCGAGGAGACCGAGCGGATGGTGCGTGCCAGCTCGCCTTCGAGGGCGCGCACGTGGTTGATGTTCTGGACGAAGTTGGTGGTGCCGAGACCTTCGGAGCGGTCGAAGATCTCATAGCCGATGGAGCCGCCGCTGGGCAGGCCGTCCTCGGCCATCACCACGCGCATGCGTCCAACCTGATCCTGCGGGACGAAGACCCTTCCGCCTTCCTCGCCGATGCGATAGGGGACGTTCATCTGCTCCAGCCGGGCGATGATCTGTCCGCTGTCGGCAGCATCGAGCTCGGCGTAGAGCAGCGCCATGTCCGGCGAGGCGAGGCGGCTCGTCAGATAGATGAAGAACGCGATGATGCCCGCCGCGACCGCGGCCATCATGCCGAGTCGTGCCGGGCCCAGACTCTTCAGCGTCTCTAGGAGAGAGTTCAAAATCGACCGTCCTGATGCATCATCGACCTCGTTACCGCGGGGGTCTCGACCAAAGGCCCCCGCCAGCCCGTATCCGCTGTCATCGCATTGGTGGGCTTGGATTTTTACGCTAAGTGGTTTGGGTAAAGGTGCCGTTAACAGCGGGCAAAATTTGCCTAGCCGGTGGGAAGAATTTTCCCCCTCGAATCAGCTCTGCGCAGGGGTGGCGGAAAAGCGAAACCCCGCCGGCGGGGCCGGCGGGGTTGCAACAAAAGGTTAATCGAATCTTTCGGCGGGCGCCGCCGCGGCGTCACGACGACGAGCGGCTGTCGCTCATCTTCTCGCTCTGGCTGGCCAGGTGACGGCGATACTGCTGCAGGCGCGTGGTGCGCAGCCCGCGCATGCCGTGCTTGTCGATCAGGCTCTGCCAGGACAGAAACTCTTCGACGGAAAGGTTGTAGCGCTCGCAGGCCTCTTCCAGGGTAAGCAGCCCGGCGCGCACGGCAGTCACAACCTCAGCCTTGCGGCGGATCACCCACCGCTTGGTGGACGGCGGCGGCAGGTCGTCCAGGCTGAGCGGCTTCCCTGCCGGTCCAATCACGCTCGTGGGCCTACCTGAGCTGTCGGAGTACATCGAACAGATCCCGTCTCTCATTCATCAACTGCTGTCCCGCTAAGATAGGCAGACGCTGTTTAAAATTCGCTAAATCAGGTAGTTAAGCTAAGCTTTCGAGACATTGAACGCTTCCTTAACCGCAGGAAGTCGTTTGGCTTTCCGGCGCCCCTTCCCGGGGGAGGGGGCGACCGGAACTCAGGCCTCAGCGCTAGCGCTTAACGCGGATCAGTTCTTCCAGCATGTCATCGGCAGTGGTGATGACCTTGGTATTCGCCGAGTAGGCGCGCTGGGTGATGATCATCTTGGTGAACTCCTCGGCCAGGTCGACGGTCGAGGACTCCAGGGCGGCCGGAGCGATATCGCCGGCTCCGCCATTGCCCGCCAGAGTAAGTTGGAAGTTGCCGGAGCGGTCAGTCTCCAGGAAGACATTGCCGGAGCGCGACTCAAGGCCGTTGGGATTCCGGAACATGCCCAGCGGCAGCTGGTAGATATCCCGCCTTTGCCCATTGTCGAAGAGAGCGGTGACGATGCCTTGCTCGTTGATCGTGATGCCGGCGTAGTTGCCGAAGCGCACACCATCCTGGTCGATGTTGGAGATGGTAAATTCACCGGCAAACTGAGTCAGGCCATCGGTGGCGCTCACGGTGCCAAGATCCAGCGCGATCGTGGCATTGCCGGCACCGGTGGTGAAGCCGGTCAGCGTGATGCTAGGGGCCGCCGGGGTGAAGGCCGAGGGCGTCCCGTCGGTGGCAAAGGTGATGGTGCCGCTACCATTGGCGTTGCCGGACGAGGTCACGCCGCCGTCCATTGTCGGGTTCGAAGCAGCCCAGGTCCAGGAGTTGGTACCGGCCTTGGTGAAGACGATGTCCATGTCGTGCGAATTACCCAGGGAGTCGAAGACCTGGGCCGTCACCGTGAAGCTGTCCGTCACAGCGGCGGTGGAGGGCAGGTTGACACCAAGGGCGATGTTGGTGGTCGCAGCGGCGCTGCCGGACAGGTTGGCGATGTTGACCGTCGAGAGCCCGGTGAGGGTGCTGGCGCTCGGCGGCGGCGTGCCGGTCGAAAGGTCGTAACCCTGCAGGTAGTAGCCGGCCGCATTCACCAGGTTGCCGTTCTGGTCTGGGTTGAAGGAACCGGCACGGGTGAAGTAGTAGTCGTCGCCGAAGCCCGGGGCGGACGACTCGTTGACCACGAACATGCCCTGCCCGGCCACCGCGAGGTCCGTGCCCGAAGCCGAGCCCTGCAGCAGGCCCTGGCGGTCTATATAGGAATAGGGCGAGGACTGGACGCCGCCGGGCGTGTGGTGGGTCACTGTCGCGGCCTGAGTGACGAGGGTCGAGAAGCGGGCGCTGATGCCCTTGTATCCGACCGTATTCACGTTCGCGATGTTGTCCGAGATCATGCCCAGAGCGTTGCTCTGCGCGGCCAGTCCGGACACGCCGGAAAACATTGCGCCGTAGATACTCATGACTGCGTCTCCTTGGTTGGGGCCGGCTGGCTGTCGTGTCTTGGACGAGGATCCGGGCCCGGTATCAGTTCTGTGTTCTTCAAATGATCCGAATTCGTTGCATCAATTCTGCGGTGCTGCTCCGCGTCCTACTGCTGGATCGCCAGGATGTCGGTCAGCGCGATTTCAAGCTCGCCGATCTCCAGTACCACCTCACCGTTTACCAGCTTGGCGCCGGTCACCTGGCCGGCGGTGCCCTGCACCAGCGGTACGGGCTTGTTGTCACCGTCGATGGCGGTTACCAGGAAGCCGTAGAGGCCGTCGGGGAGGGGGTCGCCATCGTCGTCGAGCCCGTTCCAGACCACTTCGTGATGGCCGAAGGTGGTATCGCCGGGGATCGTGCGCACCGTGTTGCCCAGTTCGTCGATGATCAGGATGTTGGCCTGGGCCGCGTTTGCGCCGAGGTCGTAGGTGATCGTCGACTCGCCGTTCTGCAGCATCAGCATGATGCTGTCGGCGGCAACGCTCTTGCCGATGTAGCCCACCGCGTTGTTGAGCTGCAGGTCGGTCTGCAGCGAGATCAGCTGGTCGAGCTTCTTGTTGGTGGTGATCGCCTGCTCGACCCCGGAGAACTCGACGAGCTGCGAGGTGAACTCGTTGGTGTCCATGGGGTCCAGCGGGTCCTGGTACTGCAGCTGGGTGGTCAGCAGCGTCAGGAAGGTGTCGAAAGTCTCGGCCAGCGAGGTCCCGTTGGTGATCGAGCTGGCGTCGGCCTCCTTGAAGGCGACGCCGTTGATCGGCTCTCTTACGCTTTCGATCGGCATGGCTTCACGCTCCCCGGCGTCTAGACCCGGATATCCAGGGCGCCGTCATGGCGCGGCCCATAGCCCTCGGCAGGCATGGCAGGCGCCTCGGCGTCGGCGGTCCCGCCGCTGCCGCGCTCAGTGGCTGCACCGAAGGAGCGGCCGTCGCCGTCGGCCTGCTGGCCCTGGTTCTGGCCCTGACCGCGCAGGCTGAAGTTCAGGCTGCCGGAATCGGTCTTCACACCGGCTTCCTGCAGGGCCCGTTCGAGGCCGCGGGCATCGCGCTGCAGCAGATCCAGGGTCTCCGACCGCTCGGCGGAGATCACGGCACGCAGGGTCCCGTCGAGGCTGCTCTCGAGCTTCACCTCGATGCGGCCCAGTTCGGCGGGGTGCAGCTTGATGTTGATCTGCTCCTGGCCGGCGACCTGGGCGCGGCGCACCTGCACGGCGATCTGCTCGGCAGGATTTGCCGTGGGCGTGTTGCGCGCGTTGGCCATGGCTTCGGCGAAGCTGGTGTTCTGGACCGTCGCGGTGCCGCCGGCACCGCTGCCGGCCAGCGGCGTGGCGAGGCTGTGCGACTGGCCGGCCGTATTGCCGGCGGTCTCACCGCCGCTGCCGCCGGCCAGCGTCGGCGCGGCCTGGATCGCCTTGTCGGCAGCGCCGGCGAGCGCCGCCTCCGGGACCTTGGCCTGCGGGCCCGTCTGGGCCGCCGCCTTCTGTGCGGCGGCCTGCTGGGCCGCGTCGCCCGTCACCGACTCGCCGCCCTTAGGGGTCGCGGTGGCGGGCCTGTCGGTCTGGGCCATGGCTGCGGTCGCGGCGCCGCCACCCAGGGCGGCCGCCGGGCGCGAGCTCAGGCTGTCGCCGCCGTCAACGACAAGAACCGGGCCGGCCGCCGCGGCCTGGCCGCCGCCAGCCGAGTTCGGCTGCCGCACGGTTTCGGTCAGGGGGGCCGGGGCCGGCGACTGGCGATGTTCGGCGGCAATCGGGTTCGGCTGCTTGCCCGTGGCGGTGACGGAAGCCTTGTCGGCGGCTTTTGCGGTAGGGGCGGCGGCGCTGGCCGGCAGGGCCGAGGTCGTCGCGGTGGTGGTGCCCGTATCGTTCGCCGCCGGGCCGGCAGGCGTCGTCGCGGGGGTGGCCGCGGTCGTCGCGGCGGTGGTGCCCGTATCGTTCGCCGCCGGACCGGCAGGCTTCGTCGCGGGGGTGGCCGCGGTCGTCGCGGCAGCTCCGGCCGGTTTGCCGGTCGCCGGGGCAATGGTATCGGTGCCGGTGGTCTGCGCCCTGCGGGCCGGCGCTGCGGCGGGCTGGCTGCCGGCGGCAGCCGTGGCGGCGACGCCGTTGCGCACAGCCTCGGCGAGCGCCAGGCCGGGGTCGACCTGCGGGCGCGTCGCCTGGGCGCTCGGCGCGTCGGGTTGGGTTCTGTCGACAGGAGGGGTCAGCGTCGCCTCGCCGTCGCCGGCACTGCCGGTATCGTCGCCCCCGGGCCGCCGGCTGTCGTCGGTGGTGGCCTGCGCCTCGTGGCGATGGTCGTGGTCGTCGGCAGGACGGTCCTGCCGGTCGCTGCGAGTCTCGCTCAGAGGCTCCTCGTCGCGGCGCGCGTCGCGCGGCGGCACGTCGCGCGTGACGTCGTCACGCGCCGGTCGCGTCGCTTCCGGCCGGTCGCGTCGCGGCAGAGGATCTTCCTTGTAGCGTGCCTCCTCCTCGCGGAGCAGAGAATCGAACAGCCCGTCGCGCGGCCGCTCCTCGGTATTTGCCGAAGAAGGGCCGGAGAAGGGGGCAAAAAAGTCGGGGGCAATGACTTGCATCGACAGGTCCGCGTATATGCTGGTTGTTCTGGATCGGGGTCAGGCGGCGTGGACGTTCAGCCGGAAACCGGCAGCTTCCAGGCGCCGCAGGATCGCGGTCTCGACGGAGACCAGATCCTCGCAATCGCCGTCGGCCATGCGCTGGTCGACCTCTTCCCAGGCGTCGCGCAGCGGCGTCAGGAGGTCGATGATCTTGGCCGCGCCTTCGTCGTCGCTGCTGATGTTGATGCGGATCAATTGGGCAAGGACGAAGCGGTAGAGCTGGCCGAGCTGTTCGGCGATCTCGCCGCCCTTGTCCATGTCCAGGCTCATATGGAGAGTTCCGATGATCTCGGTGACCACGTTGATGCGATTGCAGCGCTCCTCGATCTCGTTCTGCTCCATGGCCTCGATCGCGGCCTTGAGAGACGCGATGGCCTCGTCGTAGAGCATGACCACGACCTGCGTCGGACGGGCCCGGGACACCTCGCTGCGAAACGCATCTGTAGCAGTAAGCGGCATGGTTCAATCTCCGTTTTCTTCCCGAAGGGCTCGGCCGCGCCAGGCAGCTCTGCTTCCTCGGGCTTTTTGGACGGGCCGGCAGTACAACGGCGGCCGGTCCAGAACTCGGCAGATAGAACGCAAGTTGCGGGCCAACTCGCAGCGGTCCAGGAAAACGGCGGCATTCGGGGCCGCGACGGGGCGCGCGGCGCACGCGCCTGGCGGCAAAGAGCGGAAGCTGCCTAGCAGAACTTGCAGGGTGAAAGGACAAGCTTTGCCGGGTCGCTCCACCTGCCGGGCCGGCTGCCGGATCGCGATGGGGTGTGCGCGACGTCGGTGATTCTAATAGGTATGCGCCATCGGGTCCGTCGCGGTGCGCTGCGGCGCCGGTCGCGCCGCGGAAGCCCTGCCGGCGCGCGCCGCGCGCGCCGCGCGGGCGGAAGTCTTTGCCCTCCGTTGCCTGCAGGAACTTCCCGAGGCCGCAAAACTTGCCGCCCCGGCAACCGTGCACCCCTTCGCGCAACACATTGATAAAAAATGGAGAAACAGGGATATCTAAAATTGGCACGATCTGTGCTGGCAAGGGGCTGCCCGGCTGGATTGGGTGCGACCCAAGCCAGGTGAGGCCGGCAAGAAGTCAGCCTTTCGGGCTCTGCCCACTCAGGTTATTGGAGTAGACCC
>JBFGUI010000135.1:0-10427 GCA_041565695.1 Kiloniellaceae bacterium
CGCCTTCGGTCTCGATACCGCGCGCGGCGATCCGACCGGCACCTGGTCGAACCGCGCCGCCGACTTCCACGCCATCGGACAGGCAATCGGCACGGCCGGCTATCCCTGCCTGGTGGTGCAGGAGGGCGGCTACCGCATCCGTACCCTGGGCGTCAATGCGCGCCACTTCTTCACCGGCCTGGACGACGGCACCGCCGCGGCCAAGGCGCCCGCCCGCCCGGCCAAGGCCAGGGGCAAGGCCGCCAAGCAGGCGGCGCGCGGCAAGGCCGCCGGGGCGATCTGGCGCGAATCGGTGAAGCCGGAGGATGCCGTCCGCATTCGCACCCTGGTCAGCGCCACGGGCATGTTCTCCGCCGAGGAGATCGCCATCGCCGAAGAGCTGGCGCAGGAGCGGGTCGCCAAGGGGCGCGCTTCGGGCTACGACTTCGTGCTGCTGGAGGAGGACGGCTCGCTGGCGGGCTATGCCTGCTACGGCCCAATTCCCGGATCCGAAATCAGCCACGATCTCTACTGGATCGCCGTGCACCCGGACCGCCAGGGCCGCGGCCTGGGCCGGCAGATCCTGGCACGGGCCGAGACGGCGATGCAGCGCAGCGGCGCCCGGCATGTCTACATCGACACCTCGACCAGCGAGCGCTACGCGCCGACTCGGGCCTTCTACAGCGCCGCCGGTTTCAGGCTGGCCGCCGAGCTGCCCGACTTCTACCGCCCCGGCGACGGCAAGGCGATCTACAGCAAGACGCTGGAAAGCGCGGCGTAGCCGCGCCGTCACGTCTTTGCTAGCCTCCGCTTGGAAGAAGGAAACCGCGGGGGGAAGCGCCGTCATGCCGCTCACGACCACCACCATCGGGGCCTACCCGAAGCCCAAGTCGGTGAAGATCCCCGACTGGTTCGACCCCGGCGCCATGGACAGCAGCACCACGACCCGCGACTACGTCGCCGCGATCGAGAAGCTGGGGGCCGAGGCCGAGCAGATCATCGCCGACGGGGTGCGCCAGGTGATCGCCGACCAGGTCGCCTGCGGCATCGACATCCCGACCGACGGCGAGGTGAAGCGCGAGAACTACGTGCACTACCACTGCCGCCATCTCTCCGGCTTCGACTTCGACAACCTGACCCACCGGGTGCTGCGCGGCGGCGCCTATGAGACCGACCTGCCGACGGTGCGCGGCAGGGTCGCCGCCGAGGCGCCCTTCCTGCCCGACGACTGGGAGCTGGCGCAGTCCTTCACCGACCGCCCGGTGAAGATGACCCTGCCCGGGCCCATGACCATCACCGACACCGCCGCCGACGAATTCTACGGCGACGCCAAGGCGCTAGGCCGCGATCTGGCCGAGGCACTCAACCAGGAAGTCCTGGCCCTCGCCAAGGCCGGCTGCCGCTACATCCAGATCGACGAGCCGCTGTTCGCGCGCAAGCCAAAGGAAGCGCTCGACTATGGGCTGGAGCATATCGAGCGCTGCTGGCAGGGCGTGCCGGCCGGGGTCACCAAGGTGATGCACATGTGCTGCGGCTATCCCAACCACCTGGACCAGGAGGACTACGCCAAGGCTGATCCCAAGGCCTACTTCGATCTCGCCGGCGCGGTCGACGAGTCGGTCGTCGATGCCGTCTCCATCGAGGACGCGCACCGCCACAACGACCTCTCCCTGCTCGACCTGTTCCGGAACACCAGGGTGATCTTCGGCGTCATCGCCATCGCCCGCAGCCGCGTCGAGACGGTGGAGGAAGTACGCGAGCGCCTGCAGGCTGCCCTCGAGCACCTGCCGGCTGAGCGCCTGGTCGCAGCGCCCGATTGCGGCCTCGGCCACCTCGGCCGCGAACTGGCGATGCAGAAGCTCAAGGTGCTGAGCGCAGCGGCGAAGAGCCTTTGAGTCCTGAGCGATATTTATGAATGCGAAGAGCGACATACTGGAGATCTTCAGCGCGGCCGGCGCCTCAGCGGGAGAGATTCCGCGCAACGAAAGCTGGGCCTTAATGCAGACTTGGCGCGAGATCTATTGCGCCCCGGTTCACGCCGCAACGGGGAAATGGGTGATTGGCGGAGCTGGCGGGTATTCCTGGCATACCTTCAGCTACGAGTATTTTCCCTGTCTCGAAGGCCGCCGCGCCCTCGCGGAATATAGCGCGCAGCCGGTTGGTGAGATCATTGTGCTTACCGAACGCTGCAACGACTTGGCCTTTCGCTCAACGGAAGCGGATTTGCCCGATTTCTCGGATCTGTATCAGGATGTCTACGTGGCGCCGTCGAACTTCGCGTGGTCCATGGTCTTTACGCACGAGCGAGACGCTTTCGGCCCGTACTTTTCCCGTGCCGATTGGCTGCCGCGTGGTGCGCCGGGCAGCCGCTGACGACCGCAGCCAAAGGAAACACGGTTCACTTCATCATGACCCAGACCATCGTTCCGCCGACCGTCCCCGCCCCGGGCGGCGCCTCCGACCAGGAGAGTCATCCGCTCGGCGCCTGGCTGGTTTTCGCCTCGGCCTTCGTGTGGAGCCTGGGCGGCGTCATCGCGCGTCTCGCCGAGGTGGACAATCCCTGGGTCACCATCTTCTGGCGCTCCGGCACGGCCGTGATCTTCCTGCTCGCCTTCATGCTGCTGCGCGACGGCCGCGCCGGCACCGCCGCCCTCTTTGCCCGCATGGGCCCTGCCGGGCTCGCGGTCGCGCTCTGCTTTGCTGTCGCGACGACCTGCTTCGTCGTCGCGCTGCAGTTCACCACCGTGGCCAACATCCTGCTGATGCAGGCGGGCGTGCCGCTGATCGCGGCCCTGATCTCGCGCCTGGTCTTCGGCGAGCCGCTGCGCCTGGCGACCGGCATCGCGATCGCGGCGGTGATCTTCGGTGTGGCCGTCATGGTCTCGGACTCGCTGACCGGCCAGGTCTCGCCCATCGGCGACGGCCTGGCGCTGCTCATCGCCTTTTCCTTCGCCACCGCCACGGTGATCACAAGGCGCAAGGCCGGCATCCGCATGACGCCGGCCGTCTGCACCGGCGCGGCTATCGGCTGCGCGGCGGCCCTGGCGATGAGCCTGGCGACGGCGGGCAGCGTCGCCGTGGCGGGCTGGCAGCTGCCGGTCCTCGGCCTGTTCGGGATTACGCTGGGGCTGGGCATGGCCCTCTTCACGCAGGGGGCGCGGCTGATCCCTTCCGCCTTCGCCGCCCTGCTCGGCGTCGCCGAGACCATCCTCGGGCCCTTGTGGGTCTGGCTGGTGCTGGACGAGACCCCGGCGCCGCGTACCGTCGCCGGCGGCGCCGTCGTGCTCGCCGCCATCGTCGCCTACCTGATCTGGCAGATCGCCCACCAGCGCAGAATCCGCAGCCTCGCCCCGCCGGCGCTGTAAGCAGTGACGCTCAAGCCCTCAGGCGTTCAGTGCCTGGTCGAGATCCTCGATGAGGTCATCGGCGTCTTCGAGGCCGACGGAGAGCCGCAGCAGGCCGTCGCCGATGCCGAGCCGGGCGCGGCCCTCCGGCGAGAGGCGCTGGTGCGTCGTGGTCGCCGGATGGGTGATCAGGCTCTTGGCGTCGCCCAGGTTGTTGGAGATGTCGATGGTGGCGAGCGCGTTTACGGTGCGGAAGGCGCGTTCCTTGCCGCCCTCGATCTCGAAGGCCACCAGGGCGCTGCCGCCCTTCATCTGGCGCCCGGCGAGTTCGGCCTGGGGATGGCTCGGCAGGCCGGGATAGAGCACCCGCGTCACGCCGGCGCGGCCCTCGAGGAACCGGGCCACCTTCAGCGCGTTGGCGCAGTGCCGCTCGACCCGCAGCTCCAGGGTCTCCAGGCCCTTCAGCATGACCCAGGCGTTGAAGGGGCTCATGGAAGGCCCGGTGTGGCGGTAGAACATCTGCAGGTGGTCCTTGATGAAGGCCTCGCTGCAGAGGATGGCACCGCCCATGGTGCGGCCCTGGCCGTCGATGTGCTTGGTCGCCGAGTAGACCACGATGTCGGCGCCCAGATCCAGCGGACGCTGCAGCAGGGGCGTGGCGAAGACGTTGTCGACGATCACCTTGGCGCCGGCGGCGTGGGCCAGTTCGCAGACCGCCCGGATGTCGATGATCTCCAGCGTCGGGTTGGAGGGTGTCTCCATGAAGACCGCCTGGGCGCCCTTGGCCAGCGCCGCCTCCCAGGCGGAGAGGTCCGTGCCGTCGATCAGCTCGGTCTCGATGCCGAAGCGCGGCAGCAGCTCGGCGATGATGTAGACGCAGGAGCCGAACAGCGCCCGCGAGGCGACCACCCGGTCGCCGGCCTTGAGCTGGGCCATGAGCGAGGCGAAGACCGCGCTCATGCCGCTGGCGGTGGCGCGGCAGGCCTCGGCGCCCTCCAGCAGGCGCAGCCGCTCCTCAAACATGGAAACCGTCGGGTTGGCATAGCGCGAGTAGACGAAGCGGTCCTTGTCGCCCTTGAAGGCGGCCTCGGCCTCCTCGGCGCTTTCGTAGACGTAGCCCGAGGTCAGGTAGAGTGCTTCGCTGGTTTCGTCGAAGCCGCTGCGCGCCAGGCCGCCGCGCACCATTTCGGTCTGCGGGCGCCAGCGCCGTGTCGGGGTGTCGTCCTTGGGCATCCTGCTTGTCTCCTCGGCCTCGCGACGTCCTGTCTCAGCTCTCCGCTCGGCGCGCCGTCAGCCCTGCGCCCAGGGCAGGCCGGCGACCTTCCAGCCGCCGACGCTGCCGCGGTGCTGCTGGTCGTCGCGGTCGCCTTCGAAGCCCTCGGCCACGTTGTAGCAGGGCCCGAAGCCGGCGGCGGTCAGCGCGATGGCCGCCGCGCGCGAGCGCTGCCCGGAGCGGCACAGCAGCAGCACGGGCTGGTCCTTGCCGACGCCGCGGGCCGCGACCTCCTGGACGAAGTTCTCGTTGCGCGCCATCTCCGGAAAAACCGCCCAGGAGACGCAGATCGTCTCCTTGCCGATGCCGTCGAGGCGCGGCACGCCGACGAAGCCCCACTCCGGCATGGTGCGCACATCCACCAGGACTGCCTTGGAATCCTTCTCCAGCAATTCCCAGGCCTCCGCCGGCCGCAGATCCCCTGCGTAACCCTCTGCCATCGCTCCGCTCCCAGCTGCTATGGGCTCCCGCACCGGAAGGCCTGGCCCCGCGCCGGCCTGCCGGCCCCAGCCCGCTGTTGTCAGGGCTCGGGAGTTTAGGCCGCGGGACGCCAGACGCAACTGCCTAATTTACACCGCAGTAAGGGAATGTAGCGGATTAACCCGCGCGCCCCTGTGAAAATCATCGCCCCGCGAATACTAGGATTGCGGTCCTGGCTCCGATGTCGGTGGCGCCGGGGGCTCCGCCACCCGGCCGGCATCGGACAGCGCCGGCGGCGCGTGGTCGGCGAAGTGCACCACGTGCTGCGGGAAGGGGATCTCGATGCCCTGCTCGCGGAAGGCCTTGTCGATGGCAAACCGCAGGTCGCTGGAGATGCGTAGCCGGTAGCTCACGTCGTTGGTGAAGCAACGCAGCTCGAAGTCCAGGCTGCTGTTGCCGAAGTTCATGAAGATCACGAAGGGCTCCGGCGAGGTCAGCACCATCTCGTGCTTCTGCGCACAGTCCAGCAGGACCTGACGCACCTTTAAGACGTCGGAGCCGTAGGCGACGCCGACCGCCACCTCGATGCGCCCGTAGGTATCCTTGTGGGTCCAGTTGACCACCGCGTTCGAGATGAAATCGGAGTTGGGGATGATCACCGAGGCACGCTGGAAGGTGGTCAGTTCGGTCGAGCGCACCGTAATGCGCTTGACCGTGCCCTCGTTGCTGCCGACCAGCACCCAGTCGCCGACTTTGATCGGCCGCTCGATGAGCAGGATGATGCCGGACACGAAGTTGCTGACGATGGCCTGCAGCCCGAAACCGATGCCGACCGACAGCGCGCCGGCGATGAGCGCGATGTTCGACAGGTCGATGCCCAGCGCCGAGATGCCGAAGATCGCCGCCAGGATGATGCCGATGTAGCCGAAGCCGGCGGAGAGCGAATTCTGCACGCCGGAATCGAAGCCGGTCTCCGGCAGTACCCGGTTGGTCAGGAAACGCTGGCCGAGCCGGGTCAGGGCGAGGATGACTGCGAAGACCGCCAGGGCGACGAGCAGATCGGAGAAGGAGATGGTCACCCCGCCGATGGTGATGCCGGAGAACAGGCGCCGGACCTCGGGCCAGAATTCGCCGAAGGGCGATATCCAGACGGCCGCGATCAACAGCGGCGCGGCGATCACCAGAACGGTGTCGACCAGCAAGCGCAGCCAGAACTTGAGGCGGTTGCGGACGACGTGGCGCAGCCCGAGCACCCTGATCATGGCGTCGGAGCGCATCGCCGCGCCGATCAGCTCGCGCGCCAGACCACGCAGAATGGCGACGGCGATGAGCGTCAGCGCGCTGAGCAGCAGGTTGACGATGAGAAAGCGCGCGAGATCGGCATAGCCGAACAGCGCGGCCAGCATGGCGGCTGAAGCGACCGGCGCGACCAGGCGGCGCAGAAAGCGCCAGAGCGTAGACTGGGGCAGGTCTGCGCGATCCGCGCCGGCAGCCTCCGCGGCTTCCGTGGACTGCGCGGGCGCCTGGGGCTGCCAGTAGCTCTGGCGCGAGATGTCGATCAGCGGCAGCGCCAGCAGCAGCGTCTGGAACAGGATCGACAGCGAGTAGTAGGCATCGCCGACGCCGATCTGCTGCTGCGCCTCGGACAGGAAGATCGCGCCGGCAAAGAGCGCGGCCAGCAGGACGGCGCGCCAGCTGAGCCGCCGGGCGTTCTCGGGAGAGACCGGCAGCAGTCGCCACTGCGGGGCGCTCGGCGATAACACCGCGTAGGGCACGGCCCAGGCCAGGCTGAAAAAGACCATGACCGCCAGAAAGGCGGTCACCACCGTCCAGAAGAGGCTCTCCTCGGCCACCCGGTGGGACCAGGCGGCGTACAGCAGCCCGGCGAAGACCGCCGCCGGGATGATGCCGCGGGCAATCGCCCCGGCGAGGGCGGCAACGAGCCGGGCGCCGTAGCTGGGATCGCTCAGCCGCGGATCGCGCCCGTAGCGCCGCAGCAGCAGGCGGCGCAGCAGCAGGGCGACTGCTATCACCAGGGCCAATTCGCCCAGGATCCGCAGCGACACGACCTCGCGGCGTTCCCTGTCGCTGAGTCCCTGCCACCAGGCCACGGGGGCGACGGCGATCTGGTTCAGGATCGAGAAGAATTCGGGCACCGCCTCGCGCCAGGTGGCGGCCGACCAGGGCGCCGGATAGGTGCGCAGCAGCGCCTCGAACTGCTTGCGCTGGGAGAGCCTGCCGATCTTTTCATCGATCTCTTCGGCCCGCAGCATGACCAGCCGCGCCTCGGCCATCTGCCAATTGAGATTGCGCAGCTGGCCCTCGAGCACCGATCGGCGCTGGGCGATCTCGGCGGACTCCGGCGCGGCGTCCTCCGCCGGCCTCGGCCCCATCGCCTCAAGGCGGCGCTCCACGGCTTCGATGCGTGGCTGCAGGGCCCGCTGCGCCTGGTTCGCCTCGGCGTAGACATCGGCGGTCAGGTCGAACAGACGGGTGGCGGATTCCGCCGTGGTGTCGACACGATCCAGCTGCTGTTCGATGAGGTCGAGCTTGCGGCCCCACTGCTCGGTCAACGCCTCGGTGACGCTGTCTTCCTCGGATTGCGCCGACACGGGCGCCGGCGGCGCGGCGGCGAGGCTGGCGAAAAGCAGAAAGCAGAGACAGGCGACAAAGCGGCGCAAGGCGGGAGATCCTCCGGAAAGCCCGGCGAAACCTAACACGGCGACTCTCGGGGGTAAAAGCTGCCCTTGCGCCGCCATGGGCTTCATCTAGTCTGCGGAGCTTGGATACGACGACCAGTGAACGGGGCGACATGAGTAACGACAACTTGGCGAACGGCGGCAGGATCCTGGTGGACCAGTTGGTCGCGGAGGGAGCCGACTGCGCCTTCGGCGTGCCGGGGGAGAGCTATCTGGCGGTGCTCGATGCGCTGCACGACACGCCGGAGCTGACCTACTACCTGTGCCGCCAGGAAGGTGGCGCGGCCATGATGGCCGACGCCTACGGCAAGCTGACGGGCCGGCCGGGGCTCTGCTTCGTTACCCGCGCCCCGGGCGCCACCAACGCCAGCGCCGGCGTGCACATCGCCTTCCAGGACTCGACGCCGATGATCCTGTTCATCGGCCAGGTCGGCCGCGGCATGATGGAGCGCGAGGCCTTCCAGGAGGTCGACTACCGCCGCATGTTCGGCCAGATGGCCAAGTGGGTGGCGCAGATCGACGACGCTGCGCGCATTCCCGAGATGGTGAGCCGGGCTTTCCACACCGCGACCTCCGGCCGGCCCGGCCCGGTGGTGCTGGCGCTGCCCGAGGACATGCTCTCCACGCCGGTGCCGCCGCCCGTGCTGGCCAAGCCCTATCATGCCAGCGCCGGCTATCCGGACCCGCTGCTGATGACCGAGCTGCGCAAGCGCCTGCAACGCAGCAAGCGTCCGCTGATAATTGTCGGCGGCGGCGGCTGGTCCGCCGCGGCGAAGGCGGAGCTGGAGGCCTTCGCCGGCAAGAACCACCTGGCGGTCGCCGCTTCCTTCCGCTGCCAGGACTACTTCGACAACGCCCACCCCTGTTACGTCGGCCAGGTCGGCATCGGCATCGATCCCATGCTGGCCGCCCGGGTGCGGGAGACCGACCTGCTGATCCTGCTCGGCGCGCGCTTCGGCGAGATGACCTCCAGCGGCTACAGCCTGATGAAGATTCCCAACCCGGACCAGCCGCTGGTGCACGTCTATCCCGGCGCCGAGGAACTCGGCCGCGTCTATCGCCCGGACCTGGCAATCCAGGCCGGCAGCGCCGCCTTCGTGCGCGCCCTCGGGGAGTTCGCGCCCTTCGAGCAGCCGTCCTGGCGGGACTGGACGGCCTCGGCGCGGGCCGACTACCTGGCCCACAACACGCCGGCCGAGATTCCGGGCCGCCTGCAGATGGGCAAGGTGATGGACTGGCTGCGCGAGACCCTGCCGCCGGAGGCCATCATCTCCAACGGGGCCGGCAACTACACCACCTGGGTGCACCGCTTCCATCGCTTTCGCCACTACCGCAGCCAGCTGGCGCCGACCTCCGGGTCCATGGGCTACGGCCTGCCGGCGGCTGTGGCGGCCAAGGCGGTGCATCCGGACCGGCCGGTGGTCTGCTTCGCCGGCGACGGCTGCTTCATGATGCACGGCCAAGAGCTGGCGACGGCGGCGCAGTACGGCCTCAACATCATCGTCATCGTGGTGAACAACGGCATGCTGGGCACCATCCGCATGCACCAGGAAAACCACTATCCCGGCCGCCTCAGCGCGACCGACCTGGTCAATCCCGACTTCGTCGCCCTGGCCAAGGCCTACGGCGCCTATGGCGAGGTGGTGGAGGACGACCACGCATTCCCCGAAGCCTTCAAGCGGGCCCAGGCCGCCGGCCGTCCGGCCCTGCTGGAACTGCGGATCGATCCCGAAGCCATCACGCCGAGCGCGACTCTGAGCGGCCTGCGCGCCAAGGCGCAGCAACAAGCCGGGACGAAGTAATCGCGCTTGCCCGCAGTCCCTGACCTCGTGGTTCGAGACGGCCCTTCGGTCCTGCCACCATGAGGTCAGGAGTACATCTTTTCGCTTCATCCTGAAGAGCCTTGCACAGCAAGGCGTCTCGAAGGACGCGGAGAAACACTCAGGGGTAGTCGCAGCGGTCGGCGGTGACGGTCAGGAAGCCGCGGGCACCGGGCAGCGCGGTGAAGCGGTACTCGTTGTCGCCGGTCACCACCGAGTGGTGCATCGGCAGGGTGCCCTCCGCCTGCACCGTCTTGCCGCCCAACTGGGTGAAGGTGACGGTGATCGGCTTCTCCGGGTCGTACCAGGCTTCCAGGTTGCCCTTGGCATCGCGCGCCGCTTCGCCCGTGGCGGTGACGGTGATGCTGCGGTCGCCGAAGCTGACGGCGTCGTTGGCACCGCCGACCTGCAGCTCGGTGGTGACGATGAAGCGCTTGGTCTCCGGCTGCTCGTCGCAGACCCGCGGTTTGTCGGCGGCGGCCACGAGGAAGGCGAGCCGCTCCTGATCTGCGCCGGCCTCGAGCTTCTGCTTCACCAGCACCATCATCTCGCGCACGAAGCCGGTCGGCACCTCGCGCTGGTAGCGCGCCTGCCAGGCGGCGATGGCCTCGCGCGCCTTGGCCAGATCGGTCGCCAGGGCTGCGCTCTGCTGCTGCAGGCCGGCCACCTCGCTCTCCAGCGCGTCGATGCGCTCCTGCTTCTTCACCACCTCACGCTCGGCAAGCTGCGTGCCGAAGTTGTAAGACCAGGCGCCCGCCGCGACGATCAGCACCAGCGCCAGCACCCACTTGGTGACGCCCCACCAGAAGCGCCGCCGCCGGCGCTGTCGGTTCTCATGCAGGCCTAGAGACATGTGCGAATTTCGTCCTTGCGTCCTCGAGGCTGCGCGATC
>JBFGUI010000136.1:0-10392 GCA_041565695.1 Kiloniellaceae bacterium
CACATCGACCGGGGGGACTACTACGCGGTGCGTGATCGCTATCACCTGGTGCTGCGCTCGACCAGGGGCTCCTGGCTGAAGGCCGGCGACGAGGAGGTGCGGATGTGTGAAGGCGAGCTGTGGTGGTTCGACAACAAGCAGGTGCACGAAGCCTTCAACGACGGCGACGAGGATCGCATCCACATGATCTTCGACCTGCTGCCGTGCGCCCGCGCCCGCGAGGTCTTCGGCGAGAACGTGAAGCTCGGTCGCTACACCGTGCGGGCCAACGCCTGAGGCCCTCACGTCACAAACCGTCTGTCACCCTCGGGCTTGTCCCGAGGGTCCAGGGCTGCCGTTTCGTCGCCTGCCCTGAATGCTCGGAACCAGTCCGAGCATGACGCTGGGAGAGTGGCCGGCTCAGCTGTGCGCCCAGTCCCAGTAGGCCTCGCGCGCGGTGATGCAGATCGGGCCGGGCTGCATGTTGCGGTCCTCGACCCGGGTGACCGGCAGCACCTTGCCGAAGTTGCCGGTGGAAAACACCTCGTCGGCTTCCAGCACGTCCTGCCAGGTGACCCGGCCCTCCTGGACCCTGATGCCGCGCTCCGTCAGAAGCTGCATGACCCGCTGCTTGGTGATGCCGTTGAGGAAGGTGCCGTTAGGCGCCGGCGTGACGGCGACGCCGTCCTTGGCGATCCAGATGTTGGCGGTGGCCAGCTCGGCCACGTTGCCGAGGGCATCCAGCACCACCGCGTTCTCGAAGCCGCGCCTGCCGGCCTCGGTCAGGGCGCGCGCCGAGTTGGGATAGAGGCAGGAGGCCTTGGCCTCCGTCGGCGCCATGTTGGGCGCCGGCCGGCGGTAGCTGGAGAGGCAGACCGAAAAGCCGTCGCCGGGCGGCAGCGGCGCCTCGTAGAGGGTGAAGCAGAAGCGGGTGGACTCCCGGTCCGGCGCGACGAAGCCGGTATCGGCCCACATCATGGGCCGGAGATAGAGCGCCGCGTCCTTGGCGAAGTGTCTGAGGCCGTCCTGGGCGATCTCGAGCATCTCCCCGGCCGAGCGCACCGGCTTCAGCCCGAAGGTCTCGGCCGAGTTGACGAGGCGCTGGCAGTGCCGGTCCAGATCCGGCGTCACGCCCTCGAAGGCCCGCGCGCCGTCGAACACCACCGAGGCCATCCAGGCGGCATGGGTCATCGGGCCCATGATCGGCGGGTTGCCTTCGACCCAGTCACCATCCAGGAAATGCACGGCCTTGGGCGCTGTCATGACGGGGAGCTTCCTTTGTTTCTAAGGGACGTCGGCGGCAAATGAGCAGGCAGCCTAGCCGCTGGCTGGGCCGAGGAAAAGCGCCGCCGGCGCCGAAGCGGCGCGGCGCAGCCATGGATCCTTGCGTGGCTTCTCAGCGCTGGTTCTGCTGAGGCGGCGTCGGGGGCGGTCAGTGCCCCGACCAGGAGATGCGCGAGACCCACTGCACCTGGGCCTTCGGCAGTTCGCGCACGACGTGCTCGCGACTCAGCGACTTGACCCGCAGCACGCTGCTGTCGCTGTCAAGCAGGTCGCCGATCAGCAGTTCGCCCTGCTGGCTGCGCAGCAGCACCCGGTTGCCGGGCTCGACCTCGGCGCCGGGCGCGACGATGACCAGATCGCCGCTGCGGTAGACCGGCAGCAGGCCGTCGCCGGTGATCTCCAGCGCGAAGGCGTGCGGGTCGGGCACGCCGGGGAAGGAGGTCTCTTCCCAGTTGCCGCGCAGCGGCCGGCCCTCGGGGTCGAAATAGCCCGGCTGGGCGGCCGTGGCGAAGCGCAGCTTCGGCAGGCGGCGGAAGCCCGAGGGATGCTCCTGGTCCTCGATCAGACTGATGAATTCGCTGAGCGAGGCGCCGGTGGCGTTCAGCACCTTGGACAGCGACTCGGTGCTCGGCCAGCGCTGCTTGCCTTCCTTGGTGATACGCTTGCTCTTGTTGAAGGTTGTCGGGTCAAGGCCGGCCTGCCGGGCAAGCCCGGAAGGGGAGAGATTGTATCTCGCGGCGAGGCGGTCAATCGCCCGCCAGACGGCCTCATGCTCCAACATGGGAACATTGTCTTATATGTTCGCCGGGAATGCAGCAAGAACATAGTCACAGGTGGCGCGCGTCACGAATTTTACGATTTGTCTGCTGTTCGCCTCACCATGCTGTTCAGGCTGATTACTCTCAATTACTTTGGCGCCCATGAATCGGGATCTCATTTTCCATATCTGCCGCCGGGAGGAGTGGGCCGCAGCCCGGGCGGCGGGCCGCTACGGCGGGTCCTCGCAGGACCGGGCCGACGGTTTCATCCATTTCTCCGATGCCGCCCAGGTGGCGGCCAGCGCCGCCAAGCACCGCGCCGGCCAGGACGGGCTGGTGCTGCTCACGGTCGAGGCCGCGACCCTCGGCGACGCCTTGAAGTGGGAACCATCGCGCGGCGGGGCGCTGTTCCCCCATCTCTACGGCGATCTTCCCCTGACGGCGGTCAGGCGAGTCGACGACCTGCCGCTGGGCGCCGACGGCCGCCACGTCTTCCCCGCCGGCTTCCCCGGCTGAGGGCGCCCGCTTGGACAGCTTTTCGCTCCTTGGGCCGGCGCTCCGGCTGCTCGACCCGGAAACGGCGCACAACCTGACCCTGCGCGGCCTGTCGCTGGGCCTCGCCCCGCGCGCGCCGGTGACCGACGACCGCGTCCTGACGACCGAGCTCTGGGGGCTCGGCTTCTCCAATCCGCTGGGACTGGCCGCCGGCTTTGACAAGGACGCCCGCGTGATGGCGCCGATGCTGGACCTCGGCTTCGGCTTCGTCGAGGTCGGTTCCGTGACGCCGCGCCCGCAGCCGGGCAATCCGCGCCCGCGCATCTTCCGCCTGCCGGAGGACGGCGCGGTCATCAACCGGCTGGGCTTCAACAATGGCGGCATCGAGGCCGCCGGCCGGCGTCTCGCCGAGTTCCGCCGCACGGCACGCCGCGGACTGGTCGGGGTCAACCTCGGCAAGAACAAGGACAGCAAAGATGCCGCTGCCGACTACGCGCGCGGCGCCGCGGCCCTGGCGCCCCTGGCCGACTACCTGGTGATCAACGTCTCCTCGCCGAACACGCCGGGGCTGCGGGCCCTGCAGGGCCGCGGCGAACTGGAGGAACTGCTCGGGCGGGTCCAGGCGGCGCTGCCCGAGGCACCGCCGCCGCTGCTGCTGAAGATCGCGCCGGACCTGACAGAGGAGGACAAGGCCGACATCTCCGCGGTCTGCCTCGCCATGGGGGTTTCCGGCATCATCGCCACCAACACCACCATCGCCCGCCCGGCGAGCCTGAAGGGCGCCGCGCGGGCGGAGTCGGGAGGGCTCTCGGGCCGGCCGCTCTTCGAGCCCGCGACGGCGGTGCTGCGCGACCTCTACCGCCTGACCGAGGGCAGGCTGCCGCTGGTCGGTGTGGGCGGGGTCGCCTCGGGCGCGGACGCCTACCGCAAGATCCGCGCCGGCGCCGCGCTGGTGCAGCTCTACACCGCGCTGATTTACCAGGGCCCGGCCCTGGTCATGCGCATCAAGACGGAACTGGCGCGGCTGCTGCGCGAGGACGGCTTCGACAGCGTCGCCGCCGCCGTCGGCGCCGACCACCGCTACAGCGGATAGCGGCTCAGAGGATCTCGAGGACGTTTGCCGGCGGGCGGCCGAGGGCGACCTTCCTGCCGTTCACCACGATCGGCCGCTCGATGAGGATCGGGTGCTCGACCATGGCCGCGATCAGCGCCTCGCGGCTGAGCCCCGGGTCGTCGAGGCCGAGCGCCTTGTAGGGCGCCTCCTTGCGGCGCATCAGCTCGCGCGGCTCCAGGCCGAGCTGCTTCAGGAAGCCGTCCAGGGTTTTGGCGTCGGGCGTGTCGCTGAGGTACTCGACCACCTTGGGCTCGATGCCCTGCTCCTGCAGCAGCGCCAGGGTCTGGCGGGATTTGCTGCAGCGCGGGTTGTGATAGATGGTGACGGCCATCGTCCCTTCCTCCCGGTTCGTTTCGCTTTTCCCGATGGATGGGCCCTGGGCCGCGATTCGTCAAGGCTCCGGAAATGGCATGCCGCAAGGTTCCATTAACTATCTTTCAAGCCTCTCATGGGCAAAGTGCGGTCATGCTCAAGCACTTTGCGATCTTTCTCTGCTATGCCGGCGGTGCTGCGGCCCTCGCCGTCTTCGCGCCGCTCTGGCTGCCCCTGGTCGACCGCGAGGCCGCCATCGGCCTCGGCCTGGCCGCGCTCATCGGCGGCGGCCTGCTGCACGAGGTCTTCGCCCGCCTCGGCCGCGAGTCCTTCCTGGTGGAAAAGCTGATCGGCCTGCGCCATGCCCAGGGCGAGGCTCTGGAGGAGCTGAACTGGACCCGCCGCGAGCTGGCCGTCCTGCGCGAGGCGCTGGAATCGGCCGGCGGGGTCAGCCGCTCGGGCAAGAGCGTCGACGAGGTGATCGCCGAGGTGAAGGTGCTGCAGTCGCTGATCACGCGGCTCGCCAAGTCCTCCAAGGCCCCGGTCCAGGCGGAGGGTGCGAAGTCGGCGGGGCCGGCCATGGCCGACCCGGCCCGCCGCCTGTCGGCCGAAAAACCCGCAAAGCGCAAGCCGCTGGCGGCCGGGACCGCCGCCAAGGTTGCGGTGCTGCCGGCCAACGCCAACAAGAAGCCGGGAGTGCTGCCGCCGGTGGCCGAGGGCCTCGACGAGAGCGCCGTGCTGGAGGTGGCGCGCGAGGCCCTGCGCGACGATCGCATCGACCTGGTGCTGCAGCCCATCGTGCTGCTGCCGCAGCGCAAGCGGCGCTACTACGAGTGCTTCTCGCGGCTGCGCACCACCGACGGCTACATGATCCTGCCGGAGCAGTACATCAACCTCGCGGAGCGCGAGGGGCTGGTCGCGGCGATCGACAACATGCTGCTGATCCGCTGCATCCAGCTGGTGCGCAAGATCCAGTACCGCAACCAAAAGCTCGACTTCTTCTGCAACATCTCCAGCCACACCCTCGGCGACGACGAATTCTTCTCCGATTTCGTCGACTTCCTGGAGAGCAACGGCGATCTCGCCCGCCACCTGATCTTCGAGTTCTCGCAGAGCGACTACGAGGCCTGGGACTCGGGCGCGGCGGTCTACCTGCGCCGCCTGGCCGACCTCGGCTGCCGCTTCTCCCTCGACGGCGTGCATCACCTGAACATCGACGGCGAGATCCTGGCGCGGCGCAACTTCCACTTCGTCAAGGTGCGCGCCGAGCTGCTGCTGGCCGAGGCCGACAACGGCGAGGCCCTGGTCAATGACCTGAGGGAACACGGCGTCCGGCTGGTGGCCGAGAAGGTCGAGGACGAGGACGCCCTCGTCGAGGTCATGGACAGCGGCGTCGACTGCGCCCAGGGCTTCCTCTTCGGCGAGCCACGGCTGGCCAAGCCGGCGGCGTAAGCTCCAATCCGGAACTCTCCGGCCGGACCGGCTCTACTTTCCTTTAATAACGATGTGCATCAACATCTGCTGCATCGTGTCCGAAAAGATCGGCTCGACGTCTTCATCCGTCATGCCTGGCTTTACACGTGAATCGTACAAGACGCGCAAATTGACCACTTCGAGGAACGAGGTGTAGTTGCCGTATTTGCCGGGATTGGCAGGCGATTTGATTTGGCCGGTGGCGGAGATTCTTGACCCCAGCGCGGTGAATAGCTGTCTGACGACACACTGTTCGAATTCCACCCGATCCAGCTCATTCGGCAGCAGGCTGGCAGCGTAGACGATTTCATTCGGGTTCTCGGCACTCATGCCGAGTTTGGCGATGCACAGCTTCCTTTTTTCGTCGCCACGCAGATCCTGGGTCATGGCGGCATCGTCGCTGTAGAGGGGCGCGAAGACGTCAGCGTGCCGCCCGAGAGCCGTTTCGGGCATCTTATTGTTAAAGACGAGTCGGACATCGCCTTGAGGCCCTTCGGCCATCGCGATGTCGTGTTTCATGATGGCTGAAAGCCAGTTCACTTGTTTTGCGACATAGTCCCGTTGGGCCGCGGTGCTCTCGCCGATCAGGGAAACCCGCACGGGACGCAGCCATTTGTCGACGCCCTGGCCGTCGTCCACGCGGGCATTTATCGGCAGGATCGCCGGGCGGGGACTTTCGGCGGCCTTGTCGGTGACGCAGCTAGTCAGTGCGAAACTCGCCGCGACGGCAGCCAAGGCGCCGGCGATGACCCCACGAAACGATCGCATCTTTCCCGGCTCCCCTGGATATGGCTTGAACGTAAGCTTCTGCGCCGAACCTGACGTGAGAGACGATAGTATGCTTACCGTACTGGTTGAACTTCTTCTGCCGGCGGCGTCTTCAAGTCCGGCCCTGCATCCCCCTTTGCATCCCCGGGCCCCCTGTGGCAGAAGAGGCTCCGCGAGCGAGCTTTTTCGCCTCCCAACGGCCGGAGACCCCCGGAATCCCATGCCAGCCGAGACCCTCTCGACCGCGGTGCCCGTCTATCCGGGGCTGTCGGCCCTGGCCGAGCGCTACGACGCCTTCATCATCGATCTCTGGGGCGTCATGCACGACGGCCTCGAGGCCTATCCGGCGGCCGTCGCGGCGCTGAAGGAGCTGCGCCGGGCCGGCAAGCGCTCGGTGATCCTGTCCAACGCGCCGCGCCGGGCCGCCGTCATCGCCCGGCGCAACGCGGAGATCGGCATCCCGGAAGACCTGGCCGACCACCTGCTGTCCTCCGGCGAGGATGCCTGGCAGCACCTCAAGACGCGGCCGGACAGCTGGTATCAGGCCTTGGGGCGGCGCTGCTACCACCTGGGGCCGGCGCGCGACCACGGCATGCGCGAGGGGCTGGACCTGGATTTCGTCGAGATCCTGGCCGAGGCCGATTTCATCCTCAACACCGGCATCCTCCACGACCACGACCAGGTGGAGACCTACCGCGGCTTCCTCGACGAGGGGCTGGCCCGCAAGCTGCCGATGATCTGCGCCAATCCCGACCTCATCGTCATGCGTGGCGAGGCCATGGAGATCTGCGCCGGGGCGCTGGCCCTCGACTACGAGCAGAAGGGCGGCAACGTGCGCTGGCACGGCAAGCCGCACCCGGAGGTCTACCGCAGCTGCTTTGCCCTGCTGGCCGATATCGCGCCGGCCCGCATCGCCGCCATCGGCGACTCGCTGCGCACCGACGTGGCCGGAGCGGAGGCGGCCGGCATCGACAGCGTTTTCATCGCCGGGGGGATCCACGGCGAGGAATTGCACGTAGACTCTGCGGGTTCGATCGATGCCAAGGCCTATGCCGCCTTCATCGAGGCGGCCAAGTGGAAACCCACCGCGGTGCTGCCCTTCATGCGCTGGTAGGGCGGTCGCAGATCGGCGGTGATCTGAAGGTCCTCGAGCATGGCCGCAACAGAGAGCCGCACCTTTCACTGGGACTTCGACAATCCGCCGGCCGCGGTCTGGCCGATCCTGGCCGACACGGTCCGCTTCAACGAGGCCGCCGGGCTGCCGCGCTACAAGGTCAGCGAGACCCTGCAGGACGACGGCAGCGTGCGCTTCGAGGGCCGCATGAAGCGCGGGCCCCTGAGCATTGCCTGGCGGGAGATCCCGGTGAACTGGGTGACCAACCGCTGGTTCGAGCATCGCCGCGAGTTCCTCGGCGGGCCGCTCAAGGACCTGACGGCCCGTTTCGAGCTGCACGCCGCGGCCGACGGCAAGGGCTGTCGCGGCGACTACACCCTGACGGCGACCCCGGCGAACCTGCTGGGGCGGCTGCTGCTGAAGGCGGGGTTCTTCGAGAATACCGCCAGGACCTTCGCCCGGCTGGCCGCCGACGCCGACCGCTTTGCCGCGGGCGCCGCCGCCGTGCCCTTCAGCTTCACCGCGCCGCAGCCGGATGCGGCGCTCAAGGCGCGCATCGAGACCCTGGTGGCGGAGATCGAGGCCAGCGGCCACGGTCACGGCCTGGCCCGGCGCCTCGCCGACCACGTGCTGACGGCGCAGGAGGCCGACCTAGCGCATATCCGCCCGCTGGTCCTCGCGCGCGACTGGCAGGCGGCGGAGCGGAACGTCATCGAGCTCTGCCTGGAAGCCGTGCGCGCCGGGCTGCTCACCATGCGCTGGGACCTGCTGTGCCCGCGCTGCCGCGTGCCCAAGGCGGCGGTGCACTCGCTTGACGAGCTGCCCAAGGGCGCGCACTGCGCCACCTGCAACATCGACTACGAGCGCGACTTCTCGCGCAACGTCGAGCTGAGCTTTGCGCCGGCGCCGGCGGTGCGCGCGCTGGGCAGCGGGGAGCACTGCCTCTTCGGGCCGATGTCGACGCCGCACATCTGGCTGCAGCGCAGCCTCGCGCCGGGCGCGCGCCTGACCGAGCCCTGCGACCTGCCGGCCGGCAGCTACCGGCTGCGCAGCCTGGAGGCCGGCCCCGAAGTGGAGGTCGTGCTGGCCCCGGGCGCGGGATTGCCCGAAGTGGTCCTGACCGGCGACGCGGTCGAGCTCGGCAGCCCGGCCGCGCCCGGCGCGGTGGTCCTGCGCAATTCCGCCAACCGGCCGCTCACCGTCATCGTCGAGGAGCGGCGCTGGGCACGCGACGCGCTCACCGCCGACCGGGTGACCGCGCTGCAGGCCTTCCGCGACCTCTTCTCCGACCAGGTGCTCAGGCCCGGCGACGAGGTGGCGGTGGCGCGCGTCGCCCTGCTGTTCACCGACCTGCGCCGGTCCACCGACCTCTACGGGCGCATCGGCGATGCCGCGGCGTATAACCTGGTGCGCGACCATTTCGCGTTCCTCGGCGGCATCGTGCGGCGCCACGACGGCGCGCTGGTGAAGACCATCGGCGATGCCATCATGGCGGCCTTCGCTTCGCCGGCCGACGCCCTGGCCGCCGCCCTCGACATCCAGCGCGAACTGGGCAGCTTCAACCAGGCGGGTCGCCGCCCCCTGGTGATCAAGGTCGGCCTGCACGAGGGGCCCTGCATCGCCGTCACGCTGAACGGGCGGCTCGACTACTTCGGCACCAGCGTCAACATGGCGGCGCGCCTGCAGGGGCAGAGCCAGGGCAACGACATTGTACTGTCGGAGTCGTTTGCGGCAGACCCCGACGTTGCGCGGATGCTGGCGGAGCTCGAGGTCGGCCGCGAAACCACGACGCTCAAGGGCTTTGACAGTGCCGTCGCCTTCTGTCGCATCCGGCTGTAGCGCGCCATCTCTTGCGCAAGTATCGCGCGCCCTGGAACCCTGGAATCCTTGCGATATGCTACTGGCCTCGACACGAACGATTCGGAGGCCGGCATGACGACGCGACGCTCGCTGAAATTCCTGGTGCTGCTGCTGGGCAGTATCTTCGCATTCACGCCGGCTGCGGGAGTGCAGGCGGCGGACTTCGACCTCACCAAACTGAAAGAAGGCGGCTACGTCGTGCTGCTGCGCCACGTCAAGGCCGGCGGCGCCGATGCCGACGACTTCGACCTGGCGAACTGCCGCACGCAGCGCGAGGTGGGGGCACCGGGGCGGGCCCAGGCGGAGGAGCTGAAGGCGCGCTTCCACGCGGCGGGCATCACCGAGGCGACGGTTCTCTCAAGCCAGTGGTGCCGGGCCAGGCAGACCGCCGAGCTGCTTGGCCTTGGGCCGGTCGTTGAAGAGCCGGCCCTGAATTACTTCCATTGGAAGCTGGGCAGCGAAGACGCGATGAATGAGAAGATGCGGCAGTTCTTCATCGGTCTGAAAGGAGCAGACGCGGGCAGGCCGTTGATTCTCGTCGGCCACACCAGCGCTTTCAACATCATGGGCCTGAAAGCGCCGCCTTCCGGCGGCGGACTGGTGATAAGACCCAACGGCAGCGCCGCGCCGCAGGTCGTCGGCAGCATCACAGCGCCGGAGTAACCGCAGCCGGCTTCGCGCGGGGCAGGGGCCGAGCGCGACCCTGCCCGGAAGGATTTGCAATCCGGGGCGCCGGGCCGCGTGGTAGCTTTGCCAGCATGACCAGCGAATCCGAAGCGCAGGCGCCCTCCGGCGCGGTCGGGCCGGGCGGCGTTGCCGCCGTGGCGCTGGGCGGCTGCATCGCGTTGGCGGCGGCCATGGGGATCGGCCGCTTCGTCTACACCCCGATCCTGCCCTTCCTGGTCGAGGGCCTCGGCCTCAGCCAGGCCGAGGCCGGCGTCATCGCCTCGGCCAACTTCCTCGGCTACCTGCTGGGCGCCCTGGCGGCGGCCAGGGCCAGCCTGCCGGGCGGGCGCCGCCGCTGGTTCCTCGTCGCGCTGGCGCTCTCCGGGCTGACCACCGCGGCCATGGCGCTCGAGGCCTCCGTGATCTTCTTCCTGCTGCTGCGCTTCGCCGCGGGCATCGCCAGTGCCTTCGTGCTGGTCTTCGCCTCGGCGCTGGTGCTCGACCGCCTGGCGCTGGCCGGCCGGCCGGGCCTCTCGGCCGTGCATTTCGGCGGTGTCGGCCTGGGCATC
>JBFGUI010000137.1:0-10360 GCA_041565695.1 Kiloniellaceae bacterium
AGGCGATGACCGGCACCGGCACCGCGTCGGACACGGCGCGGGTCAGCGGCAGGTTGTAGCCCTGCTTGGTGCCGTCGCGGTCCATGGAGGTTAGCAAGATCTCGCCGGCGCCGAGATCGCACATGCGCCGCGACCACGCGACCGCGTCGATTCCCGTGGGCTTGCGGCCGCCGTGAGTGAAGATCTCGAACGTCGCCGGGCCGACCGACTTGGCGTCCACCGCCACAACGATGCATTGGCTGCCGAACTTCTCGGCCGCCTCGCGCACGAAGTCCGGGTTGTGCACGGCGGCGGTGTTGATGGAGACCTTGTCGGCCCCGGCCAGCAGCAGCTGGCGGATGTCGTCGAGGCTGCGCACGCCGCCGCCGACGGTGAGCGGCATGAAGCAGTGCTCGGCGGTGCGCCGCACCACGTCGAGCAGGATGCCGCGGTCCTCGTGGCTTGCCGTGATGTCGAGGAAGCAGAGCTCGTCGGCGCCGGCGGCGTCGTAGACCTGGGCCTGTTCGACCGGGTCGCCGGCATCGCGCAGGTCGACGAAGTTGACGCCCTTGACCACGCGGCCGTCCTTCACGTCGAGACAGGGGATGACGCGCACCGTCAGCATCACGCAGCCCCTTGCGGCGCCCGGGCCAGCAGGGCGAGGGCGGAGGCCGGGTCGAGGCGTCCGTCGTAGAGCGCGCGGCCGGAGATCACCCCTTCGATGCCGACGTCGGCGATGGCAAGAAAGGCGGCCAGGTCGTCCAGCGAGGCGACGCCGCCCGAGGCGATGACCGGGGTCTCGATGGCCGCGGCCAGGGCGCGGGTGGCTTCCACGTTGGCGCCCTGCAGGGCGCCGTCGCGCTCGATGTCGGTATAGACGATGGCGGCGGCGCCGGCGTCCTCGAAACGGCGCGCCAGGTCGAGGGCCGTCACCTCGCTGACCTCGGCCCAGCCCTCGACGGCAACCTTGCCGCCGCGCGCGTCGATGCCGAGCACCACCTGGCCCGGAAAGGCGCGGCAGGCCTCGCGCACCAGCGCCGGGTCCTTCACCGCCACGGTGCCGAGGATGACCCGCCTGAGGCCGAGACCGAGCCAGCGTTCGATGGTCGCCATGTCACGGATGCCGCCACCGAGCTGTGCCGGGATGTCGACCGCCTGGAGGATCGCCTCGACCGCCGCGGCGTTCACCGGGCGGCCTTCGAAGGCGCCGTTCAAGTCGACCAGGTGCAGCCACTGGAAGCCGGCCTCGGCAAAGACGCGGGCCTGGGCCGCCGGGTCGTCGTTGAACACCGTGGCGCTGTCCATCGCGCCGCGCAGCAGGCGCACGGCCTGGCCGTCCTTCAGGTCGATGGCGGGAAACAGGATCATCGCTGCCGCGCCTCCATGCCTTCGGGAAGGGCGCCATTGCCGTGCAGGTCCTTGTAGTAAAAGAAGCCGGTCACCCAAGCGTTGTCGACCCAGGCGTAGTGCGGATGGCTGCCCCAGCGCACGAAGCCGGCCTCTTCAACCACCTCGATGGCGCGGGTCTGGGTCTCGCGGATGTCGAGATTGAGGACCCGCAGGCCGCCTTCGCGCGCCGCCTGCTCGATCCGGGCCACGATGGCCGGCGCCAGCCCGTGGCCGCGGGCCCAGGGCGCCACGAAGAAGGTGGTGAGCTGGCCGGTCAGGGACTGCGCCTCGTTGTTGCGCGGCGGCCGCACCAACTGGGCCGAACCGGCGATGGTGCCGTCGAGGCGGCCGACGAAGAGCTCGCGCTCCGGCACCAGCAGCACGCCCTGCCAGAAAGCCTCCATGGTGTGGCGCGGCGGCGGGTTCAGCCAGCCGAAGCCGCCGCCGTGCGTGATCGCCGCCTCGGCGGCGTCGCAGAGATCGTGCAGATCCGGGCCGTGGAAACCAGTCAGGCGGTCCAGGGTGATGGTTGAACTGGATTGACTGACCGTCATGGACGCCACCTCAGAAAATTCGCAAGCAGCCTGAGCCCCACCCGCTGGCTCTTTTCCGGGTGGAACTGGGTTCCGGCCAGGTTGTCGCGCGCGACCATCGCCGTCACCCGGCCGCCGTAGTCGACGGTGGCCAGCAGGTGGGCCTCTTCGGCCGGACGCAGGTGATAGCTGTGCACGAAGTAGACATAGGGTGTCTCGCCGAAGCCTGCGACCAGAGGATGTGTTTTGTCCCGCAGGCTGAGGGCATTCCAGCCCATATGCGGCACTTTGAGAGGGCCTTCGGGCCCGGCCGCGGGCTCCAGGGTCACCACTTCGCCGGGAATCCAGCCGAAGCCCTCGGTAACGCCGTGCTCCAGGCCGCGCGTGGCCATGAGTTGCATGCCGACGCAGATGCCGAGGAAGGGCCGGCCAGCGCCGATCACGGTCTCCTCCAGGGCCGCCATCATGCCGGGCACGGCCAGCAGCCCGCGCCGGCAGTCGGCAAAGGCGCCGACGCCCGGCAGGACCACCCGCTCGGCGGCACGCACCCGGTCGGGGTCGTCGGTCACCACCACCGGGCCGCCGCCGGCCTCGGCGGCGGCGCGCTCCAGGGACTTGGCGGCGGAGCGCAGGTTGCCCGAGCCGTAGTCGATGATCGCAACGGTCATTGCCAGACCTTTTTTGCACCTTCCGGCGCCGCGGCGCGCCCGCTCCAGGGGTCGCCGCCGCCGCGCCGGGAGCGTCTAGAGAGAGCCCTTGGTGGAGGGCACGGCATCGGCCTTGCGCGGGTCGATCTGGATGGCCTCGCGCAGGGCGCGGGCCAGCGCCTTGAAGCAGGACTCGACGATGTGGTGGTTGTTGGTGCCGTAGAGGTTCTCCACGTGCAGCGTCAGGCCGGCGTTCTGGGCGAAGGCCTGGAACCACTCCTTGAACAGTTCGGTGTCCATCTCACCCAGCTTGTCGCGCCTGAAGTCCACCTTCCAGATCAGGTAGGGCCGGTTGGAGGCGTCGAGCGCCACCCGCGTCAGGGTCTCGTCCATGGGGATCAGCGCCGAGCCGTAGCGCCAGATGCCCTTGCGCTCGCCGAGCGCCTGGGCAAAGGCCTGGCCCAGCACGATGCCGGTATCCTCGGTGGTGTGGTGGAAATCGATATGCAGGTCGCCCTCGGCCTTCAGCGTGATGTCGATCAGGCTGTGGCGGGAGAGCTGTTCGAGCATGTGGTCGAGGAAACCGATGCCGGTGGCGACCTCGTAAGTCCCGCTGCCGTCCAGGTCGATCGTCGCGGCGATCCTGGTTTCCTTGGTGTTTCGCTTTATGGTTGCCCGGCGCATATCGTTTCGCCCGCCCGAAAGCGGGTCCTTCGGCTAGGGTATCTTGGTCAAGAAGGCGCCCTTTTATCAGGAAGACCCGCCCGTTACCAGCGCCTAGGCATGGCCCGGGCGGCGATCGCCCGCGGCCCGGGCCGGCGGCAAATGCGGCTTGACCCGGCCGCCGCTTTCGCCCATCTGACAGTCCATGTCAGACTCTTCCCCCCAGCAGTGGCACGGCACCACCATCCTCTCGGTCCGCAAGGGCGACAAGGTGGTGGTGGCCGGCGACGGCCAGGTCAGCTTCGGCAACACGGTGATGAAATCCAACGCGCGCAAGGTGCGCCCGCTGGGCAAGGGCAACGTGATCGCCGGTTTCGCCGGCGCCACGGCCGACGCCTTCACCCTTTTCGAGCGCCTCGAGGCCAAGCTCGAGACCTATCCCAACCAGCTGACCCGGGCCTGCGTCGAGCTGGCCAAGGACTGGCGCACCGACCGCTACCTGCGCCGCCTGGAAGCCATGATGGCGGTGGCCGATCCCTCGACCTCCCTGGTGCTGACCGGCACCGGCGACGTGCTGGAGCCCGAGGACGGCCTGATCGGCATCGGCTCGGGGGGCACCTTCGCCCTGGCGGCGGCCCGCGCGCTGATCGACCTGGACGGCCTCGAAGCCGAGGCCATCGCGCGCAAGGCCATGAAGATCGCCGCCGACATCTGTATCTACACCAACGAAAGCATCGTCGTTGAAAGCCTCCCCAGCACCCGGGCCGGCTGAAGCCGGGCGCCCGATGACCGACAGCAACGTCTCCTTCTTCACGCCGCGCGAAATCGTTTCGGAGCTGGATCGATTTATCATCGGCCAGAACGATGCCAAGCGCGCGGTGGCCATCGCGCTGCGCAACCGCTGGCGCCGCCAGCAGCTGCCGGAAGAGCTGCGCGAGGAGGTGCTGCCCAAGAACATCCTGATGATCGGGCCGACCGGAGTCGGCAAGACCGAGATCGCCCGCCGCCTAGCCAAGCTGGCCCAGGCCCCCTTCATCAAGGTCGAGGCCACCAAGTTCACCGAGGTCGGCTACGTCGGCCGCGACGTGGAGCAGATCATCCGAGACCTGACCGAGGTCGCGATCCACATGACCCGCGAGCGCCAGCGCCAGCAGGTCAAGGCCCAGGCCGAGCTCAACGCCGAGGAGCGTGTGCTCGACGCCCTGGTCGGTTCCGGCGCCAGCGCCGACACGCGCCAGAAGTTCCGCGTCATGCTGCGCCAGGGCCAGCTCGACGACAAGGAAGTCGAGATCGAGGTGCACGACAGCGGCGGCCTGCAGCTGCCGACCATGGAAATCCCCGGCATGCCCGGTGCCTCCATGGGTATGCTCAATCTCGGCGACATCTTCGGCAAGGCCATGGGCGGTCGCACCAGGAAGCGCCGCATGAAGGTGGCCGAGTCCTACGAAGTGCTGATCGCCGAGGAGAGCGACAAGCTGCTCGACGAGGAGGCGGTGGTCACCGCCGCCATCACCGCCGTCGAGCAGAACGGCATCGTATTCCTGGACGAGATCGACAAGATCACCGCGCGCGCCGAGCGCGGCGGCGCCGACGTCTCGCGCGAGGGCGTGCAGCGCGACCTGCTGCCCCTGATCGAGGGCACCACGGTGGCCACCAAGCACGGCGCGGTGCGCACCGACCACGTGCTGTTCATCGCCTCCGGCGCCTTCCACATGGCCAAGCCCTCGGACATGCTGGCCGAGCTGCAGGGCCGCCTGCCGATCCGCGTCGAGCTCGACGCCCTGACCCGCGACGATTTAAAGCGCATCCTGACCGAGCCGGAGAACAGCCTGATCCGGCAGTACAAGGCGCTGATGGAGACCGAAGGCGTGATCCTCGACTTCGCCGAGGCGGCGATCGACGCGCTGGCCGACCTCTCCGCCGAGATCAACTCCTCAATCGAGAACATCGGTGCCCGGCGCCTGCACACGGTCATGGAAAAGCTGCTGGAGGAGGTCTCCTTCACGGCAACCGACCGCAGCGGCGAGACCGTCCACATCGACGCCGAGATGGTGCGCAAGCGGGTCGGCGAACTGGCCAAGAACGCCGATCTCTCCAAGTTCATTCTTTAAGCCGGTAAGCAGGAGGCTGCGCAAGCAAAGGGCGCGCCGGGCGTGGCGACACCGTCGACATTCGGCGCCGGATAGCCGCTGGAACCTGTTCCGCGCGCTGCTACGGCAGCCGGAACTCGATCTCTTCTGTGATGGTCGGGGGATTGGCCTGCCAGGCCGAGTGATCGATGCGCGCCGAGCGGTCGCGCACCTGGCCGATCATCATCATGTCGACAGTTTCGCCGTCGCGGGCCAGCGGCAGGAACAGGCGGCTGATGCTGCGCGGGCCCTCGATCCTGGTGTAGGCATAGCTGCTGAGGCTGTAGAGGGCGCCCGGGCCAGCGGCACCGCGCCGGTAGAGCGCGGTGATGTGGTCGCGGTAGATGCCCTCGGGCAGCGCTTCATGCTGCAGCTTGCCGGTGGGATCGATGCCGAAGGCGACATCGGTGCCGACCAGACGGAAACGGAAGTGGCGCCCGCCTTCCAGCACATCGACGATGATCACGAAGGGCAACAGGCCGGGGATTTCCTCCGGCAGGATGTCGGCGCGCGCCGGCCAGGGCCGCGGGCCGCGCTTGCCCGCCCAGTAGGCATAGAGCTTGCGCAGCTGAGGTTCGGCAATCCGGCCCGGTTCACCCAGCGGCATCATCAGCTCTCGTCACCTTCTCCGTCGACTGTTTCCGTCCGCTTGGCGCCGGTCCCCGGCGCCGGCTCGATCTGCGCCAGCAGACGGTCGAGCAACGCCTCGTCCAGCTCGCCGATGCGCAGGGCCAGGCGGTTGGCGAAGAGCGTCGCCTTGGCGCTGAGCCCCGCGGTGTCGACCACCACCCGGGGGTGGGAGAGGTCGGCCAGGCGCTGCAGTTCCTCCGCCTCGTCCCAGATGATGCCGAGGAACTGGCAGACCCGGTGCACGAAGCGGCGGCTCGGCTTGCCGCGCCGGCCGTGCTCCATGGCCGAGAGGTAGGCCGGCGACACCTGCAGGCCGGCTGCCATGTCCTTCAGCGCCAGCCCCCGCTGGGCGCGGATCTGCCGCAGCTTCTCTCCGAAGGGTGTCATTCCGGAGTGGTCTCGTCATAGAGGCTGTGGGCTCTGTGCCAGTCGGCCAGCGACTCCTCGGGGTATTCGGCATAGCGGTTGGCGGACTTGGCGTCGGCCGGCAGCTTCACCCAGCCAGGTTTCGAATCGAGCATGATGAAGACGTTCTCGGGCGCCGCGGGCAGCGGCGTGTCGATGGCCGAGGCGAAGGGGTGCAGCAGCTCCGGCCAGCGCGGGTCGAAGAGGTAGAGCGCCGAGCCGCAGTGCTTGCAGAAGTGCCGCCGGGCGGGGCTCACCTCGTCGGGAGTCTGCCCGGCGCCGCGTGCCTGGTAGACGGTGATGTGCTCCTCGCCCTCGACCTTGAGGGTCGCCGCCTCGCCGGAAAGATTGATGGCATAGCCCCCGCCCCCCGCCGTCTTGCGGCAGATCGAGCAGTAGCAGCGCATGTACGGCACCGCCGCGCGGGAGAACACGGAAAAGCGCACGGCACCGCAATGGCAGGATCCCTTGAGGTGAGGCAAGACGGGTCCCCGGAACGAGCGGCGCATAACCGGATCAGAGTTTACCCCTTTCCTCAGCGGAAGGCGATTCCTCCTTCGCGTCTATACCGGGACGGGCGGCGCGTCAGCGCCGGCGGCGCAGCAGGATATAGAGCGCGCCGGTGCCGCCGTGCTTCTGCTGGGCGTAGTCGAAGGTCAGGATGCGCGCGCGGTTGGGCGCTTCGTTGAGCCAGCGCGGCACGTTGGCACGCAGCACGCCGCCCTCCACCTTGTGCACGCCCTTGCCGGTGACCACCAGGACGCAGCGCTTGCCGGCCGCCTGGCTCTCGGCGAGGAAGCGCTCCAGGCGGCGATGCGCTTCGGCCTGGCGCAGGCCGTGCAGGTCGAGGCTCGCCTCGATGGGCAGCCGGCCGCGGCGCAGGCGCTCGGCCTTGCGCCGGTCGAGCCCGTCGCGGCTGCCGTGGGTCAGCGGTGCCGGCGCCCGGCGGTGGCCGGCCGACGCCGCGTCGGGCTGGTGCGTCGGCGCGGTGCCGGTGGGATGGCGCTTCTGCGGCGTCGGGCGCCGGCCCTGCTCGGCGGCGAGGTCTTCCTGCAGCAGGTCGAGGGCGCGGACGTGCAGCCGGTCGCGCCCGCTGAGCGGCTGGGCCTGGCCGGTGACGTGCTGCCAGAGGCGCTGGTCCTCGGGCGAGAGGCCCCGGCCGGAGGCAAGCGGGTGCGGCGGTTTCGCCTTGCCGGCCATGGCCGCGGTCAGTCCGCGCCGGCGGTGCTGTCGTCGACCAGCAACACGTGCAGGCGGCGCGGTCCGTGGGCACCGAGCTGGATGGTCTGCTCGATGTCGGCGGTGCGCGAGGGGCCGGTGATCATGTTGACCGCCCGCGGCATCTCGCCCTGGCCGACCGCCGCGCGCAGGCGCTGCCAGGCTTCCTCGTAGCTGCCGACGACCTGCGAGGCGCGCAGCACCACGATGTGGTTCTCCGGCAGGAAGTTCAGCGTCACCGGCGCCTCCGGGCCGGAGGCCATGACCAGGGTGCCGGTCTCGGCGACGCCGGCGAAGGCGCCGGTCACCGCGGTGATGTCCGTCGCCTCGGCGGCGCCTTCCTCCACCTCCAGCAGCGGCTGGCCGTCCCACGGCAGGCGGCGCAGATCCTCGCGCGGCGCCAGGCGCAGCTGCGGCGGCTGATTCTCGTTCTTCAGATAGTCGGCGATCGCCTGGGGCACCGCCGCTTCGCTGTCCAGCCGCGCGACCGTGGCCGAGAGCTCCTGCAGCATCCGCACCATGAGGTCGAGCTGCGCGGCGTGGGGGATCTGCGCGCGCTGCGGGATGAGGCCCGGCCGCGGCGATCGGAGACGCTCTTCCAGCTGGGCGCGGGTCTCCGCATCGGGCTGCTGGCGTTTCAGGGAGCGGCGCAGTGCCGAGAGGATCTGCTGCCGGGCGGCGCTCATGACGTCACCTTCCCTTTCGCCTCTGCGGCGCGGCGCTCGGCCCAGAGCTGGTGGAAGGTCTTGCCCTGCGGCGCCGGGAAGTCGCGATGCCGGGTCCAGCCGCGCACCAGCGGCAGGGCGTCGAAGCGCCCGCGCGCACGGCCGAAGTAGCCGAGCAGCCGCGCCTGCCAGGCGGTGACGAAGCGGTAGAGCTTCGGCCGCCGCGCGGCGAAGGCCCAGAGGCCTATGCCCAGGCGCACCGGGACCGGGCTCAGGTGTCGTTCGAACTCGCGCTCGCGCCAGTGGCGCATCATCTTGGGCAGCGGAATGCGCATCGGACAGACCGACTCGCAGCGCCCGCAGAATGTCGAGGCGTTGGGCAGGTGCCCGGCCGCGTCGACGCCGATCAGGCTGGGGGTGAGCACCGAGCCCATGGGCCCGGGATAGACCCAGCCATAGGCATGGCCGCCGACCGCGTGATAGACCGGGCAGTGGTTCATGCAGGCGCCACAGCGGATGCAGCGCAGCATGTCCTGGAACTCGGTGCCCAGCATGCCGCTGCGCCCGTTGTCCAGCAGGATGACGTGGTATTCCTCCGGGCCGTCGAGGTCGCCCGGGCGGCGCGGGCCGGTCGACAGCGTGGTGTAGGAGGAGAACTCCTGGCCCGTCGCCGAGCGCGCCAGCACGCGCAGGATGGTGGAGGCGTCCTCCAGGTTGGGCACGACCTTCTCCAGGCTGGCCACCACGATGTGGACCCGCGGCAGGGTCTGGGTCAGGTCGCCGTTGCCCTCGTTGGTGACGATGATCGAGGTGCCGGTCTCGGCCACCAGGAAGTTGGCGCCGGTGATGCCGACGTCGGCCTCGAGGAAGCGGCGGCGCAGCATCTGGCGCGCCTCGGCCACCAGCAGCGGCGCGTCGTTCAGCAGGCGCTCCGGCGGCAGTTCGGTGTGCTTGGCGCGGAAGTCGGCTTCAACCTGTTCCTTGGTGAGGTGCACCGCCGGGGCGATGATGTGGCTCGGCGGCTCCTTGCGCAGCTGGATGATGTATTCGCCGAGATCGGTCTCGACCACGTCGAGGCCGGCGTCCTCCATCGCCTGGTTGAGGGCGATCTCCTCGGAGATCATCGACTTGCCCTTGGTCACCACCTGGGCGTCGACGCGCCGGCAGATGTCGAGCACGGCCTTCACCGCATCCTCCGCCGACGCCGCCCAGTGCACCTGGCCGCCGCTGGAGAGGACCTTTTCCTCGTAGCGCTCCAGGTAGTAGTCGAGGTTGGCCAGGGTGTGGTTCTTGATGTCGCGCGCGGCATCGCGCAGCGCCTCGAACTCCGGCAGCTTGGCGCTGGCCTTGGCGCGCTTTTCGATGAAGCCGGTCTTCACGTGCTTCATCGCCTTCTGCAACGAAGGATTGGCGAGCGCGGCGCGGGCGTTGTCCTTGAAGGCGTGCGAGGTGCTCTGCATGGCGCTCAGGCCCTCCGTCGCGCGGCTTCATCGGGGGACTCGCCGATGGCCGGCTGGTCGGTCATGTCGGCCAGCACCTCGGCGACGTGGCGCACCTCGACCTGGGCGCCGAGGCGCTGCAGCTTGCCGGCCATGTTCATCAGGCAGCCGAGGTCGCCGGCGAGCAGGGTGCCGGCGCCGGTGGCGGCGATGTGCTCGGCCTTGGCCGAGACGATCTTGTTGGAGATGTCCGGGTACTTGACGCAGAAGGTGCCGCCGAAGCCGCAGCAGACGTCGTGCTCGACCATCTCGGTGAGCTCGACGCCGGGGATCGAGGCGAGCAGCTTGCGCGGCTGCGCCTGCACGCCCAGCTCGCGCAGGCCCGAGCAGGAGTCGTGGTAGGTGACGCGCCCGGCAAAGGCTGAGTCGGCCTGCGTCATGCCGCGGACGTCGGTGAGGAAGGAAACCAGCTCCCAGGTCCGCGCCGAAAGGTCCTCGGCCTTGGCCTTCATCGCCGCATCGCCGTCGAAGAGCGTGGGATAGTGCTCCTTGATCATGGCGGCGCAGGACCCAGAGGGCGCCACCACGTAGTCGAAGCCCGCGAAGGCCGCGATGACCTGGCGGGCGATGGCGCGGGTGTCGGCCCGGTCGCCGGAGTTGTAG
>JBFGUI010000138.1:0-10261 GCA_041565695.1 Kiloniellaceae bacterium
CTGCGAGGTCAACTTCGACGTCGACTTTCCGCTTACCAGCAAGGAGCACGTGGTCGGAGAGGCAGCCCATCCCTTCTACCGCTGGGCGGCGGCCGAGCTGGGATTTGCGGCCAAGCCGCGCTGGAACTTCCACAAGTACCTGATCGGCCCCGACGGACGCCTGGTCGACTGGTTCGCGACCACCACCAAGCCCACGGCGCCCAAGGTCATCAACGCCATCGAGGCTCAGCTCGCCAGGCTGCCGCAGGCTGGAGGCTGAGGGCTAACTGCCTGTCCATCCCGGGTCGGCCGGCTGCAGGCCTTTGAGGAAGCGCCGTGCGTCCTTTCGCACGGCCGACTTGCGCGCGTCGTCCATTTTGTCCCAAGTGCGGTAGACCTGCGCGAGACGCGGGTTGGCGGAAAGCTTGCGGCGGTGCCGATCGAGAAAGTCCCAGTAGAGGTAATTGAAGGGACAGGCCTCCGCCCCGTTCTTCTGCCGCACGTCGTAGGCGCAGCCGCGGCAATAGTCGGACATCCGGTTGATGTAGTTGCCGCTGGCGGCATAGGGCTTGGAGCCGAGGAGCCCGCCGTCGGCGAAGAGACTCATGCCGAGGGTATTGGGCAGCTCGACCCACTCGTAGGCGTCGGCATAGACGCTCAGGTACCATTCGTGCACCGCCTTGGGGTTGAGCCCCGCGAGCAGCGCAAAGTTGCCGGTCACCATGAGGCGCTGGATGTGATGCGCATAGGCCTCGTCGCGGGTCTGCGCGACACAGGCGGCAAGGCAGGCCATGTCGGTTTCCGCCGTCCAGTAGAAATCCGGCAGTGGCCGGTCGTGGCCGAAGAAGTTCAGTTCCACGTAGTCCGGCATCTGCAGCCAGTAGATGCCGCGCACGTACTCGCGCCAGCCGATGATCTGGCGGATGAAGCCCTCAACCGCGTTCAGCGGCGCCCGGCCGGCCCGGTATTCGATTTCGGCGCGGCGGCAGACCTCCAGCGCATCGAGCAGCCCCGCGTTGAGGTAAAGCGAAATGACCGCGTGATAGAGGAAGCGCTCCTCCCGCAGCATGGCGTCCTGGTAGTCGCCGAAGCTCGGCAGGCCGTTCTCGAGGAAAGCGGCGAAGGCGGTCTCCGCCTGCTCGGCCGTGACCGCGAACCAGAAGGGCTCCAGCCGGCCGAAGTGCTTCGCGAAACGTTTCTCGACCAGCGCGATAACCTCCCGAGTCGTTCGGTCGGGCGGGAAGGTCTCGGGGTCGGGGAATGCCAGCGACTCCTTGGGCGGCTTGCGGTTCTCGCTGTCGTAGTTCCAGCGTCCGCCTGCCGGCTTGTCGCCGTCCATCAGCAGCCCAGTGCGGCGGCGCATCTCCCGGTAGAAATGCTCCATGCGCAGTTGCTTGCGTCCTTCCGCCCAGTCGGCGAAATCCTGCTGCGAGCACAGGAAGCGGTCGTCTTCGAGAATCTCGCAGGGCAGGTCGAGGCCGCCGCAGATCGCGTCGAAGGCCTGCCGCAGGCGCCACTCGCCGGGTTCGGTGACGAGGAGGCGCCCCAGGCCGTGCCGCTGCAGCGCGCGGCGCATTTCGTCGCTCAGGCTGCCGCTGTTGCCGGGATCGTCGAGCCGGACATAGTCGACCCGCCAGCCGTCCCTCTCCAGCGCGGCGGCGAAGTGGCGCATGGCCGAGAACAGGAAGGCGATCTTCTTCTTGTGGTGACGGACGTAGCGGGCTTCCTCGGCGACCTCGGCCAGCAGGACGACGTCGCGCGCCGGGTCCGCCTTGCGCAGGGCGGCGATGTTCCGGGTCAGCTGGTCGCCGAGGACGACGACCAGGGCGGGCGCAGCGTTCCGGTCTTTCGGGTCGGTTTTTCGCCGGGTCAAGGCGGTTCTCCTGGCTGCCGATGATAAGGCTGTTGGCGCGCGCCGCTAGGCGGCCGGTGGCGCACCCAGCTGCCGGGCGATGGCCTGGCCGCTGTCGAAGGCGCATTCGACACGGGCGCCGAGGCACCAGTCGCCACCCAGGTAGAGGCCGCGGTCGGGCAGGGAGAGACAGGGCCTGCCCAGCGGCACGGTGGTGCGGGCGTAGCGCCAGCGGTGCGCCGTCGCATGGGCGGCGCGCGGCAGCGTTGTCAGTTCCAGAGCCTGCCGGAGCATCTCCATCAGCCGATCGCAGACCTCTTCCGGCGCGGCTTCCAGCTGTCTCAGGCTCCACTCGGGATTGGCATGGGCCACCCAGCAGTCGGCCGCGCCGCCGCGGGCGGGCTTGGCGCTGTTGCGTGCGACCCAGGACAGCCCTGCCGGGTGATCGCGCAGCACGTCGTCGGAGGCCGCGAGCGGCGTGTCGAAGGCCGCCAGGAGCGCCCAGCAGGGCGCCATGACGACCGCCTTGAGGGCGGCCTGCACCGCCGCTTCGCCAGTCAGCAGGACCGCAGCCTGCGGTGCCGGTACCGTGCTGACGAGAACGTCGAATTCGCCAAGCTGGCGACCGTCCTCGCCGGTCAGGTTCCATCTTTCGCCCAGGCGCCTCGCGCCCTGGACCGACGTCTGCCGCCGCAGGTCGAGCCCTTCGGCCAGGGGCTTCACCAGGGCGTTCATGGTGGGGCGGCCGATGAACCATGCCTTGGCGGCCTCGCGCCCCCGGGGATGCCAGGGGGCGATGCTGCCGTCGTCCGAGGCCCGCTGCAGCAGCGCGCGGAATCCATCGCCCTGGGCGGTCACGTACTGCGCACCATGGTCGAAGCTGAGGCCGTCTTGCGTGCGCCGCGTTGCCAGCCGGCCGCCAAGGCCCCGGCTCTTGTCGAAGACGACGACGTCGAAGCCGGAGTCCTGCAGGGCGCGCGCGCAGGTCAGACCGGCCATGCCGGCACCGATCACGGCGACGGAGGTCGCCTGCGCCTTGGAAAGATCGACCATTGAGGTGGTGCTGATGCTGCTGATCCGGAAGTCATCATTGATACGTAAGAACAACGCTTCCAGATCAATGCCGGCGGGTGGGTCTGGGGCGGTACGGCGCGACGGAGCGGAAGGGTTGAATGAGGCGCAAAGCCGATCTGCCGCGTAAGACCTGTGCGGCCTGCGGCCGACCATTTTCCTGGCGGCGCAGGTGGGCCGATTGCTGGCCGGAAGTCAGGTACTGCTCCGAGCGCTGTCGTCGCGGGCGCCGGTCGCGGCGTCACGCTGCCGACAAGGGATAGAAGCCGATGCTGGCGACCCTCAGGTCGGCATGGAAAGCACGACCGATGGCCACCAGTCCGAGACGCCGCAGGCGCCGGGTGTCCAGTGGGGCCGTGAGGCGGTACGGGTGGAAGCGGCTGAACGGCAGCTCGATGCTGCGCCAGTCTTCGCCGGCCTCGAACTCGGCCCGATAGGACTGCCAGGGCCGGCGACAATCCGGCGTGCGCAGGTGCAGGCCGTAGTGCTCCGCATTGCCGCTGGCGACGATGCGCAGGCCCTCGAAGCCCCTGGCATCCAGCACGCCGTCGGCGGGCGCGAGATCCAGCGCTGCCTGAATGAAGCCGCCGTTGTTTTCCAGGCGAACATCGCCGGTGAGCCGCAGGCAGTGTCGCCCGCCGAACTCGGCCCTGGTCATCCCGGCCTCGGAGACGCCCCCCATCACCCGGTCGCTGACCGCCCGCCACGACGTGCCGAGGCGCGATACGAAACCGGGATGGGCAAAATCGTCGATCAGCATGCAGCGGCTCCGGGCCGGGGGTCAGTCGGGACCGACTTGCCGGGGCCGGCTGGCGACCTATGCTTGACGGAGTGGCCGGTTTCGCCGAGGCGGTCGCGTGAACAGTTCGAGGAACCCGTTGTGAAAAAGCTGCCCTTCCGCGCCAAGACGGCTTCGGGTGATGTCTTCGACATCGAGTTTCCCCTGCACCGTGAAACCGGCGATTCCGTCCGCGTGGGGCAGCTTGTCGCCACCGTTCTCGCCGCCATCGACCGCGATATCGCGCTTGTCGGGGAGACCAGCAACGGGGATGTCCTGCAGGCCGTCGCCATGGCGCTCGCGGTGCGCGCGCGCATGATCCATGCGCCGTCGCCGGCGACCGAAGCGCTTTCTTTCGCGTTGCTGCGGACGGCACTGGCCGCTGCTGCCGAGGCCAGCCGGGAATCGCCGCAGATCGGCCACGCCTGAGGGCGCCAGCGCGATCGCAGCGCGCTCATCGGCTGCGGGCGACGGCCTGCAGCCCGGGCCGCAGTTTCAGGAACAGGCGGTAGGCAGGCTCCAGCAACCAGACCAGGGGCGGCTGCGCCATCAGCCGTCCCCAGAACCGGAAGGCCGGCAGCGCCTGCCACAGTCGAGCGAAGGCGCGGCCGCCGGATACCAGCCGGGCCTGATCGTCCAGGATGTGGAAACGTGCCTCGGCGTCCGCCCGGGAGAGTCCGGGGGCCAGCTCGTCCGCGGCGCAGGCGCTGACGTCAACCCAGCGGATGCGTTCAGCGCCGGCGCGGCGCCGGTAGAAAGCGATCTCGCGACGGCACAGCGGGCAGGCGCCGTCGTAGAACACGGTGCAGCTGTCGGTGCTGGTTTCTGGTCGGGACATGCCGGTGCGCGGGTTCCTTGGGGCTTTGACCTATGCAGCCGCCGCGGAGCACGGCGTTACCCATCGACCTAGCCCAAGCAGCTCCGGTATCAAGCCCGGGACCGGCGGTCAGTGGGCAAGGGCCCGCTCCAGCAGGGCGGCCGCCGCCGCCTTGGCCTGCGAAGTCGCTTCGGCACAGCCCTCGACCTGAGCCGCGACGATGGCACCTTCCTTGAGGATGAGGAGCTGGCGCGCGAGACTCTCCGGCGATGTCGCGCCGGCAGCGGCGGCGAGTTCGCGCAGGTGCTCGAGCAGCTGCGCCTTGTGCGCGGCGGCCTCGACATGGATGGGATGATCGCGCTCCTGGAACTCGGCGACCGCCTTGACGAAGAAGCAGCCACGAAAGCCGGGTTCCTGACACCACTCGCCGAGGGCGTCGAACATCGCCAGCAGCTGCTCGCGCGGCGTCTTGCCGAGCGCGGCCATGCGCCGGAACAGCCAGTCGCGGAACTGCGTGTCGCGCCGCTGCAGCGCCGCCAGGATCAACTCCTCCTTGCTGCGGAAATGCTTGTACATGGAGGTCTTGGATATCCCGGTCTCCGCCACCAGGCGGTCCATGCCGGTGGCATGAAAGCCGTAGGCGTAGAAGGTCTCGAAAGCCTTGCCGATGAGTTCGTCGCGCTTGCTCGCACGCATGGGGCTCGCTCCGCTGATGTCGACACGACCAGTATAGCCCATTCGACCGGGTCGCGCCGCCAGGCCGGGGGCCGTCAAAAAAGAGGTAGGAGCGGCGCGCCGAACCGCTCCGCCGCGGCGTGCGGCCCGGTTAGGGCCTTGATTTACTTCGAGATGGTCCAGTTGTAGCTTCATGGACCCGGGTTGCGGGCGTTATCGATGGCAGAGAGGTGGCTAAGGGCATGAGCAAGGCCGGGCGGCAGCCAGAAGACAGCGGGAAAGCGCAGCGGGTCGACCCGCTGCAGCCGGTCGACGCGGAGGCCCGGCGCCAGGCCAGGGGCCTGCTGCGCCTTGCCCGCCACGGGGCGCTGGCCACCCTGGACCCGGCAAGCGGGGATCCCCTGGCCAGCCGCACGGGCCTGGCGACGGACATCGACGGCGCGCCGGTGTTTCTCACCTCGACGCTTTCGGCCCATACCCAGGCGTTGCTCGCCGATGCGCGCTGCTCGCTGCTGATCGGCGAGCCGGGCAAGGGCGATCCCCTGGCGCATCCGCGGATCACGGTGACGGGCCGGGCCCGGCGCGTCCCGGAGGGGGAGGACCGCCGCCGTCTGCGCCGCCGTTATCTTGCGCGCCATCCCAAGGCGGAGCTCTACGCCGACTTTCCGGATTTCAGCTTCTGGCGCCTCGAGATCACGCGGGCCAGCCTCAACGGCGGCTTCGGGCGCGCCTACGCCATGACTGCAGAGGATGTTCTCAGCGACGTCTCCGGCCTCGCAGGTCTGGCCGAGCTGGAAGAAGGGGCGGTGGCGCACATGAACGAGGATCACGCGGAGGCCGTGGCCCTCTACGCACGGGCTTTCTGTATTGCCGGGCCCGGCGCCTGGGTGCTGACGGGCCTCGACCCGGAAGGCCTCGACCTGCAGCTCGGCGATCAGGTCAGGCGGCTGTGGTTCGAGGCGCCGCTCTCCGGCACGGAGGACCTGCGCCCGCTGCTGGTGCGTCTCGCGAAGCAGGCGCGCGAGAAGCTCGGCGAAACCTGATCCGGTTCAGCTGCTGCGGAAGATCATCGTGATCTCCGGGAACAGCAGCACCAGCGTCAGCACGACCAACTGCAGAGCAATGAAGGGCAGGAAGCCCCGGAAGATGTCCGGCAGGGTGATGTGCGCCGGCGCCACCGATTTCAGGTAGAAGGCGGCGGGGCCGAAGGGCGGGCTGAGGAAGCTCACCTGCATGTTGACGCAGAACAGGATGCCGAACCACACGGCGACAAAGCTGGGCGCCGCGACCAGGGCGCCGGTGAGGCCGAGTTCTTCGACCGGCAATTTCAAGATAATGGGCAGGAAGACCGGCATGACCAGGAGGACGATGCCGACCCAATCCATGAGGGCGCCGAGGATCAGGAAGATCACCATCATCAGCAGCAGGATGCCGAAGGTTGGCAACTCGGTACCGATAATGAGGTTGGCGACGTAGGTGGGGCCGCCGGCAATCGTATAGGCGCCGGCCAGGGCGGTGGCGCCGAAAGTAATCCAGAGGATCGTGCCGGTGGACTTCCAGGTGCGCATCAGGGCCTCCTTGAAGAGAGGCCAGGACAACTCGCCACGCAGGGTGATCAGGATCAGAACGGCGACCACGCCCATGCCGGCCGCCTCGGTAATCCCGGTGAACCCGCCGTAGATCGATCCGAGGACGACGGTGACCACGAAGAGCGGTGCGAGCAGACCCGGCAGGGCGCGCAGCTTGTCGGCCATGGTCACATCCTCGCCGCCTTTCGGCAGCGGGGCCTGCTCGGGGTTCATCTGGGTGCGGAATATGATGTAGGCGATGTAGCAGCCGCCCAGGATGAAGCCGGGGACGAAGGCCGCCTTGAAGAGAGCGTGGATCGAGGTCTCGGTGACCAGCCCGTAGATGATCAGCACGATGGAGGGCGGGATCATGGTGCCCAGGCTGCCCGAGGCGCAGATCGTGCCGATGGCGAGGTTCTGGTTGTAGCCGAGGCGCAGCATGTTGGGCAGGGCGATGAGACCCAGCAGCACGATCTCGCCACCGATGATGCCGGACATAGCGGCCATGATGATGGCCATGATGGCGGTGACGATGGCGATGCCGCCGCGGGTGCGGCTCAGCCAGACATTGAGACTGTCGAACATCGCCTTGGCGATGTTCGATCGTTCCATGAGACAGGCCATGAAGATGAAGAGCGGCACCGATATAAGCACGTAGTCGGTCATCAGGCCGTACATGCGCTGGGCCAGGATATTCAGCGGCCCGGTGCCGAAGGAGCGGAACAGCAGGTCCGGCCCGAATTTCATCATAAGGACCGCGACGGCCAGGAAGCCTGAGGCAAAGCCCAGCGGCATGCCGATCGCGAGCAGAACGAAGATCCCGATCAGCAGGATCAGCGAGATCGTTCCGATATCCATAGACTGCGATTCCCCCCAGAGCAGATCCGCCGGTCGGTCAGTCGATGAGTTCTTCCTTCACTTCCTCGACGAGATCGTGGACTTGTTTCTCTTTTTTCCAATCGACGATCAGGTTCACCACTGCCTGCACTGCGATCAGGACAATGGTGACCAGAATCAAGGGTTTCATGGTGGCCGGAATCGGCGGATCCCAGGCCGTGCCGAAGGTCTCCCAGCGCATCAGCTTGGCCCAGGCCTCGTTGAAACCGCCCCAGAAGATGCCGGCGGCGAAAAGCACGATCAGCACGGTGGAAATGGTGTCGAAGGCGCGCTGCCAGTTGCGCGAGACCATGTCGTAGAGGATGAAGATCCGAATGTGGCCGCGCTGCTGCATGACGTAGAGCCCGGCCAGCAGGTAGACGCCCCCGGCGGTCCACAGCGACATCTCGTTGACCCACAACGTCGGGCGCTCGAAGACGTAGCGCATCACCACTTCGTAGAACATGATGACGACGATCAGGGCCACGAGGAACATCGCGACACGGCTGATCGCGATGCTGACGCGGTCCATGACAGTTTCAGCCGGGTGTTCGACCATCTTCTCGCCTCCCTCCAGCAGTCCCGAAGCGGCCGGGACCTGCCTAGGACGTCAGGATAGCACAGGCTAGCGCAATTGCGGGTCCCGCCGGGATTGAAAATCCCGAGGGGACCCGCTCTGCGGTTCTATATCCTGGTGCTTACTGAACCAGGCCGAGGGTCTTCAGGAAGGCCGTGTGGCTGTCGACCAGGGCACGGGCTTCCGGCGTTTTCTCCGCCCAGCCCTGCCAGGCGTTCTGGGCGGCCTTGCGGAAGGCCGCACGATCCTCAGCCGACCAGTCATAGAGGGTGACGCCCTTCGTGCGCAGCATGGCGGCAGCTTCGTTGTTCTTCACTTCGAAGGTGAGCGCCGTCTGGAAGGCCAGCTTCTGCATGGCGACGTCGATGATGCGCTGCAGGTCGGCCGGCAGCGCGTCCCAGGCGTCCTTGCGGATGGCCAGGTGGTCGGACGGCATGGAGTGGAAGCCCGGATAGGTCGCATGCTTGACCAGGTCGTAGAGGCCCAGGCCCACGTTGTTGGCCAGGCCCGAGGCATCGGCACCGTCGATGATGCCGGTCTCGAGCGCGGTGAAGATCTCGGTGAAGTCCATCACCACCGGCTTGGCGCCCAGTTCGGCGAAGATCTCGGTCTCCAGGCCCGGGGGCGAACGGAACTTCCAGTCTTTCAGGTCGGCCGGGCCGCGCAGCGGCTTGGAGGAGGACATGGACTCCTGGCCGTAGATCCACCAGCCGATCAGCTGCATGTTGTATTCGTTGTAGAGCTCGTTGGCCGCCTCGGCGCCGCCGCCGTAGTAGAACCAGGCGTACTGCTGCCAGGGCGTGTCGTAGCCGCCCATGATGTCGCCGACGAACTGGAAGGCGGGATTCTTGCCGGTCTGGTAGGCGCCGCCGGTCATGTCGCCGTCGAGGATGCCGCTGGCTGCCGCGTCGAAGGTCTCGACCGACTTCACCACCGACGAGGAGAAGAACATCTCGATGTCGAGGCGCCCGCCGGACATGGTTTCGACGTCGTCGACGAACTGCTGGGCCAGCTTGCCGGAGACGGTCTCCGGCGCGTAGTGAGTCTGGATGCGCAGGGTGTAATCCGCTGCCATGGCCGAGGTCAGGCCAAGCACGGAGGTCGCCGCCGCCACGGCGGCGATTCTAAAGACTTTCATTCGTTCCTCCCTATTCGTCTGCTTTTTAGCGCGATGTTCCGCCGCTCGGGCGCCGGCACGAGTTACCCGTGCCTTCAAGCAACGGAGCCTAAGCCAATCGGCAAGCCACGACAACCGGCATCTGGTATCGCTACCATCGGAGGCAGCGGCGGCCGGTCCCATTCGGCCGGCGGACCTCCCCGGTTGAGTCGATGCGCGCTCTGGCGCCTGCGATACGGAGCCTGTCAACCGCAGGCCTTATCGCCTCCTTGCTGCTTTTTCATGCTCAATGCACGGCCCGGTTGCGGCAAGGTCGGCTGGGACCCGCGTTTGCGAAACCGAAGCGGAATCGCCGCCGCGCACCTCTGCGCTGCAGCTCTGGTTCCCGACGAGCCGGATCTACGTGCTGATTTCCATGCAGAAGACCGGCACTTGGCAACCGCTGCACGTCGCCGCAGGGTTGGCTGCTGCTGTCCCGCATCGCTAGACTGCGGCCCCCGGCGGTGCTGCGCCTGCCCGCCTGCAGTCGGATAGGGTCCTCGCTCGCTTGTCTTCCTACGAAAGCCGCTTCCGCCCCTGGCTGGACGACCCGGGTTCCTGGCCGGCCCTCGATCTGACGACGGCAGAGGCGGCGGGTCTCGCCGCGCCCCTCGCCGCCGGCGCGGCGGCGGCGTCGGAGAAGCTGCGCAATCTCTACGGCGATGAGGCCGAGACCTCGGGGGCGCTCGCCCTCGTCGCAGCCCTCGGCCAGACGGGTCTGCCTGAAGCGGAGCTGCGGGCGGCGGTGCTGGCGGTTGCCGCCGGCGACCACTACGCCGCCTGCCTGCCGCTGCCGCGCCTGGCGGCCGGGGACCCGCGCTGGGCGCAGATCCGGCCCTACCTCCTGGCGCGCGCCGAGGCCCTGCTGCGCGCCGCCGCCGCCGAGGCCCTGCTGTGGCGCGCCGTTGCCAG
>JBFGUI010000139.1:0-10200 GCA_041565695.1 Kiloniellaceae bacterium
AATCGCCATACCCCTATTTTGTACGCCAGTTCGTCTGGCGCGCGTGACCGCCGAGTCGCCGGGTCCGGCAGGCAAGACAAGAGGGAGAATTGGCTTGCGCCTCGGCAGTATGGTCTGCGCTTGCGCCGTCAGTGCGCTGGCGATGGTGTTTTCGGTCCAGCAGGGTGAACACGGCCCGCTCGTCGTCTACAAACTGGAAGTCCCCCGCTCGGCCGGCCCGGTCAGTCCGGCGCCCGCGACAGCGCCTGCCCCGGTCCCGCCGATGGGCACGCTCGGCCGGGTGGTGATCCCGCGGGCCCAGGCGGCACCGGTGGCGGAGAGCGCGCCACGGGCGGCCGCCCCGGCAGCGCCCCGGGCGCCGCGCCTCAGCCCGCTCGAGCCGACCATTCTCGGCACCGTGGCGATGCCGGTCGCAGGCCCCGGCGCCGCGTTGGCCCCGGCCCCGGTCGCAGCCCCGGCTGCGCTGCCCATACCGCTGGTCCCGGCGCAGCCCGCGCCGACCTCCGTCGAGCTCGACCCCTTCGCCTTCGCCGACCGTTACCACGGGTCTTCGGACCCGGACGAGGACGACGGCGTGCTGATCAACGCGACGACCGGCGAGATTGTGACCCTGCAGGAGGTCAACGACGCCGTGGCCTGGCGCCGCGAAACCGCGGAGAAGCTGCGGCAGCTGCCGGTCGGCCCCCGCTTCTGACCCAGCCGCTGCCCGCGCTATCGGGCGGCCGGAAAGCGCGCTAGACTGGAGTCATGCCCAGGCAGCGCAGATCATGGCACCACTTCCTACAGATGCTTCTGGCTGCCGCAGCCCTGTGGCAGGGCGCGCAGCCCGCCGCGGCGCTTGAGCGCGTCGAGTTGGAACTGGTGCTCGCCGTCGACTGCTCTTCCAGCGTCAGCAGCGAAGAATACACCCTGCAGATGCACGGCATCGCCGCGGCCTTCGAGGACCCCCGGGTGCTCACCGCGCTGGAACTCAGCGGCAGCATCGCCGTCGCCCTGCTGCAATGGTCCAGCGCCGGCCAGCAGGCCGAGGTCATCGCCTGGACGCGGATCGACGGCGCGCGCGACGCCCTGGCTTTCGCCGAGCGGGTCCGCGCCGCCGAACGCCGCATCGTCGGCGGCGCCACGGCGCTGAACCCGGCGATCAACGCCTCGGTCGCCTGGACCCAGACCAACGCCTTCCAGGGCGAGCGTGTGGTCATCGACGTCTCCGGCGACGGGCGCGCCAACGAGGGCGGCTCGCCCGCCTTCGCCCGCGCCGCGGCCAACCGGGCGGGCGTCACCATCAACGGCCTGGCGATCCTCAACGAGGAGCCGCGCCTGGCGCGCTATTACCTGGCGGGCGTGGTCGGCGGCCCGGGCGCCTTCCTGCTCACCGCCGACGACTTCAGCGACTTCGCCGTCGCCATGCGCCGCAAGCTCTACTTCGAGATCGTCGGCCCGCCCATCGCCGCGGTCCCGCCGCCCGCCGCCCCGCCGCACGGCCCGCAGGTGACCCACTACCGGAGCCAATACTGAAGCGTCAGTCGCTCTCGGCGGCGACCTGTTCCATGATGAAGTCGCGGAAGACGCGGACCTTCTCGCGCTCAAGCGCGCCGGGCAGGTAGACCAGGTGATAACCCAGGTCGGTCAGCACGGTGACGTCGAAGGGCTTCACCAGCTTGCCCGCCTCCAGCTCGCGCTGAACCATGGAGAGGCGGCCAAGCGCCACGCCGGCGCCGTCGATGGCGCTCTGCAGCAGGCTGGTCATGTCGTTCATCACCGGGCCGCGGCGCGGGTTGATGTCGCTCACGTCGGCCACCGCCAGCCACTGGGTCCAGCCGTCGTAGTCGTCCTCGTGCAGCAGCGTGTGGTGGCGCAGGTCGCTCGGCCTGCGCAGCGGCTGCGGGCCCTGCAGCAGGGCCGGGCTGCAGACCGGCGTGTAGTCGACCCGCAGCATGAACTCGCAGGTCAGTCCCTCCCACTTGCCGGCGCCGAAGCGCACGGCGAGATCGACGTCGTCGTGGCGCAGATCGCAGACCTGGATCGAGTGATGCACCCTGAGATCGATCTCCGGGTGCCGCTTCCAGAATTCCGGCAGGCGGTAGACCAGCCACTTGGCGCCGAAGGAGGGCGTCACGGAAACCGTCAGGGTGCGTGAATCGTCCGCGCCGCGCAGGCCGTCGGCGGTCTCGGCGATGCGCGCGAAGGCCTCGCCGACCACCGGGAACAGCACCCGCCCCTGCTCGGTCAGCGCCAGCTTGCGGGTCATGCGCTTGAACAGCGGATAGCCGAGATGCGCCTCCAGCGCCTTCACCTGGTGGCTGACGGCCGCCTGGGTGACGTGCAGCTCTTCGGCCGCCTTGGTGAAGCTGAGGTGCCGCGCGCCGGCCTCGAAGGCCCGCAGGGCGTTCAGCGGCGGGAGTTTCCTGGGCATCGCCATGCCTTATATGAGCTAATCCATAAGATGAAAAAGCATCGTTTGTCGGATTTCACAGAATCAATATTTTGAACTTAGGAGCGACGATTCAAGCAGCGCCGCGGACTTTTCCCAACACGCATGAGGATGAGGAATATTATGTCATATATTCTCTACAGCTCAATCGCCCGGGCCGGCGGCATCGACCTCTTCCTGGGCACCGAGACCTTCTCCCACCCGCCCGAGCACTCCCACCGGCGCCGGCACCGCAGCGGGACGCGTCTCAAGCGCCTGCGCTATGCCGCCGGCCGGGGCCTGGTGCGCCTGGGCCGGGCGATCACCCGCTGGGGCGACCGCTGGGCCGTGGCCGCCGGCACGCCGGCGACGGCGCTGCGCTAGCGAAGCGAGGCGACGCAAGACAGGGGCTGGTCCGCGCTGCGGACCGGCCCCTTCCGTGCGTATGGGACAGGACAGGCTCAGGCGAGCCAGTCGGCGAGGAAGCGGCGCAGCCAGGCGGCCATCTCCGCGTCGTGGTGCGCGCAGCCGGCGCGTTGCTCCTCGCTCGACTGGGCGCCCGGCTCCGCCAGCATGTGGCTGGCCTCGCGCATCCAGCGCTCCATCACCTCGCGCGACACCTCGGGATGGAACTGGATGCCGTAGGCCTTCTCGCCGTAGCGAAAGGCCTGGTTCGGAAACACCGGCCCGGATGCCAGGAGCTCGGCCGAGGCCGGCACCTCGAAGCCCTCGTTATGCCAGTGGTAGACATGCATGGACGCGCCGAGGAAGGCCTCCGCCGCCGGTGTCGGGTCGATCTTCACGTAGCCGATCTCGTGCAGCCCCTCGGCATGCCGCTCGACCCTGCCGCCCAGCGCGCGGGCCAGCATCTGGGCGCCCAGGCAGATGCCGAGAAAGGGGCGGCCGCTGTCCGCCCAGCGCCCGATCCAGTCGATCTCCTGGCGGACATAGGGCTTGGCCTCGGTATCGTTGGCGCTCTCCGGGCCGCCGTAGACCACCGCCGCCACGTAGTCGCTGTCGATCGGCGGCAGGGGGTCGCCCTTGCCCGGCGAGCACCATTCGGTGCGATAGCCCATGGCGCGCAGCTGCGCCGAGGCCCGGTCGTCGCGCTGGCCGAGGGGATGATCGATCAGAAGGATGGTCGGCTTCATGGGGTCTCCTGCCCGCACCGCGAAACTATACGACAATCACCTGCAAGGCCTTAACGCCGGCGCCCGGCCGCGAAGCGCTGCGCCGTCAGGAAGGCCTCCATGTGGAAACGTGCCTGGGCCGCCGGGTAGTGATAGGCCCGCCCCAGCGGGCAGGCCCGGCGCGCCCGGCAGCCGAGATCGAGGCAATCCGCCCCGGCCGCCGTGACGATATGGCTCGTGCAGGCCGGCACATCATAGCCCGCCGGGCCGAAGGCGGCCACGGGACAGCCCGACAGGCAGGGCTTGTCGACACAGCTCTCGCAGGGGCTCGGCCGCGGGTCGCGCGGCGGCAGGGCGAGCGCCTGCGCCAGGGCGATGGCGCCGCGGTAGGCGTGCCACAGGCCGTAGTCGGGATGCACCAGCAGGCCGAGCGGCGAGACGAAGACCGCCTCGGCGCGCTGCGCCCAGCGCTGGAACGGCCGGTAGGGCGGCCCGCCGAAGGGATAGAGCGCCAGCCCGCCGAAAGCCGCCGCCAGTTCGTCGATGACGCGCTGGCTCCAGCGGTTCAGCGGATCGGGACGGCCGTCGCGCGCCTCGGACGACGCCTGGAAGACCGGCCAGAAATCGCCGCCGAGGTTGCCGATGAGAACCAGGGTGCGGCTTTCGCGGCCGTCCGGCTGGGCGGGAACTTCGTCGCCCGCGGCGCAGACGAAAGCGCCGCGCGGGGCAAGGCCGCGGGCCCGCACCGCCGCCTCGACCACTGCCAGGGTCGGGGGTTCGCGCTCGACGGCTGCGCTCAAGCTTTCACCTCGTCACCGTACATCGCCGCGTCGACGCAGGCCTCCTCCGAGGTCGGCCAGTCGACGATGTGGTCTTCCAACTCCGCGTCCGGCACGGTCTTTTCCGAAACCGCGCGGCCGCGCACCGAGATGCCGGCCCAGTGCACGCTCTCGGGATCGCCGCTCAGCAGCGGATGCCACCAGGGCAGGCCGCGCCCTTCCGCCAGCCGGCGGTAGGCGCAGGTCGGCGGCATGAAGCCCAGCGCGCCGATGTTGTCCGGCGACAGCTGGATGCAGTCCGGCACCTTCTCACGGCGGCAGGCATAGTCGGCGCAGCGGCAGCTCTGGTGGTCCAGCAGGAAGCAGGCCACGTCGGTGTGCGCGAAGCTGCCGTCGTCGGGGTCTTCCAGCTTGATCAGGCAGCAGCGCGCGCAGCCGTCGCAGAGGGATTCCCACTCCGCCGGCGTCATCTCGGTCAGGGACTTGGTTTCCCAGAAGGGCCGCTCGCTCATGGCCCCGAGATTAGCCGCCGGCGCACCCCGTTCCAAGCGCCCTGCTGCGGTTCGCTTCAACTGGCGTAACGTCGCCCGGTGACGACCGTACGGTCAGAGGGAAGAATTATCGTCGCCGTGGTGCCTTCTGCAGGCTTACTCTTAAGCTCGATCCGGCCGCCGTGGGCGCTAATGAGCTCATCGCAAAGGGCCAGACCCAGCCCGACGCCTTCGGATGAACGAACGAAGGGGTCGGAGCCCCGATCGAAGGCCTTGAAAGCCGTTGCAAGCTGCTTTGCCGTCATGCCCAAACCGTTGTCGGCCACGGTGATCGCGACGGAGCCGTTGCTTCTGAGGGCGTAGCCGATATCGACATGGCCACCCGCTGGCGTGAACTTTATCGCATTCTCCAGCAGATTGAGGACGACCTGGCGCAGACGGCGGACATCGACCTTGACCGTACAGACCTCTGACGGTCGAGCGCTGCGGATTTCGACGCCAGCGTCCTCCGCCCGGCCCTTGACCAGCGGCAGAACCTCTTCGAGGAAGTCGTTCAAAGAGACGCAGTCCTCGTCCAGCGGCATGCTGCCGGCTTCCGCCGCGGTGAGATCGAGAGCGTCGTTGACCAGCTCCAGAAGATGCTTGCCCGCAGAGTTTATATGCCGCGCGTAGTCGGCTTTGCGCTGCTCCGAGACCTTCACGGATCCGGCTCCATTCAGCAGCTCGGAGAAACCAACGATCGCGTTCAGCGGCGTGCGCAGCTCGTGGCTGATGTTCGCCAGCATCCGGCTCTTGAGTTCGGTCGCGGCCCGGGCTTCCTCTTCGGCGCGGCGTCGCTCCTCGACCTCGGCAGCCAGCGCCTCGTTCTGCCGTTTCAGCGCGATCCGCTGATCAGCCGTCTTTCGCTGCAGGTACCAGTTCCAGCCGAGAAAGAGGAGCAGGATCAGAATGCCCGCCATGGCCCAGCGCCACATCAGGGCATAGTCCGGCGGCTGGCTGATCCGCAGGCCCATCCAGCGGCGGTTGATGGCCTCTCGCTCCTGAGCCGAGATCGCCTGCAGAGCCTTGTCCAGGATCGACCGCAGTTCCGGCCAGTCAGACCGCGCGGCCATGCTGACGGAAATCTGAAAAGGAATTTCGCCGGCCGCCATCACATTGGAGATGCCTTCGCGCCGCAGATAGTATCCCGTGACCAGCAGGCTCCCGACATAGGCGTCGACCTCACCTGACACCACCGCCTTCAGGGCGGAACTCACATCGGCGACCTCGACGATCTCCACTTCCTGTGCAACCCGACGCAGAAACTCCGTGACGGCGTAGCCCTTGACGCCAGCGACCCGCCGGCCCACCAAGCCGTTCAGACCATTGACATAGGCGTCGTCATCGCGCGTAAAGATCATCGCCTGAAGATTGAGGTAGGGCTCGGTGAAAATGGCGAATTCGCGCCGCTCCGGCGTTTTCGCCGCGGCGGAAAATACATCAAGCTGGCGGGCGCGCAGCTTGGCGACGACCTCTGCCCAGTCGGATTCGAGATCGAACTCGAAGCGCAGGCCGACGAGTTCTTCGATCCGTCTCAGGTAGTCGACAGCGATCCCCTCGAAGGCGCCCTGCTCGCCAACGAATTCAATCGGCGGCCAGGCGCGGTCGCCCGCCACCCGGATCACAGGATGGTCGGCCAGCCAGCGGCGCTCGGCTTCGCTCAAGATCACCTCCAAGCCATCCTGCTGAGGTTGCTGCAGAAGGGCTTCCGGCAGCCAGCGAGCCAGGATCTCAAGCCGCTGTCCGCGCGAAATGTCGGCGATCGCCTTGTCCAGTATCGCCCGCAGGTGCGGCATGTCGTTGCGTACGGCGATGTGGAGGCTGTCGATCTCGTCGCTCTGAAAGATGCCGGAGACGCGCAGCCCCGTTACCAGGTTTTCCGTCATCGTGTGGTGCGTCACGGGCAAGGCGGAAAACATCACATCGGCCTCGCCGGCGATCACAAGACCGAAGAGGTCGAGTGTCGTTGACGCCTCGACGATGGTCACGCCGGGGTGATGGCGGCGCAGATAGTCGATCCGCGAGGTTCCCTCGAGAACGGCAACACGCTGATCGGCGAGATCTTTCGGCGCGGTAACCGGCGGCGCATCGTCACGCACGACAAAGGCCTGGGGCACGCGATAATACGGGCGGGTATAGAGCAGCTGCGCCTGACGCGCCGGTGTTATGTCCGCGTTGATGATGCCGTCGACTTGGTGGCGCATGGCGAGGTCGATCAGTACCGACCAGCGGTCGACAGTCAGTTCGATGTCGAGCCCGGACCGCTCCTCGATCAACCGAAGAAGATCTACGGCAATACCGACGGCCTGACCGCCTTCGATGAAGTTGATCGGCGCAAAGTCGTTGTCGACCGCGATGGTGACAGCCGGATTGCTTGCCCTCCAGGCAATTTCGTCATCGGTGAGCTCTACCTCTGAGTGCGCCGTACCGGTGACAAGACACGAAAATAGGACAAGAGCTGCGGCGGAGAACCCGAAACGCATTTAGAAATCAGCCTTCCCAGCATTGGCTTGGCGCTTTCTAGGCCAATTGATTAAGCAAATGGTTAACGAATTTCTGAGTGACCAGGAAAAGCGAAGCCGCCTGGATCGCCGGTCGCAGGCGCGGCAGGAAGGCTGGATCTGGGAACCGGTGAGACCGGTCAGGCCGCCGGCCGCATGGCGTCGCGCGCCAGCAGGATCTCGAAGCGCTGGCGGATTTCACGGTCCAGCCTCTCGGGAATCACCTCGGGCCAGTGCTCGGCCAGCACCTTGCGGGCCCGGGCACGCGCGGCTTCGCGGATGTCCCTTGCGCCCTTGGCCTCCCAGTCGTCGCGGCTGTCCCGGTCGAGCAGGGCGGGATAGAGGTACTCGCTGTTCATCAGCGCCAGGGTCTGGGGATGACCGAGGAAGTGCCCCGGGCCCCGACAGACTTCGTCGATGACGTCGAGCGAGAGGGACTCCTCGGTCACCTCGATGCCCTTGAGCAGGCGCATGATCGCGCCGTTGACGTCGTTGTCGATGACGTACTGCTCGTAGGCCACCGTCAGCAGGCTCTCCAGGAAGCCCGCCGAGTGGTGGATGTAGTTGGAGCCGGCCAGCGCCGCGGCCAGGCCGGTGATGCCCTTCTCGGCGCCGGCCTGGGCATCGGGCAGCTTGGAATCGGAGATGCCGGAGGAGTTGTAGATCGGCAGGTCCAGGTACTGGGCGATCTGGGCGCAGGCCGCGTTCAAGAGGGCGAATTCCGCCGAGCCGCCGACGAAGGCGCCGGAGCGCAGGTCCGCCTGGGCCGGCACGCAGCCCATGATCAGCGGATGGCCCGGGTTCAGCAGGTTCACGTAGACGATGCCGGAGAGCTGCTCGGCGATGATCTGCACCAGGGTGCCGGCCAGCGCCGCCGGCGAGGTGGCGCCGGCCTGCGGCGCCGAGGAGATCACCACCGGCAGGCGGTGGGCGACGATGCGGTCGAGCACCTCCACCGTCTCGGTGGCATAGCGCAGCGGGCTGACCGTCCAGCAGTTGGAGTAGGAGATCAGCGGGCGGCGGTCGAGAGCCTCGGCCCCGCCGGCGAGCATCTCCGCCAGGGCGCGCTGCTCGGCGACCTTCTCCGCCAGGTAGGCATTGGCCATGACGTGCTTTTGCGTCGCCGCCAGGCAGGCATAGAACTGGTTGACGTCGATCTGCTCGGTGGCGAGGTCGCGCGGCACCACCGGGCGCATGTAGAAGTGAATGTGCTCCAGGGTGTCGCAGAGACGCCCGATGTCGTAGTTGTCGGAAAGCCGCGTCTCGCGCACCCGGCCGTCGAGGTCGAGGATCTTCACCGCCTGGCCGCCGGTGCCCATGTAGACGCGCCGACCGCCGAGCCGCAGGTCGTGCTGCGGGCTGCGGCCGGCGAGCAGCACTTCGCGCGCTGCCGTGGCCAGCGCCTGTTCCACCAGCTTGTGCCCGATGTAGACCCGGTCCCTGTCGTCGTCGATGCGACAGCCGGCGGCGCGGAAGGTCTCGCGGCAGGGGCTGGGCGCAACCTGGATGCCGGTGCGTTCCAGCACCGTCTTGGCGGCCGCGACGATACGCGCCACTTCGGCCTCCGCCAGGGGCCGGTAGCTGCCGCCGCTGAGGCCCGCCGGGGCGACCGAAACGCCGGGCCGCTGCGCGCCGCGTCCGCGCCGGTTGCGTGCCATGCCGCGCCTGCCCCTCCCTTGGCAACGGGGGCGCCCCTCGCCGGCGCCGCCTTCGCTGCCAGGATTGCGTCCTCGGCCAGGGCCGGCTGTTCCGCATCCGACGCAATCTGTCGCGCCGACCGGAACGGCACAGACCGCGGCGTGCCATCGCGGCCTTTGCGAGCCGGCCCAAAGGGTGCTACAGAGGAGGCCAAGTTGTATATACAACTTGGCGCGGAGGAGCCCGATGACGGATGATCCCTTTGTCCTGACCGCCGGCCGGCTGACCCTGGCCGACCTGGAAGCCTGCCGGCGCCGGGCTTTCCCCCTTGCCCTCGATCCCGCCTGCGACGAGGTCATCGCACGCTCGGCCGAGACGGTGGCGCGCGTGGTAGCCGAAGGCCGCACGGTCTACGGCATCACCACCGGCTTCGGCAGCCTGGCGCGCAAGACGATCTCGGCCGACCAGGTGGCCGAGCTGCAGACCCATCTGGTACTGTCCCACAGCTGCGGCGTCGGCGCGCCGCTCGACGACCGGCTGGTGCGCCTCATCCTGCTGCTCAAGATCAACGCCCTGTCGCGCGGCCATTCGGGGATCCGCCGCGAGGTGATCGACCGGCTGATCCAGCTGTTCAACCTGGAACTCTATCCGGTGATCCCCGCCAAGGGCTCGGTCGGTGCCTCCGGGGACCTGGCGCCCCTGGCACATCTCTCGGCGGTGCTGCTGGGCCACGGCGAGATCCGCCATCGGGGCAGGCGCCGGCCGGCCGGCGAGGTGCTCGCCGAACACGGCATCGCGCCACTCGAACTGGCCGCCAAGGAGGGTCTCGCCCTGCTCAACGGCACCCAGGTCTCGACCGCGCTGGCCCTGGACGGCCTGTTCAGCGCGGCCGACGCCTTCGCCGGGGCCATCGTCGCCGGGGCGCTGTCCGTCGACGCGGCACTCGGCAGCGACACGCCCTTCGATGCCCGGATCCACGAGCTGCGCGGCCAGCCGGGACAGATCGCCGTCGCTGCCTGGCTGCGCGCGCTGCTGGCGGACAGCGACATCCGCCGCTCGCACCTGACCTGCGACCGGGTGCAGGACCCCTACTCCCTGCGCTGCCAGCCCCAGGTCATGGGCGCCGTGCTCGACGTGCTCGAGGCCGCGGCGGCCATGATCGCCCGCGAGGCCAACGCCGTCTCGGACAATCCCCTGGTGTTTCCCGCCGAG
>JBFGUI010000140.1:0-10191 GCA_041565695.1 Kiloniellaceae bacterium
CCGCCAGGGCGCAGCCGACTACGAACTCGACCTGACCGGCCTCGATCTCGCCCATGCCGTCGCCTCCGTCGACCGCATGGTGGAGCGCCAGCGCTTCCGCGACGTGGGACGCTCGGTGCTGGTGCGCATCGACCCGGCGACCCCCGACAGCGGCGAGACGCTCTTCGGCCGTCTCGGCCGCCACCTGCTCGATCTCAAGCGGCGTGGACTGATCGCCACGCTGCAGCCGCTCGACCCGTCGCGCGGCGCTGGTTTCACTGTGACCCTGCCGGCGGGTCGGGAGGACTCCACTTCTCCAGAAGAGGAGGGAGGTCCCCTGCGGCACTAGAAGGCCCACTGACGAGCAGCGGTCTTGTCCCTCCGGGACGGCTGCGGCATGTTGGGCAGGGAATTGGACCATTTTTTGGCGCGCCCGAGGAAAGAAAGACCATGAGCGACAAGCAGTACGACCTGGTGGTGATCGGCGGCGGGCCGGGCGGCTACGTGGCCGCGATCCGCGCCGCCCAGCTCGGCATGAAGACGGCCTGCGTCGAAGGGCGCGGCGCGCTGGGCGGCACCTGCCTCAACGTCGGCTGCATCCCTTCCAAGGCTCTGCTGCAGTCCTCCGAAAAATACGCCGACGCCGCCAAGCACTTCGCCGAGCATGGGATCAAGGTGGAGGGCCTGGGCCTCGACGTGGGCGCCATGATGGGGCGCAAGGACAAGGTGGTGAAGGGTCTGACCGGCGGCATCGAGCTGCTGTTCAAGAAGAACAAGGTCGACTACGTGAAGGGCTGGGGCTCGATCCCGGCCGTCGGCAGCGTCAAGGTGGCGCTGGAAGGCGGCGGCGAGGAGACCCTCGCGGCCAAGAAGATCCTCATCGCCACCGGCTCCGAATCGACGCCGCTGCCCGGCGTCGAAACCGACGAGATGCAGATCGTCACCTCGACCGGGGCCCTGGCGCTCGACAAGGTGCCGGGCAAGATGGTGGTGATCGGCGCCGGCGTGATCGGTCTCGAGATGGGCTCGGTGTGGTCGCGCCTCGGCGCCGAGGTGACGGTTGTGGAGTTCCTCGACCGCATCCTGCCGGGCATGGACGGCGAGATCGGCAAGCTGACCCAGCGTATCCTCGGCAAGCAGGGCCTGCAGTTCAGACTGGGCACCAAGGTGACCGGCGCCAAGAACGGGAAGGGTGGAGTCACGCTCACTCTGGAGCCGGCCAAGGGCGGCGATGCGGAAGAGCTGAAGGCCGACGTGGTGCTGGTCGCCATCGGCCGGCGTCCCTTCACCGAGGGCCTGGGCCTCAAGGAACTGGGTATCGCCATGGACAACCGCGGCTTCATCCAGGTCGACGGCGACTTCAGGACCTCGGTCGACGGCATCTACGCCATCGGCGACTGCGTGCCCGGGCCGATGCTGGCGCACAAGGCGGAAGAAGACGGCATCGTCGCGGTGGAGCGCATGGCCGGGCAGAAGAGCCACATCGACTACAACCTGGTGCCCGGCGTGGTCTACACCTGGCCGGAGGTCGCCGGCGTCGGCAAGACCGAGGAGCAGTTGAAGGAGGCCGGCGTCGACTACAAGGCCGGCAAGTTCTCCTTCATGGCCAACAGCCGCGCCCGCGCGGTGGGCGATACCGACGGCGTGGTCAAGGTGCTGGCCGACAAGCGCAGCGACAAGGTGCTGGGCGTGCACATCGTGGGGCCGCTGGCCGGCGACATCCTGGCCGAGTGCGTGACCATCATGGAGTTCGGCGGCTCGGCCGAGGACATCGCCCGCACCTGTCACTCGCACCCCTCGATGGGCGAGGCGGTAAAGGAAGCGGCACTGGCCGTCGACGGGCGCGCCATTCATTCCTGAGGGCGTGAGCCGCCCCTCAATGCGGGGCAAGCTCACCCGCTGCAGCCGCGACGATCTCGCCGAGCGCAGCCCGGAGATGTTCGACTGAGGCCGGCCCGGCGGCCCGGCGGACGCTATTCGAAAGCGATGCTGAGTCCCTCGATTCCCAGGTCACCGTAGTCGGACGACCAGGTCTCGCCCGGCGCGACCGGCCAGGCGTCGGTTACCGTGCCGGTGGTGACGATCTCGCCAGGCGCCAGCGGCGGGAACTGCGGCTGACCGGCCAGCACCCGGGCGAGGTGGACCAGCGCGAGAGCCGGGCTGTCGAGCACATTCGCCCCCTTGCCCCGGTCGACCACGGCGCCGTCTCTTGAAAGCGCGACCTCGAAGCGGGGCAGGCGCTCGGCGATCCGGGCCCGGTTCTCCGGCGTGACCGCCAGGGGTCTGCCGATGACGAGCGCGCCGTGCAGGCCGAAGGCGGCCGTGCAGTCCGCCGCGGCAAACCTCCATTCGGGAAAGTGACTCTGCACGATCTCGAAGCCGGGGGCGATCCACTCGACGCTCTCCAGGACGCGCACCGCATCGTCGCTCAGGGGCACCGGCCCCTTCAGCCCGAACACCACCTCGGGCTCCAGGCGCGGCTGCACGAAGGGCTGCAGCGAGAGCCTTGCCCGTCCCTGTTCCGCCCGGTGCAGGGTGTGCGCCCAGACGTGTGCCCACATCGGCTGGAAGACCCCGTAGCGCGGCCAGATGGTGCGGTTGGTGAAGCCGATCTTGCGGCCGACCGGCCGCCAGCCCTGGGCGCGCCGCCGGTCCTCGATCGCGCCGAGCACGGCGTAGGCGTCGTCGACTGAGAAGTCCGGCAGGGACCCGGTGATCGGCGCCAGGGTCGTGGTGGAGTCGTAGGCCGCGATCAGGCGGTCGGCGATGGCGCAGAGCTCTCGATCCATGTCGCTACCCCATGCTGTCGGGCCTGCGAGTGTGCCGGGACCCGCCGCGCGCCGCAACGCGGACTTGCCTCCCGCTCCGGCAATTGTGCGAGGCGGCTTACAGGAATAAAGGCGGTGGCGCTTGACAGGGGTGCGCTGCGTCACAGCATCATGGGTGGAGCCCGCTGGATCATGGAGGAACCCGACCCATGAAGACGGACTGCGATCCCGAAGGACAACGCCTGCCGATCAAGCTGGACACGACCTCCAACGGGGAATTCCTGCCGGTCCCGCTCGACGCCACCAACCGGCTGGCGCTGGACCTCGCCCAGCAGGCGGCCAGCGAGAACGCCCGGCGCTGCGGCCTCGGGCGGCGCGCCTTCATGATCTCCGCCTGCGGGGCGGCCAGCACGTTGCTGGCCTACAACAGGGCGAACGCGGCGGCCGGGCGCAGCGGCGGCTACTTCGAGCTCGACCAGGTCGCGGCGGTCGACGCCGAGGCGGCGGTCGAGGCGCTCGGCGGCCGCGAGTTCGTTTTCGACGTGCAGGGCCACTTTGTCGGCCAGCACGGCCTCGGGCGTACCGGCCTCGGCGGCGCGCAGCAGTTCATCAAGGACATCTTCCTCGATTCCGACACCGACATGATGGTGCTGTCCTTCATTCCCTCGCGCCGGGAAAAGGAGCTGCTGACCATTCAGGAAGCCGACGCGGTGCGCCGCATCATCGACGAGATGGAGGGCACCCGGCGGCTGTTGATCCACGGCCGCGCCAATCCGAACCAGGCGGGCGACCTGGAAGGCATGGACGAGTTGGCCGAGACCTGGGGCGTGTCCGCCTGGAAGTGCTACACCCAGTGGGGCCCGGACGGGCGGGGCTTTTTCCTGCACGACGACACCGGGCTGCGCCTCATCGAGAAGGCGCGGGCGCTGGGCGTCAGGAACATCTGCGTGCACAAGGGCCTGCCTTTCGGCCGGCAGTCCTACGAGCACAGCCTCGCCAGCGACATCGGCACCGTCGCCCGCCTCTTCCCGGACGTGAACTTCTTGATCTATCACTCGGGCTTCATCGCCGGCCAGGCGGAGGGCCCCTACGACCCGGCCCGCGGCGAGGGCGTCGACGAACTCATCCGCTCTGTCGAGGAGAACGGCATTCCACGCAACGCCAACGTCTACGCCGAACTGGGCAGCACCTGGCGCTACACCCTGCGCGATCCGGACAGCGCCGCCCACGTGATCGGCAAGCTGGTCAAGCACATCGGCGAGCAGAACGTGCTCTACGGTTCGGACTGCATCTGGTACGGCTCGCCGCAGGACCAGATCCAGGCCTTCCGCAGCTTCCAGATCTCGGAAGACTTTCAGGAGCGCTACGGCTACCCGAAGATGACCGCCGAACTGCGCGCCCGCATCCTCGGCCTCAACGCCACCCGGCCCTACGGCATCGAGGTGGACGAGGTGCTGCAGCGCGCGCGCAACGACGTCATCGAGCAGCGGCGCCAAGCCTATCGCGAACGCCCGGATCCGCACTTCCTGACCTTCGGGCCGAAGACCCGGCGCGAGTTCTTCGCCAACCTAAAGGCGCGCGGCGGCACGCCGGTCTAGCAATAAGCGCTCCCGGGCGGCCGCTGCGCCCGGACCGCCGTGATGAGGACTACCTCGCCAGGGTCAGCCGGGCGCCGAGTCCGAGCAGGCCGGGCAACTCCGCCATGTCCGCAAAGGGCTGTCCGCCGGCCGCCTTCAGCGCATCCGCATCGCCGTCGGCGGCATAAGCAAGAACGCGCATGCCGGCGGCCACGCCCGCGGTGACACCCAGCAGGCTGTCTTCCACCACCGTGCAGGTCTCGGGCAACTGGCCCATCCGCTCGGCGGCATAGAGGAAGAGGTCGGGTGCCGGCTTTCCCCGGGTGACCGAGGCGGCCGAAAATATGTTGCCGTCGAAGTAGTCCTTCAGGCCGGTCAGTCCGAGGGTGAGGTTCATCTTCTCGAATGTCCCGGACGACGCGACGCAGATCGGAATGCCGGCGGCGCGCAGCGCCTCGACCGCCGCGGCCACGCCCGGGACAGGCTGCAGTTCCTCTCGGAAGGCGGCGTTGCGGCGCGCTTCGAAGTCCTCCTTCCAGCCCGCGGGCAGCGGCCGGCCGAGCCACTCCTCCACGGTGTCCATGACCCTCTGCAGGGTACCGCCGACGAAGCGCGCCCGGCACTCCTCGTAGGTGATGGGGATGCCGGTCGCGGTGATCGTCTCGGCCATGATGCGGTTGGCGATGGCTTCGCTGTCGACGAGAACGCCATCGCAATCGAAGATAACCAGTGCGGGAGTCATGCGCGGCAGTATAGCAGTTTCCGCCGATATGGGGCGTGCAAGTTCAGGCTTTGTTGCGGCGCCACTACCGGCGCGGCTGGAGCGGGCGCAGCCAATTCTGAAGGGCCGGCAATCAGCGCCCAAGCAAGACGTCTCGTAGAATGTCGACGATGACGTTGGTCGCCCGCTCGATCAGCACCACGTCAGTGCCGACGACGTTGTAGTCGTAGCCGTCGCGCTGCGGCAGCTGGCGATGGAGTCCGTCAGGCAGCACCTGCTTGGCAATGCCCGGCGGCAGGGTGCCGCCACGGGCGACCTTCCTGCGAATCCCCGGCGGCAGGGGCTTGACCTTGCCGTAGGTGTTCCGATGCTCGTTGAAATAGCGGTGGATGATTTCTCTCTCCTCGCGACCCAGGACGCCGCCGAGGACCCCGGCGGCCGCTCCGCGGACAATTTCATTGCCGGTGATTTCCGGGTCGGCTTTTCCAGCTTTGCCCTTGTTGTTCGAATTGCCCTTGCCCTGGGCGAGGGCCGGCGCTGCGAGCGCCAGGAGCAGGACGAGGGCGGCTGCCAGGATGCGGGCCATATGAAAATCTCTCCTAGTCTGTGCCACGGGAGTAACTTTGCGTCTGTTCAGTTTATACGGCTCCGCCGGCGAATACGTTCCCGATGCGCGCGATGGCGCAACGCCTAGGCTTTCCGCGCCCGGGGGTGGGCCCGGTCGTAGACCTCCAGCAGGCCGGCCACGTCGACCTCGGTGTAGCGCTGCGTCGAGGCGAGCGAGGCATGACCCAGAAGTTCCTGTATGGCGCGCAGGTCGCCGCCGCCGGCCAGCAGGTGGGTGGCAAATGAATGCCGCAGTGCATGCGGCGTGGCGCTGTCCGGCAGGCCGAGCAGCAGGCGCAGGTCCTGCATGCGCTCCTGCACCCGCCGCGCGCTCAAGGGGCCGCCGCGCTTGCCGAGGAAGAGCGGCGCAGCGGCGTCCTGCGCGAAGGGGCAGGCCGCCAGGTAGTCGGCGATGGCGGCGCCGACCACCGGCAGCAGCGGCACCATGCGCTGCTTGTTGCCCTTGCCGGTGACCAGCAGGGTGTCCTGGCCGGGGCGCGGCGCCTGGCCGCGGGTCAGGCCGAGCGCCTCGCCGACCCGCAGGCCGCAGCCGTAGAGCAGCAGCAGCACCGCGCAGTCGCGCTTGCCGGTCCAGTCGTCGTCGCTCAGCTCGGCGACGCTGTCGACCGCCTCGCCGGCCTCGGCGGCGGTGAGCGCCTTCGGCACCGCCTTGGGCAGCTTCGGCGTGCGCAGCACCGCCAGGGCGGCGTTGTCGGCCAGGCTGCGGCGCTTCAGCCAGCGGAAGAAGCCGCGCAGGGTGGACAGCGCGCGCGCGGTCGAAGAGCGCTGCAGGCCGGCAGCGCTGCGCGCGGCCAGCCAGGCCCGGAAGTCCGTGGTGGCCAGGGCCGAGAGGTCGCTCAGAGCCGGCGGCGCCCCGCGGTGCTCAGTGACAAAGGCGAGGAAGTCCGAAAGGTCGCGCCCGTAGGCCAGGCAGGTATGGGGCGAGGCGCGCTTTTCCTCGCGGAGCCAGCCTTGCCAGTCGCGGATCGCCGCCTGCAGATCCGGCGCGGCGGATACCAGGATCTCCGGCTTCAGCTTTCGGGCGGCAGGTGCAGCCATGCGCGGAAGGTGACCTCCAGCACGCGGGACAGGAAGGCCAGCAACTCGGTGCCCTGACCGGCATGGAAGGCGCCGGTCTGGCGCGAACCCAGCGCCAGCAGGGCCGGCGGGCTTGTGCTGCTGATCTTGAGGCGGATCAGGGCGTCGGAGCGCACCAGGCCGGCGCCGCCGTCGAAGATCGCCGGGTCGCCCACGATGTCCTCGCGCAGCAGCATGTTGCCGCTCGGCCCCAGGAGGGCGTCGACGCTGCCGGCTTCCAGGCAGTAGACCCCGGCCACCGGTTTCCAGGCGGCCCCTTCGGCGGCCTTCTCGACGCCGATGGTGACCACATCGAGATCGAGGATCACCGTCAGGTCGGTGGTGATGGTCTCGACGAACTCCTCGAAGCTGCCGGCGCGCAGCAGGGCGAGAATGGCTTCGTGCACCCGGCTCTGGGTGGCCAGGTTGCTGCGTCCGGTGGCGACCAGCTCGTCGCGCAGCCGCGTCAGCTCACCGTTGTTGCGGCGCAGGCGCTCGACCATGAACTGCTGCAGGTCGACCACGCCGTCGCCGCGGGCGCGCGCCGGCGGCGTCAGGACGTCGAGCAGTTCGGGGTAGTGATTGAGGAAGTCCGGGTGGCGGCGCAGATAGCCGGCGACCTGGTCGGCCGAGATCGGCTGCGCCAGCGCGCCGCCGCGCGATTCACTCTTGGATTTCTCGCTTTTGGATATCTCTTTCTCAGGCACTGCGGCGCGCTTCCTTGCCGCCGCCGCCGAGGATGCTCTGGCCGGTCTTCGCCCAGTCGGCGAGGAAGGCGTCGAGGCCCTTGTCCGTCAGCGGATGCTTGTACATGGCGCGCAGCACGGCCGGCGGGATGGTCGCCACATCGGCGCCCATCTTGGCCGACTCGATGATATGGCCGACATGGCGCACCGAGGCGACCAGGACCTCGGTGGTGAAGTCCGGATAGGCGTTGTAGATCTCGACGATCTCCGCGATGAGCTGCAGGCCGTCGGCGCCGGTGTCGTCGAGCCGCCCGACGAAGGGCGAGATGTAGGCCGCGCCGGCCTTGGCGGCGAGAATCGCCTGAGCGGCGGAGAAGCAGAGCGTCACGTTGACCCGGATACCGTCGTCGCTCAGCGCCTTGCAGGTCTTCAGGCCGTCCACGGTGAGGGGCACCTTGACCGCGATATTGTCGGCCAGCTTCGCCAGGGCGCGGCCCTCGCGCAGCATGTCCTGGTGCTCGGTCGCCGTCACCTCCGCGCTGACCGGGCCCGGCACCGCCTCGCAGATCTCCTTCAGGACGTCGAAGAAGTCGCGACCGCTCTTGGCGACCAGCGAGGGGTTGGTGGTGACGCCGTCGACCAGGCCGGTTGCGGCAAGGTCACGGATCTCCGCGATGTCGGCGGTGTCGATGAAGAATTTCATGCTCTGCGGTCTATCCTTCCTGCTAGGGGGCGGCGCGTCGCAAAGGCCTGATGCAGAGGCCTGATCGCCGCCTGCCGGAGCGGGTGCCCACTGCGTTGGCCACCCTGCCGGGCTCGGCTAGAGTGTAGCGGATGCCAGACCGCCATGCCAGCACTGCCACCCTGCCGCTCGAGGCCGGTGAGGCGGAAGAAGGCGGCCCGCAGGGCCGCGCGCGCCGTGTCGCGGTGCTGCTGCCCCTGCCGCTGACCGGACCCTACGACTATCTGGCGCCGTCGGAGCTGGCACTGGGTCCGGGCAGCGTCGTGCGCGTGCCGCTCGGCCGGCGCGAACTGGCGGGGGTGGTCTGGGATCCGCTGCCCGATTCGCCGGGAGCCGACGACAAGGTGGTGCCGCTGGACAAGCTGCGCCCGGTTCTCGAGGTCTGCCCGGTGCCGCCCCTGACCGAGGTGGCGCGCCGCTTTCTTTCCTGGGTCGCCGACTACACCCTGGCGGCGCCGGGCGCGGTGCTGCGCATGGCGCTGTCCTCGCCCTCCGCCCTGGAGCCGCCGCGCCCGGTCACGCTCTACCGCCTGAGCGGCGCGGCGGTACCGGAAGGCCTGCGCCTGACCCCGGCGCGCCGCCGCGTGCTCGGCGAGCTGTCGGAAGGACCGGCGCGCAGCCTGGCCGACCTGTCCCGCAGCGCCGGCGTCGGCGGGTCCGTGGTCAAGGGGCTGGTCGAGGCCGGCCTCGTGGAAGCCGTCGAAGTGATCCGCGAGCCGTCCTTCGAGACCCCCGCCCCCAAGCGGCGCGGTCCGGCGCTCTCCGAGCAGCAGGCGGCGGCGGCCGAGGCGCTGCGCGCGGCGGTCCGCAGGCGGTGCTTTTCCGTGACCCTGCTGGACGGGGTCACCGGCTCGGGCAAGACCGAGGTCTACTTCGAGGCCATCGCCGAAGCCCTGGCGCAGGGCCGCCAGGCCCTGGTGCTGCTGCCCGAGATCGCCCTTTCGGCACAGTGGCTCGAGCGCTTCGAGCAGCGCTTCGGCGTGGCGCCGGCCCTGTGGCACTCGGACCTCACCTCCGTGCAGCGCCGGGCGACCTGGCGCGCCGTCGCCCAGGGCCGGGCGCCGGTGGTGGTCGGCGCCCGCTCCGCCCTCTTCCTGCCCTATTCCGACCTCGGCCTGCTGGTGGTCGACGAGGAGCACGAAAGCGCCTTCAAGCAGGAGGACGGGGTGACCTATCACGCCCGCGACATGGCGGTGGTGCGCGCCCAGCTTGGCGACATCCCGGCCCTGCTGGTCTCGGCCACGCCGTCGCTGGAGACCCTCAACAACGTGCGCGCCGGCCGCTACCAGGCGCTGCACCTGCCCGAGCGCCACGGCGATGCGGTGCTGCCGGCGGTCGGCCTGGTGGACCTGCGCGAAGACAAGCCGCCAAAGCTGGCGTGCCTCGGCCCCGGCTGGCTGTCGACGGCCTTGAGGGAGGCCGTTGCCGAGACCCTGGCGGCCGGCGAGCAGGTGCTGCTGTTCCTCAATCGCCGCGGCTATGCGCCCCTCACGCTGTGCCGTGCCTGCGGCCACCGCCTGCAGTGCCCCAACTGTACCGCCTGGCTGGTCGAGCATCGCCTGGCAGGCCGCCTGCAGTGCCACCACTGCGGCTTTGCCGCCCGGCTGCCCGCGACCTGTCCCGACTGCGGCGCCGAGGGCAGCCTGACCGCCTGCGGGCCGGGCGTCGAGCGCCTCGCCGAAGAGATCGCGACGCTCTATCCCGAGGCGCGCCAGGCGCTGATGACCAGCGACACCCTGACCGGCCCCGATGCGGCGGCGGCGCTGCTCGCCCGGGTCCAGGCGCGCGAGGTCGACATCCTGATCGGCACCCAGATCGTCGCCAAGGGCCACCATTTTCCACACCTCACCCTGGTCGGGGTGGTCGATGCCGACCTCGGCCTCTACGGCGGCGACCTGCGGGCGGCCGAGCGGACCTACCAGCTGCTGCACCAGGTGGCCGGGCGGGCCGGGCGGGCCGAGCGGCGCGGCCGGGTGCTGCTGCAGACCGCCGAGCCGGACCACCCGGTGATGCAGGCCCTGGCGGCGGGGGAACG
>JBFGUI010000141.1:0-10189 GCA_041565695.1 Kiloniellaceae bacterium
AGGGGATCAGCTGGCCGATCGGCCCGGCCACCTCGAAGGTGCCGGCGAGGCCCGCGAGCCCGCCGCTCAGCAGCAGGCAGAACCACACGATGCGGGTCGAGGAGAAGCCGGCGAAGCGCGCGGCCTGCGGCGCCTGGCCCAGCACGCGCACCTGAAAGCCAACGATGGTGAAGGTCATCATCACCCAGCCGGCGACGGCAATGGCCACGGCGATTCCGGTACCGAGGTGCAGGCGCGTGCCCTCCAACAGCAGCGGCAGTAGGGCGGCGTCGCCGAACATGCGCGACTGCGGGAAGTTGAAGCCCATGGGATCCTTCAGCGGCCCGTAGACCAGGGTCGAGAGGAACAGCGTCGCCACGTAGGTCAGCATCAGCGAGGTGAGGATCTCGTTGACCCCGAAGCGGGTCTTGAGGAAGGCCGGGATCGCCGCGTAGGCCATGCCGCCGCCAATCCCGGCGAGGCACATGACCGGCAGGATCCAGACCGGCTCCTCGCCCCAGACCGCGAGCGCCACCACGCCGCCGGTGATGGCACCGACGGTGAGCTGGCCCTCGGCGCCGATGTTCCAGACGTTGGCGCGGAAGCCGACGGCAAGGCCGACGCCGATCAGGATCAGCGGCGCCGCCTTCACCATCAGCTCGCTCCAGCCGTAGAAGGACAGCAGCGGCGAGACGAAGAAGTGATAGAGCGAGAGGAAGGGGTCGTAGCCCATGGCGAGGAAGATGAAGAAGCCGGCGACCACGGTGAGCGCCACGGCGAGCAGCGGCGTGGCGTAGAGCAGGCCGCGCGGGATCTCCCGCCGGGCCTCGATCTTCAGCGGCGCCAGCCTAGGCGACATGGCTGGCCTCCTCGCCCGGCACCGAGCCGTCGAGGCCGTGCACGCCGCCCATTAGCAGGCCGATCTCCTCCACCGAGGCCTCGGCCGTCACCATGGCGCTGGACAGCACGCCGACGTTGATCACCGCCAGGCGGTCGGTGATGGCGAGCAGCTCGTCCAGGTCCTGCGAGACCACGACCACGGCGACGCCCTCGGTGGCGAGGTCGGCGAGCGCCTGGTGGATGGTGGCCGCGGCCCCGGCATCGACGCCCCAGGTCGGCTGCGAGACCACCAGCACCTTGGGCTTCTGCAGGATCTCGCGGCCGACCACGAACTTCTGCAGGTTGCCGCCGGACAGGCTGCCGGCGGCAACGCCGGTGCCCGGCGTGCGCACGTCGAAAGCCCTGACGATCTCGGCGGCGAACCTCGCGGCGGCGCCGGCGCGGATGAAGAGGTGGGACAGCAGCGCCATGCGGTGATGGCCGCTCAAGACCGCGTTCTCGACCAGCGACATGCCGGGCACCGCGGCATGGCCGTTGCGCTCCTCCGGCACCGCGCAGAGCCCGAGGCGGCGGCGGCGCCCGGCATCGCTGCGCCCCACCGCCGTGCCGTCGATGCGCACCACCGTCTCGTGGTCAGCGAGGCGCTCGCCCGAAAGGGCCATGAGCAGCTCGTTCTGGCCGTTGCCGGCGACCCCGGCGATACCGAAGACCTCGCCCGCCTTGACCGCAAAGGAGACGTTCTTGAGGTCGGTGCCGTGCACCGCCTCGGAGGCGAGGGTCAGGCCCTCGACGGCAAGGCGCGCCTCGCCGAGCGCGCCGCCGCTGCGCCGCGTGACGGTCTTGAGTTCGGCGCCGATCATCATCTGGGCCATCGACTTGGCGGTCTCCGCCTTGGGGTCGCAGGCGGCCACCACCTTGCCGCCGCGCAGGATGGTGGCGCGGTCGCAGAGCGCCTTGATCTCCTGCAGCTTGTGCGAGATGTAGAGGATCGAGACACCCTCGGCGGCCAGCTGGCGCAGGGTCTCGAACAGCCGCTCGACCTCCTGCGGCGTCAGCACCGAGGTCGGCTCGTCCATGATCAGCAGCTTGGGGTTCTGCAGCAGGCAGCGCACGATCTCGATGCGCTGGCGCTCGCCGACCGAGAGCGTGTAGACGTCGCGCTCCGGGTCGAGCGGCAGGCCATAGGCTTCCGAGATCTCGCGCACCCGCTGGGCCAGCGCCGTCATGTCCTCGGCCCGGTCCATGCCCAGCGCCACGTTCTCCAGCACCGTCATGGCCTCGAAGAGGGAGAAGTGCTGGAACACCATGCCGATGCCCAGCGCCCGGGCGGCGTGCGGGTCGGCGACGCTGACCGCCTCGCCGTTCCAGAAGATCTCACCCTCGTCGGGGCCGAGCACGCCGTAGATGATCTTCACCAGGGTCGACTTGCCGGCGCCGTTCTCGCCCAAGAGGGCGTGGATCTCGCCGGGCGCCACGGCGAAGTCGACCCGGTCGTTGGCCAGCACGCCGGGAAAGCGCTTGGAGACGCCCCTTACCTCCAGGCGGGGCACTTCCAGGCGTGGCGCGCTGCCGCCGGTGCTCATGTCACCCTCCCCGCGGCCTCGGCGGCCTCGGCCGCCTCGGCGCGCAGGCGCTCGATGGTCATCAGGACTCTTTCGGGTGTTGCCGGCGCATTGAGGCGCGGGCAGAGCCGGTAGCCGGCAACCGAGGCGATGGCGTCGGAGAGCGCGTGCAGCACGGAGATCGCCAGCATCAGCGGCGGCTCGCCCACCGCCTTGGAGCGGAAGATGGTTTCCTCCCGGTTCGGGCTGTCCTGCACCAGCGCGACGTTGAAGACGCGCGGGCGGTCGCCGCAGGCCGGAATCTTGTAGGTCGAGGGCGCGTGGGTGCGCAACCTGCCCTCGCCGTCCCACCACAGCTCCTCGGAGGTCAGCCAGCCGGCGCCCTGCACGAAGCCGCCTTCGATCTGGCCGATGTCGAGGGCCGGGTTCAGCGAGTCGCCGACGTCGTGCAGAATGTCGACCCGCTCGATGCGGTACTCGCCGGTCAGGGTATCGACCGCGACCTCCGTCGCCGCGGCGCCGTAGGAAAAATAATAGAAGGGCCGGCCCTTGCCGGCCTTGCGGTCCCAGTGGATCTTCGGCGTTTTGTAGAAGCCGGTCGAGGACAGCGAGACCCGCGCGAGGTAGGCGGCGTTGACGAAGTCGGCGAAGGCGATGTCCTGGTTGCCGACGCGCACCCGGCCTGGCAGGAAGGCGATCTGCTCCTTCGGCACCTCCCAGTGCTCGGCTGCGAAGTCGACGAGCCGCGCCTTGATGGTGGTGCAGGCGGCGAGCGCGGCCATGCCGTTGATGTCGGAGCCGGAGGAGGCGGCGGTCGCCGAGGTGTTGGGCACCTTGCCGGTGGAGGTGGCGGTGATGCGCACCTGGTCGATGTCGACCTGGAAAGCCTCGGCCACCACCTGGGCGACCTTGGTGTAGAGGCCCTGGCCCATCTCGGTGCCGCCGTGGTTCAGGTGGATCGAGCCGTCGCGGTAGATGTGCACCAGGGCGCCGGCCTGGTTGTAGGCGGTCAGCGTGAAGGAGATGCCGAATTTCACCGGCGTCAGCGCGATGCCGCGCTTGATCACCCGCGATGTCTCGTTGAACGCACGGATCGCCGCGCGGCGCTGCTGGTAGCCGCAGTCGGATTCCAGCTTCTCGATGATCTGCGGCGCGATGTTGTCCTCCACCTGCTGGTGGTAGGGCGTGATGTCGCGCCCGGGTCCGTAGAGATTGCGCTTGCGGATCTCCAGGGGATCCTTGCCGAGGGCGTAGGCAATCTCCTCGATGATCCGCTCGCCGCCGACCATGCCCTGCGGCCCGCCGAAGCCGCGGAAGGCGGTGTGCGAGCAGGTGTTGGTCTTCCACGGCTCGGAGGTCAGGCACACGTCGGGGAAGTAGTAGCAGTTGTCAGCGTGGAACAGCGTGCGGTCGGTGACGGGGCCGGAGAGATCCGCCGACCAGCCGCAGCGCGCCGCGTAGGTCATGTCGACGGCGAGGATGCGGCCATCGTCGTCGAAACCGACGTGGTAGTCGATCAGGAAGTCGTGGCGCTTGCCGGTGATGGTGAAGTCGTCGTCGCGGTCGGGGCGGATCTTGGCGGCGCGACCGGTCTTCTTGGCGACCAGCGCGGCCACCGTGGCGAAGAGATTTCCTTGCGTCTCCTTGCCGCCGAAGGCCCCGCCCATGCGCCGCACCTCGCTGGTGACGGCAGAGGCCGGCACGCCGAGCGCGCCGGCGACCATGGTCTGGATCTCCGTCGGGTGCTGGGTCGAGCAGATCACCCGCACCTCGTCGTCCTCCCCCGGGATGGCGAGCGCGATCTGGCTCTCCAGATAGAAATGCTCCTGCCCGCCGAGAGTCATCTGCCCCGTGATGCGCCGCGGCGCCTGTGCCAGCGCCGCCGCCGCGTCGCCGCGCTTCAGGGTCATGGGCTCGGTCACCAGCTTACCGCGCGTCCGCGCCTCCTCGAAGCTCAGCACCGCCGGCAGCGGCGCATAGTCGATCTCGGCAAGGCGAGCGGCGCGGCGCGCCTGGTCGCGGGTCTCCGCCGCCACCACGAAGATCGGGTGGCCGACGTACTCGACCACCTCCGCGGCCAGGATCGGCTCGTCGTGGCGGTGGGTCGGGCTGATGTCGTTGACACCGGGAATGTCGGCGGCGGTCAGCACCAGCCGCACGCCCTCGGCGGCGCGCACCGGGTCGAGGTTCACGCGGGCGAGGCGGGCATGGGCGACGGTGGAGAGCCCGAGGCAGAGATGCAGCAGACCCTGCGGCTCGACCAGGTCGTCGACATAGGCCGCCGTGCCCGACACGTGCTTGTGGCCGCTGTCGTGCCGCTGCGGGCTGCGTACCCCGCCCTTGATCGCCTCTCTGGTCATCGCCTCGGTCATGCGACCCCTCGTTTCCCCGCTTTCCGCCTTCCCTGGAGCCGGACCGATGATCCCATCAAGCCGCGCCGCGCGGAAGTCCCGGCTAGCGGACCGGCCTGCCCTGCCCCACCAGCCGCGTTTCGCTTGCCGGGTCTGTCGTCTCGATGAAGCAGCGGTGCAGCAGGTTCTGCGCCACCTTCATGCGGTATGCCGCGCTAGCGCGCCAGTCCGTGAGCGGCTGAAAATCCTTCTCCAGGGCGGCCATGGCGCGGGCCACCGCCGCCTCGTTCCATTCGGCGCCGACCAGCGCCGCCTCGGCCTGCGCCGCCCGCTTGGGCGTCCCCGCCATGCCGCCGTAGGCAAGGCGCGCCGCGGTCACGCGGCCCTTCTCGAGGGTCAGGTTGAAGGCGCCGAGCACCGCCGAGATGTCCTGGTCGAAGCGCTTGGAGACCTTGTAGGCGCGGAACAGGCTGCCGGTCGCCGGCTTCGCCAGGCTTACCGCTTCGACGAACTCGCCGGGTGCGCGGTCCTGCTTGCCGTAGTCGAGGAAAAAGTCTTCCAGCGCCAGGCGGCGGCGCTCGTTGCCCTTGCGCAGATGCAAGGTCGCGCCGGCCGCGATCAGCAGCGGTGGCGAATCGCCGATCGGCGATCCGTTGGCGATGTTGCCACCGATGGTCCCGCTGTTGCGGATCTGCACCGAGCCGAGGCGGCGCACCACCTCGCCCATGTCGGGGTAGTGGCGCGCCAGCAGGTCCATGGCGTCGCTGTAGGTGACGCCGGCGCCGATCTCGATCGACTTCTCGGTCTCCTTGAGGCTCTTAAGCTCCGCCACCCGGCCGAGGTAGATCACCGTCTGCGGCCGGCTGAGCGCCTTGGTCACCCAGAGGCCGACGTCGGTGGCGCCAGCGGTCAGCGTGGCCTCGGGATGGCTGAGGTAGAGCGCCGCCAGATCGTCGATTGTCCCCGGCGCGTAGAAGCGCCGGGCGCCGGCCGCGTCCGCCACCTCGACGGTCTCCGCGTCGCGCAGCGCCGTCAGTTGACCCGCCGTCTCGGCCTCGGCCGCAGCGAAGGCGTCGTCGCGGGGCCGCAGGTCATAGGCAGCCTTGGCGGCGCGCACGATAGGTGCGTAGCCGGTGCAGCGGCAGAGGTTGCCCGCCAGCACGTCGTCGATGGTGGCCTCGTCGGGCGCTTCGGCGTGATCGCGGGTCATGGCGAAGAGTGACATGACGAAGCCCGGCGTGCAGAAGCCGCACTGCGAGCCGTGGCAATCGACCATGGCCTGCTGCACGGCATGGAGCCGGCCTGCGCGGGCCAGGTGGTCGACGGTGATAAGCTGGCAGCCGTCCAGCGTGCCGAGAAACTGGATGCAGGCATTGACCGCCTGGTAGCGCAGTCGCCCCTTCTCCGGGCGCGCCACCACCACGGTGCAGGCGCCGCAGTCGCCCTCGTTGCAGCCCTCCTTGGTGCCGGTGAGACGCTCGACCTGGCGCAGATAGTCGAGCACGGTCATGGTGGGGTCGAGCCGCGAGAGCCGGCGCGGCGCGTCGTCCAGCAGGAATCGGATCTCGCCGCGCATGGCCGTCAGCTGCCCCGGTAGGTGGAATAGCCGTAGGGCGAGATCAGCAGGGGCACGTGGTAGTGCTGGCCGGCCTCGGCGATGCCGAAGCGCAGCGGCACGACGTCGAGAAAGGCGGGATCCGGCAAGGTGACCCCGGCCTTGCGGAAGTATTCGGCCACATGGAAAACGAGCTCATAGCTGCCGGCGGTGAAGTCGGCCCCCTCGAGCAGCGGCGCGGCGCAGCGCCCGTCCGCGTTGGTCTCGTGAGCCGAGAGCCTGGCGCGGCGATCGCGCTCGAGGCGGAAGAGCTCGATGTGGATGCCCACGGCCGGCCGGCCGTGGGCCGTATCGAGCACATGGGTGGTGAGCCTGCCCGTCATCCAGATCCCCCTCGCGATCTGCCTCGATCCCGTCAGTCTGCTTTGCTTGCCCTTTGCGGGCGGAACCTGATTGACTGGCGGTTCCCTGTTTTCTTGTCGCTGACCTTCTGAGTCGGGTAAGTCTCGCGGGTTGCGACCGGAAACTGAAGACTACTCCCTCCGGAAGCAGTTTCAAAAAAAACATGCAAATTCAGCCGCGTTCGTCTGCACTACTATGATTGGGGGAGGTTGCGGCCCGGCGGAGAGCGGCGTCACTCGAGGGGATCCCGGCAAGACCATGACCAGCGACTATCCGCGCGACCTGATCGGCTACGGCGAGACGCCGCCCGACCCGCAGTGGCCCGGTGGTGCCCGCATCGCCGTGCAGTTCGTCATCAACTACGAGGAAGGCGGCGAGAACTGCATCCTGCATGGTGACGCGGCTTCCGAGGCCTTCCTCTCGGAGATCGTCGGCGCCCAGCCCTGGCCCGGACAGCGGCACATGAACATGGAGTCGATCTACGAATACGGCAGCCGCGCGGGGTTCTGGCGGCTTCACCGCCTGTTCACCGCTGCCGGCATTCCGGTCACGGTCTTCGGCGTGGCCACGGCGCTTGAGCGCAATCCCGCCGCCGTCGCCGCCATGCAGCGGGCCGGCTGGGAGATCGCCTCTCATGGCCTGAAGTGGATCGAATACAAGGACTTCACCAGGGAGGAAGAGCGCCGCCACATGGCCGAGGCGATCCGCATCCACACGGAGGCGACCGGTAAGCGGCCGCTCGGCTGGTACACCGGGCGCACCTCGGTGCACAGCCTGGACCTGGTGATGGAGGAAGGCGGTTTTCTTTATTCGGCCGACTCCTACGCCGACGACCTGCCCTACTGGGTAAAGGGGCCCAAGGGACCGCATCTCATCGTGCCCTATACCCTGGATGCCAACGACATGCGCTTTGCCACGCCGCAGGGATTCAACGCGGGCGAACAGTTCTTCGCCTACCTGAAGGATTCCTTCGACGTTCTCTATGCGGAGGGCGCGGCCGGAGCGCCGAAGATGCTCTCGATCGGCCTGCACTGCCGCCTGGCCGGGCGGCCGGGCCGCGCCGCGGCGCTGCAGCGCTTCCTCGACTACGTCATGGCGCACGACGGCGTCTGGCCGGCCCGGCGCATCGACATCGCGCGCCACTGGCACGAGACCCACAGGCCATGAGCGCGACCGTGACCGAAGACCGTGCCGCCTTCGTCGCCCGCTTCGGCGGCGTCTTCGAGCATTCCCCCTGGATCGCCGAGGCGGCCTTCGACGCCGGCCTGCCCGCCGGATCGCTATCCGCCGAAGCCCTGCACGGCGCCATGGTCGCCGCGCTCCGGGCCGGGGCCAAGGAGCAGCAGCTGGCGCTCATAAAGGCGCATCCGGACCTCGCCGGGCGCCTCGCCCGGGCCGGCCGGCTGACGGCGGAGTCCGTGAAGGAACAGGCCTCGGCTGGCCTCGACCTTCTGAGCGACGCGGAGCGGGCCCGCTTCACCGAGCTGAACGACCGCTACAAGGCACGCTTCGGCATGCCTTTCATCATGGCGGTCAGAGGCCGCAGCAAAGCGGAGATCCTGAAAGCCTTCGAGCAACGTCTGCAAAACGACGCGGCAGCGGAGTTCGAGACCGCGCTCGGCGAAATCGAGCGCATCGCCCTGCTGCGCCTCAAGGAGATGCTGCCATGACCGTCGCGACGCAGTCCCTGGCCGGCGCCGGCACCTGGATCAAGGCCATGGTCGATGGCTGGGCGCGCTTCAGCGAGGAGGAGGACAGGCTGACCCGCGTCTTCCTCAGCCCCGAGCACAAGGCCTGCGCCGAGGCGGTGATGACCGCCATGCGCGCCGCCGGCATGTCCGCGCGCATCGACGCCATCGGCAACGTGGTTGGCCGCTACGAGGCCGCCCCTAGCGAAAAAGGTAGACCGGCCGCCCGGACCCTGATCACCGGCTCGCACATCGACACGGTGCGCGATGCCGGCGCCTACGACGGCAACCTCGGCGTCGCCCTGCCCATCGCCTGCATCGCCGACCTGGATGCGCGCGGCAAGCGGCTGCCCTTCGCGGTCGAGGTAGTCGCCTTCGGCGACGAGGAGGGCGTGCGATTCCCGACCACGCTCAGCGGCTCGCGCACCCTGGCCGGCACCGTCGACCCGGCCGTGCTGGCGCTGACCGATGCCGCAGGCACCCCGCTGGAAGACGCCCTGGCCCGGTTCGGCTGCGACCCCGCCGCGATCGCCGCCGAGGCCCGCCAGCCGGACGAGGTGCTGGCCTTCGTCGAGGTGCACATCGAGCAGGGCCCGGTGCTGGAGGCCGCCGGCCTGCCGGTCGGCACGGTGACCGCCATCAACGGCGCCAGCCGCTTCTCGGTGACCGTAGAAGGCATGGCCGGCCACGCCGGCACCGTGCCCATGGGTCTGCGCCGCGACGCCCTGGCCGGGGCGGCGGAGATGATCGCCGCCGTCGAGGCCTGCGCCGCCGCCGAGGCGGATCTCGTTGCCACCGTGGGCCGCATCGCCGCGGCGCCCGGCGCCATCAACGTCATCCCCGGCAGGGCCGAGTTCACCATCGACATCCGCGCCCCGCAGGATGACCAGCGCGAGGCGGCGGTCGGCGCCCTGCGGGAAAGGCTGAAAGCCATCGCCGCGCGCCGCGATCTGGAGCTCGACATCGAGCTGCTCTACGCCGAGGGGGCCGCCGCCTGCCACCCGGGCCTGATGGACCAGCTGGACCGCGCCATCGAGCGCCAGGGCCTCGAGGCCCTGCGCCTGCCCAGCGGCGCCGGTCACGACGCCATGGCGCTGGCCGCGCTCTGTCCCATTGCCATGCTCTTCGTACGCTGCGGCGGCGGCATCAGCCACAACCCGCTGGAGAGCATCACCGCCGAGGATGCCGAGGTCGCCGCCCGAGTCTTCCTCGACTTCCTCGAGAACTTCGACCCGGATTTCGACTGAGCCCCGATGGCAAAGCCGCGGGAGATATAGGACCCATGACCGAGTTCCAAGAAACCATGCTGAGCACCCTGGCGGCCGCCCGCGCGGCCCAGACCGACTTCCTGGCCGAACTGGTCAAGGTGCCCTCCGACAACCCGCCGGGCGACTGCCTGGCCCATGCCGAGCGCGCCGCCGGGCTGCTGGAAGGACTCGGCTTCACGGTGGAGCGCCACCCGGTGCCGCAGGAGACGGTTGAAGCCGCCGGCATGATCGCCGCCACCAACCTGGTGGTGCGCCGCAAGTATGGGGAAGGTCCGGTGATCGCGCTCAACGCCCACGGCGACGTGGTGCCGCCGGGCGAAGGCTGGACCAAGGATCCCTACGGCGCCGAGGTGGTCGACGGCTGGATGTACGGTCGCGGCGTCGCCGTCTCCAAGTCCGACTTCGCGACCTACACTTACGCCCTCCTCGCCCTCGAGGCGGCGGCGCAGGCCGGCGCGCAGCTGAACGGCACGGTCGAGCTGCACTTCACCTACGACGAGGAGGCCGGCGGCGAGATCGGCCCGCGCTGGCTGCTGGCGGAAGG
>JBFGUI010000142.1:0-10144 GCA_041565695.1 Kiloniellaceae bacterium
ACCTGGGCGTTGCGGGTGCGCGGGGAGAGCGCACCCAGGACCACCGCGGTACCGCCGCGCTGGCGGCGCATCAGCTCGGCGGTGGCATAGACCTCGGCGGCGGAAAAGGCGACGACGGCCGAGCGCGGCGGCAGGCGGGTCAGCTTCTGCGGCCCGGTATAGGCCAGCGTCGAAAAGCGCGGCCGGGTGATGTACTCGGCCTCGGGCACCAGCTTCTGCAGCACCGGGCGGACGGTCTCGGCGCCGAGAAACATGGTCTCCTCCAGGCCGCGGGCGTGGAGCAGGCGGTCGGTGAAGACGTGGCCGCGCTCCGGGTCGGCGCAGAGCTGGATCTCGTCGACGGCGAGGAAGGCGACCGGCCGGTCGACCGGCATGGATTCCACGGTGCAGCAGAAGTAGCGCGCCCCCGGGGGCAGAATTTTTTCCTCACCGGTGACCAGGGCGACCTGGCCGGCGCCCTTGACCTGGACGATGCGGTCGTAGTTCTCGCGGGCCAGCAGGCGCAGGGGAAAGCCGATCATGCCGCTCGAATGGCCGAGCATGCGATCGATCGCCAGGTAGGTCTTGCCGGTATTGGTCGGGCCGAGGACGGCGGTCACCCGGCCTTGCGCGAAGAGCGACATATCACCTGAGAGAATCGGGACTTCCGGGTCCCATTGCAAGCCTCGGCTGCGGCCGGGAGCGCTTTGTCACAGGCGGGCGGGCCTAGTCCTTCGCCTCCTCCTGCGGCGTGACCAGGGGCACGAAGGCGACCGGCAGGATGACCTTCTCGCTGATGGTGCCGTCGGCCGCCTTGTCGATGCGCAGCAGGCGCTGAGAGGCGCCGAAGCGGAACAAACTGTCGGGCGCGCCGACCGGGATGATCATGTGCCCGCCGCGCTTCAGCTGGTCGATCAGGGCCGGCGGGATGGCCGTGGCCGCCGCGGTCACCAGGATGGCGTCGAACGGCGCCTGCTCGGGCCAGCCCCTGGCGCCGTCGCCCTGGCGGCAGTGCACTTGGTCGTAGCCCGCGGCCTTGAGGCGCCCGGCCGCCTCTTCGGCCAGTTCCGGCAGGGCCTCGATGGTCCAGACCTCGGCGCCCATCTCCGCCAGCACCGCCGCCTGGTAGCCGGAGCCGGTGCCGACCTCGAGCACCCGGGTGCCGGGGCCGATGCCGGCCTGGTCGCTCATCACCGCGACGATATAGGGCTGCGATATGGTCTGCCCGTAGCCGATGGGCAGCGGCTGGTTGTCGTAGGCGTAAGCCGTTTCCATCCTCGGCACGAAGGCATGGCGCGGCACCCGGGCCAGGGCCTCCGTGACCCGCGGGTCGAGTTTTTTCTTGCCGAGCCAGTGGGCGGTCTCGGCGACCTCCGCCTCGATCAGGCGCAGCATCTTCTCGCGTTCTTTGGCGCGCTCGTCGGCCTTGCTCTCTGGCGATCTGTTATCCGGCATGGGCGCCCCCCTGATCTGCGCCGCTCCCTCTTCACCGCCGCCGGCGGGGCCTGCGACGATGCCCAGCCCTTGCAGTCAACATGGATTGCGCTCATATGTCACGCGGTCCCGCCGTCGGGGAACCCTCCCGCCCGCTCGTAACCGGCAGTCCGGGAGACGGTGAGGCAGACCTCTTCTGGCCCCGTGCAGGACCTCGATCGGCAGAGAGCACAACCGCGCAAAGACGGATGGAAAGGCTATGGCGGAAGAACAACTGAGCTTTCAGGCAGAGGTCAGCCGGCTTCTCGACATCGTTGCCCACTCGCTCTACTCGGAAAAGGAAATCTTCCTGCGCGAGTTGATCTCCAACGCCTCGGACGCCTGCGACCGGCTGCGCCACGCGGCGCTCACCCAGCCGGAACTGCTGGGCCCGGATCAGAAGGGGGGAGACACCACCTTCAAGATCCGCCTCAAGGCCGACCCGACCGCCAAGACCCTCACCGTCACCGACAACGGCATCGGCATGAACCGCGAGGAGCTGATCGAGAACCTCGGCACCATCGCGCGCTCGGGCACCGCCGCCTTCGTCAGGCAGCTGGAGAGCAAGGCGGAGGGCGTCAACCTGATCGGCCAGTTCGGCGTCGGCTTCTACTCCGCCTTCATGGTGGCCAAGAAGGTGGAGGTCTTCACGCGGCGCGCCGGCGAGGACCAGGGCTGGAAGTGGACCTCCGACGGCAAGGGCGCCTTCACCATCGGCGAGGACGCCGCGGCCCCGGCGCGCGGCACCCGCATCGTGCTGCATCTCAACAAGGGCGAGGAGGAATACCTCGATCCGCTGCGCATCCGGCGCATCGTCGCCACCTATTCCGACCACATCGCCGTGCCGGTGGTGCTGGAGTCGCGCAAGGAGGACGAGCCGGACGAGACCCTGAATGCGGCCTCGGCGCTGTGGACCCGGCCCAAGAGCGAGATCACCGAGGAGCAGTACAAGGAGTTCTATCACCACGTCGGCCACACCTTCGACGACCCCTGGCTGCGCCTCCACTTCAAGGCCGAGGGCGTGATGGAATACACCGGCCTGCTGTTCATTCCCTCGACCAAGCCCTTCGACCTGTTCCATCCCGACCGCAAGCCTGGCGTGCGCCTCTACGTGAAGCGCGTGTTCATCACCGACGACTGCTCGGAGTTGCTGCCGCCCTACCTGCGCTTCCTGCGCGGCATCATCGATACCGAGGACCTGCCGCTCAACGTCAGCCGCGAGCTGCTGCAGAACAATCCGCGCCTCGCCAAGATCCGCAGCGCGGTCTGCAAGAAGGTGCTGGGCGAGCTGAAGAAGAAGGCGGAAAAGGCGCCGGAGGAATATGCCAGGTTCTGGGACACCTTCGGCGCGGTGCTGAAGGAAGGCCTCTACGAGGACGGCCAGCAGCGTGACACGCTGCTGCAGTTGGCCCGCTTCCGCTCGACCACCCGCGACGGGCTGGTCAGCCTCGCCGACTACGTGGCGGCGATGAAGCCGGGCCAGGACGCGATCTACACCATCACCGGCGACGAGCCCGAGGCCCTGGCCAGGAGCCCGCAGCTGGAAGGCTTCGCCGCCAAGGGCGTCGAGGTGCTGCTGCTGAGCGATCCGGTCGACGACTTCTGGCTCTCGACCGTGCCGGACTACGAGGGCAAGCCCTTCAAGTCGGTCACCCGCGGCGGCGTCGACCTGGAGAAGATCGCCGCTGCGGCGGAAGAGAAGGAAGGCGAAGAGGCCAAGCCGGAAGAGGCGGATGCCGCGGTCGATTCCCTCATCGCCTTCGTCAAGCTGACCCTGAAGGATGCGGTCAAGGACGTGCGCGCCTCCAAGCGGCTGACCTCCAGCCCGGTCTGCCTGGTGGCCGACGAGGGCGACCTCGACATGCATCTGGAGCGCCTGCTGAAGCAGCAGCGCCAGCTCGACCGTACCTCGGTCCGCATCCTGGAGATCAATCCCGGCCACACGCTGATCAAGGCGCTGGCAGGCCACATCGGTGAGAAGGGGGTCGGCAAGGACGGCGCCGGCAGTATTGTGGAGGACGCCGCCTGGCTGCTGCTCGATCAGGCCCGCATCATCGAGGGCGAGCCGCTGCCCGATGCGGCGGCCTTCTCGCGCCGGCTTTCTGCGCTGGTCGAAAAGGGTCTGCTGGCTGCCGGGTAAGTCCTAGCTCGCGGAATCCAGGTCGAGCATCGCCGCGCCCAGCACCGGGCCGCCACGGCCATCCTGCACCAGCACCGCGCAGCCGCCGCGCCCTTTTGCGCGGGCGGCGGCGAGGTCGAGCGGGAAGGTCTTGGCTTCGCCGGTCCAGGTGCCCAGCGGCACGAGCTCGCGCACCACGTTGCTGTCCACCAGCGTGCGGCCGCTGTTCTCGCCGCGCGCCACGTTGGTCTCATGGCGGTCGTCGAAGGTGACCAGCCACACCGTGGCGCCGCCTTCCGGCGCCTTGCCGGCGGAGAGCGTCACCTGGCCGCCGTTGGCGCTTTCGAGCGTCACGCCGACCACCGGCAGGGCGCCGGCCGACTCCTCGATGGCGCGGGTCACCGCGCGGCGCCGGCTGCCGACCACGTCGATGCGCCCGTCGACCACGATCTGCGGGGTGTAGACGTAGCGCAGGCCGAGCTTCGCGGCATAGTCCTGCTGGCGCTCGGTGTACTGCGCGCTGGCGAAGGGGTCCTTCCAGCCGATGTAGTCCCAGTAGTCGACGTGATAGGCCAGCGCGAGAACACCCGGCTGCCCGGCCAGTTCGCCCAGCAGCGCATCGGCCGGCGGACAGGAACTGCAGCCCTGGGAGGTGAAGAGCTCAACCACGACGGGGCGGGATTCGGCAGGATCGGCGGCGAGCTGCAGCAGCGGCTCGCCTCCGTCCCTGCCGGGCGCTGCGGCCGCCTGGCTCGCGGGCATGGGCTGCATGGCCCAGAACCCGAGACCGGCGGCGATTGCAAGGGCGCCCAGGGCGCCGAGGGAGGAAATCTTACGGCCCATGTCCAGGAAGGTAAGGGAGTTCCGCCCTCACTGGCCAGTCACGTTCGGGTGACGGCGCGGTGAAGGAGCCACCGCTGCGGACCGGCGGTTGTCGGGGCCGGCCGATCACCCGCGCGTGACGCGGACATCGACCTCCATCCCGATGAAGTCCTCCGAAGCGCCGAAGTAGCTGCCTTGCAGCGGCAGCGCCTGGTAGGGCTCGCGCACCACGGCGACGCGGATCAGGTTGGCGCCGCCGACCTTGCCGTTGGTGGGGTCGAATTCCACCCAGCCGGCACCCGGCAGGTAGACCTGCACCCAGGCGTGGGTGTCGCCGGCGCCGCGCAGGTCTTCATCCTTTGCGCCGCCTTCAATCGTACTGTCCAGCGCCGGGTCGTAGAGGTAGCCGGAGACGAAGCGCGCGGCCAGGCCCAGGGCGCGCACGGCCCCCATCATGAAGGCGGCGAGGTCGCGGCAAGTGCCGCTGCCGGCCTCCAGGGTCTCGACCGGGTTGCGGGTGCCGAAGGAATAGCGCCGGGCGTAGCTGAACTGCTCGTGGATCGCCTTGGTGATTCGAACCAGCAGGTCCTGGGTGCCGATCTGTCCGCCGCCGTCGAGAAAGCCCTTCACCCAGGCGTCGACCTTGCGGTCCGGGTCCGGGTAGTCGCGCTCCACCAGGCGGCCCAGATCCGCGATCTCCTCGGCCGGATAGCTGAAGGGATAGGTCTGGGCGTAGGGCTCGATGTCGAACTCCGGGTCGGGCAGCCCGAAGTGCTCGAGTACGATGTAGCTTTCGAGGCTCAGCTCCTCGGCGGCGTCCTCGAAGGAAGCGATGGCGATCGAGTTGGAGAACACGTCGTGCAGCCAGCGCACATCGGCCGGCGGCGAGATCGTCAGCACGGAGTCCACCAGGCGCAGGTCGTGGCTGTCGCGCGGCCGGAACATCAGGCGATGCTCACCGAAGCGCACGGGCCGCCGATAACGGTAGACCGTCGTGTGTGTGACCGTCAGTTGATGCATTCCCTGGATTCCCGCGGGGGGCTTTGCCTGTGCCGGTGGGGCCGGCTGCCGTGGTCCCGACAACGGCCGGAAGAGATGTCGGTGATCCTAGTCGATAGCGACAAAACCCCACAAGATATTGTACTGCATAGGAGTGTTGTTGCGATCAACGGCGCTGCCGGGCGCCTGTCGGAAGGAAGTTTCGTGATCTATCTGCTGCGCCACGGCGAGACCGAGTGGAACCGGGCAGGCCGCCTGCAGGGCCACGGCGACTCGCCGCTGACCGAACGCGGCCGCGCCCAGGCCCACGCCATGGGCCGGGCCCTGCGTCAGGTGGTCGAGGACATCGAGGATTTCACCCTGGTCTCGAGCCCCCTCGGCCGCACGCTTGAGACCGCGCACTGCGTCGCCGAGGCCATCGGCCGCGATCCCGCCGCCATCGTGCTGGAGCCGCGCCTCAAGGAGCACGGCTTCGGTGCCTGGGAGGGCGAGATCTACCAGGAGGTGGCGGCCAGGTTCCCCGCGCAGTGGCGGGCCCGCGAGGCCGACAGGTGGAACTACCGCGTGCCCGGCGGCGAAAGCGGCGCCCTGCTGGCGGCGCGCGTCGGGGCCTGGCTCAGGGAGCAGGAGGAATCCGCGCGGCTCATCGTGGTCAGCCACGGCTTTGCCGGGCGGGTCCTTCGCGGGCTTTATGTCGGTGCCGCGCCGGTGGAGATCTTCGCCATGAACGAACCCCAGGACGGCTTTTTCCGCCTCTCGGGCGGGGTGATCACGGCGATCGAGACAGCTGCGCTTTCCGATTGAGTAAATAAAGTTAATCTTCTCTTTATAGGAGCGATCTCGGTTGCTGCCGCTGGCCGCGCCGCCAGTCGCTTCGGGCCTTTTTGGCGGGCGAATCGGGGCGTCCAAAAGGGAAGGTTAACCTCTGGGCAATAGGATGACCAAAGCAGCACGTGGGTCATCTTTACGCGCCGGGGCGATGTCGGATCAGCGAAGCCACGAGGCGGCCGGGACGCGGGGTAGCGGCCTCTCTGAACAAATGGAATTCCTGGGAGACCTGGGCGCGCGCCTGGCCGCCGCCGGTGACCCGGCAGCCCTGCTCGAGTCGGCGCTGAGGTGGGCGCCGCAAGCCGGCGGACCGGCCTTCACGCGGGCGCTCAAGGGGATCGCGGGCCTGGCGCGGGCCAACGCCGCGCTGCGCCGGCGCCTGGCCGAGCAGCAGCAGGTCGGCACCGCCCTGGAGATGGCCGCCGACCTGCAACAAAGCCTGCAGCCGAACTGCGCGCCCGGCCACCAGCCGATCTGGGGCGTCAACCTGCCGGCGCGCAAGGTCTCCGGCGACTTCTTCGACTTCTACCGCCTCGACGAGTCGCGCATCGCCTTTGCGCTGGGCGACGTCTCCGGCAAGGGCATGAACGCGGCCCTCCTGATGGCCAAGACCATCAGCCTGTTCCGCTGCCTCGGCAAGCGCATCGCGGAACCGGCGGCGCTGCTCGAGGCGATCAATGCCGAGCTCTTCGAAACCGCTTCGCGCGGCATGTTCGTCACCATGGTGGCGGGCCACTACTGCATCGCCAGCGGGGCGGTCCGCCTGGCCAATGCCGGACACCAACCGCCGCTGCTGCGCCGCCGCGACCGCAGCTACGAGTCCTTTCCCGCGGCCGCGCCGCCGCTCGGCGTGCTGCCCGGCAACCGCCCGCCGGAGGAGCACCTGGCGCTCGACGGCGGCGAGCTCTACGTCTTTTCCGACGGGTTGACCGAATACCACTACGTCAGCGGCGAGCGGCTCGGCGTTGAGGGCCTGGTGCAGCTCATCGAGGCGCTGGCCGAGGCACCCCTGGCAAGGCGCCTGGAAGCTCTGCTGCACACGCTCGAGCAGGAGAGCGGCTGGGAGGCGCGCGACGATCTCACCGTGCTCGCCATCGACGACTCCTGGGTCGCGGCGGAGGCCGGGCTCGACTTGCCGGGCACTGCGCGCCGGCTGGAGGCCTCATGAGCGCGGCGGCCCTCACCCTGCCGGATGCGGAGTACCTGGTGGAGCTGCGCTTCCCGGCCCAGGCCAGCCGCATGGTCCTGGTGCGCGACGTGGTGCGCAGCGCGGCGCGCCTCTGCGGCTTCGACGAGACGGCGACCCACGACATCGTGCTCGCGGTGGGCGAGGCCTGCCAGAACGTCATCCTGCACGCCTATGAAGGCCGCGGCGACGGCCCCATCCTGCTCGACATCCTGGAGAGCCCGGATCGCATGATCCTGCGGGTCACCGACTTCGGGCCGGCCGTCGCCCCGGCCGTGCTGCAGCCGCGCGACCTCGGCGAGCTGCGTCCCGGCGGCCTCGGCACCTACTTCATCCAGAACGTGATGGACACCACGGACTTCGGGCGCTCGCCCGGCGGCGTCGGCAACGTGCTGCAGATGTCCAAGAAAAAGGATCCCTCGACATGAGCGACACGGTCCGCGAAGTAAACGGCAACCTGGTGGTCAGGCTCGCCGGGGAAATCGATCTCGACCGGGCGCCGGAAGTGCGCCGGCTGCTGCTCGACTCGGTGAAGCGCAGCCTCGACGTCCTGGTCGACCTCTCGGCTGTCACCTACATCGACAGCTCCGGCATCGCCAGCCTGGTCGAGGCGCTGCAGTGGGCCAAGCGGCGCGGCACCGACCTCTGCCTCATCGCGGTCTCCCCGGAGGCCTTGCGCGTCTTTGAGCTGGCGCGCCTCGACAAGGTCTTCGCCATCCACCCCGACATGAACGCCGCCCTGGCGGCGGGCAACTGAGAACCGGATGATGCAGCGCGCAACCGAAGGCATCGGCAAAGGCGTCCTGCGCGGCGCCGAGGAGGTCGGCTTCGCCAGCGCCCTGTTCCTCGAGGCCGTGCTCTGGGCCGTGCTGGGGCCGACGCGCCGCCAGCCGGTGCGGCTCAGCGCCGTGGTCGCCCAGATGATGCAGATCGGCATCGAGGCGCTGCCCATCGCCACCGTGCTGGCCGCCACCATCGGCATGATGCTGGCGATCCAGAGCCTCTACAGCCTGGGGCTCTTCGGCGCCGAGTCCTTCGCCACGATCGGCATCGCCCTTTCGGTGGTGCGCGAGTTCGCGCCGCTCATCGTCGGCATCCTGGTCGCCGGCCGCTCCGGCTCCGCGCTGGCCGCGCGCTTCAGCACCATGATGATCAATCAGGAGGTCGACGCCCTCCGGGTCATCGGCATCTCGCCGGTGCGCTTCCTCGTGGCGCCGGCGCTCTTCGCCATGATGGTCATGGTGCCCTGCCTCACCATGTGGGCCAACGTGGTCGCGCTGGCCGCCGCCGGCTTTTTCGTGACGGCTGAACTCAACATCAGCTTCGCCGCCTATGCCGCCGACACGGTGGCGGCGCTCTCGGTAAACGACCTGGCGCACGGCCTCGGCAAGTCCGTGCTTTTCGCCGCGCTGGTCGCGCTGGTCTCGGCGGTCAACGGCGCGCTGGCCGACGGCGGTGCCGAGGGCGTCGGGCGGCGCACCACCCGCGCCGTGGTGCAGTCCATTGCCGCGATCATCGTGGTCGACATGATCTTCGCCTTCATCGTGACCTCGGGGTGAGACCATGACCGCCGCCGCCCGACAGACCGATCCCCAGCCGGCGCCGCAGGAGGCGGTGATCCGCGTCGCCGGCCTGCAGGCCCACTACGGCGCGCGGCAAGTGCTGTTCGACATCGACCTCGCGGTGCGGCCCGGCGAGATCATGGTGATCATGGGCGGCAGCGGCTCGGGCAAGTCGACGCTGCTGCGCCACCTGGTCGGGCTGATGCGGCCGAGCGCGGGCCGGGTCGAGCTGCTCGGCAGCGACATCGTCAGCGCCTCCGCGATGGAGATGCTGCGCCTCAGGCGGCGCATCGGCGTCGCCTTCCAGGGCGGCGCGCTGTTCTCCTCGATGAGCGTGCTCGACAACATCATGCTGCCGCTCCAGGAGCACACCCGGCTCGACCGTGAGACCATGGAGATCATGGCCCGCCTGAAGCTGGAGGTGGTGAACCTCGCCGGGGCCGAGGCGCTGATGCCGGCCGAACTATCCGGCGGCATGCTGAAGCGTGCGGCGGTGGCGCGGGCCATCGTCATGGACCCGGCGCTGCTGTTCTTCGACGAACCCTCGGCCGGCCTCGACCCCGCGGTCTCCTCGGCCCTGGACGACCTCATCCTCAAGCTGCGCGAGGCCATGAACATGACCATCGTGGTGGTGACCCACGAGCTGGAGAGCGCCTTCAAGATCGCCGACCGCATCACGGTGCTCGACCAGGGCCGCGTGCTGCTCTGCGACGACGTCGCCGGCGTGCGGCGGTCCGGCAACCGGCGCATCCAGAACCTGCTTAACCGCCGCTCGGAGGATGCGGAGGTCGACGCCGAGACCTACCTGCAGCGCCTCACCGGCGAGACGGCGCCGGAATCGGTAGCGCCAGACCTAGAGACGGGAGCGAACTAGAGCGATGCGACACCAGGGACTGAACTACGCCGTCGTCGGCGCCTTCGTCATCGCGATGCTGGTGGCCGGCCTCGGCGCCGTCGTGGCACTCACCGGCGGCACCACGGCGCGCGACCGCTACGTCGTCGTCTTCGACAACATCGCCGACGTGAAGTTCGGCACCCAGGTGCGCTACGAAGGCTATCCCGTGGGCCAGGTGGAAGCCATCGAGCCGATAGTCGAGTAGGGCGCGACGGTGTTCCGTCTCGACGTCTCGGTCGAGGAAGGCTTCGTCATCCCGAGCGACTGCATCGCGCGGGTGC
>JBFGUI010000143.1:0-10126 GCA_041565695.1 Kiloniellaceae bacterium
CGCCGCGCGCCTTCCCAGTAGGTGGAGAGCGCACGCAGCCGGGCGTGGTCGAGGCCGGGATCGCGCTCGCTGCCTTCCAGGGCCGCGGCGATCGAGCCCAGGTTGGGCTGCGAGGTGAGACCGCTCATGGCGTCCATCGCCGCATCAACTGCATCGACGCCGGCCTCCGCCGCGGCCAGCACCGAGGCGGCGGAGATGCCGGAGGTATCGTGGGTGTGGAAGTGCAGCGGAATGCCGACTTCCTGCTTCAGAGTCTCAACCAGCCGGCGCGCAGCGGCCGGCTTGCAGAGGCCACCCATGTCCTTGATGCCGAGGATGTGGGCGCCGGCGGCCTCCAGCTCCCTGGCCAGCTTCACGTAGTAGTCGAGGGTGTACTTGGTCTCCCTGGGGCTCGACAGGTCGCCGGTATAGCAGATCGCCGCCTCGCAAAGCCTGCCCGACTCGCGGATCGCATCGATGGAGACGCGCATGTTCTCCACCCAGTTCAGCGAATCGAAGACGCGGAACAGGTCCATGCCCGCCTCGGCCGACTGGGCGATGAAGTGGCGCACGACATTATCGGGATAGTTCGAGTACCCGACGCCGTTGGAACCACGGGTCAGCATCTGCAGCAGAATGTTGGGCACCGCTTCGCGGATCTGGGCAAGCCGCTCCCAGGGGTCCTCTTTCAGGAAGCGCAGCGCCACGTCGAAGGTCGCCCCGCCCCAGCATTCCAGCGAGAGGAGATTGGGCAGCAGGTGGGCGTAGTGCGGCGCCACCGCGGTGATGTCGATGGAGCGCATGCGCGTGGCGAAGAGCGACTGGTGCGCGTCGCGCATCGTGGTATCGGTCAGCAGCAGGCGCTTCTGCTCCAGCATCCAGCGGGCAAAGCCCTCCGGCCCCAGCTCGTCGAGCTTCTGCTTGCTGCCCGGCGCGGGCTCGCGCATGATCTCCTCGTGGTCCAGCGCCGGCAGGATGGGGGGCGTCCCCTGTCGCACCCCGGGGCCCGGGTCGGGGCGGCCTTCCACCTCCGGGTTGCCGTTGACGATGACCTCGCCGATGTAGGTCAGCAGGCGCGTCGCCCGGTCGCGGCGGCGGTGGAACTCGAAGAGTTCCGGCGTCTCGTCGATGAAGCGTGTGGTCGCCGCGCCGCTCTGGAACTTGGGATGGCCGATCACCGCTTCCAGGAACCAGAGGTTGGTGGCGACGCCGCGGATGCGGAACTCGCGCAGCGCGCGGTCCATGCGCGCGGTCGCCTCTTCCGGGCTGGCGCCCCAGGCGGTCACCTTTTCCAGCAGAGAGTCGTAGAACGGCGTGATGAGCGCGCCGGAATAGGCGGTGCCGCCGTCGAGGCGGATGCCGAAGCCGGTGGCGCCGCGGTAGGCGGTGATGCGCCCGTAGTCCGGAATGAACTTGTTGAGCGGGTCTTCCGTGGTGATGCGGCACTGCAGGGCATGGCCGTCGAGCCGCAGCTGGTGCTGCGGCGGCACGCCGCTTTCCGGCTCGCCGATGCGCGCGCCGGCGGCAATGCGGATCTGCGCCTTCACCAGGTCGACGCCGGTGACCTCCTCGGTCACCGTATGCTCCACCTGGATGCGCGGGTTGACCTCGATGAAGTAGAGGCTGTCGGTTTCCGCATCCATGAGGAATTCGACCGTGCCGGCGCACTCGTAGTTTGCGGCGCGGGCAAGGCGCACGGCGGCGTCGCAGAGCTCGGCGCGTTTGCCTTCACTGAGGTAGGGCGCAGGCGCGCGCTCGACGATCTTCTGATTGCGGCGCTGCATGGAGCAGTCGCGCTCGAAGAGGTGGATCACGTTACCGTGGGTGTCGCCAAGAACCTGCACCTCAACATGGCGCGCCTGGCGCACCAGCTTCTCAAGGAAGATCTCGTCGTTGCCGAAGGCGGCCTTGGCCTCGCGCCGGCCGGCGGCGATCTGGTCGTGCAGCTCACCGGGCCCCTCGATGACGCGCATGCCGCGCCCGCCGCCGCCCCAGGAGGCCTTGGCCATGATCGGATAGCCGACCTGTTCGGCCAGCTTCTCGACCTCGGCCTCGTCGTAGGGCAACGCGCCGGTCGCCGGCATGACGGGAATGCCCGCCGCCTCGGCCAGGTTGCGCGCCTCGACCTTGGAGCCGAGCTGGCGCATGACCTCCGGCTTGGGGCCGATGAAGGTGATGCCGGCCTTGCCGCAGGCCTCGGCAAAGTCCGGGTTCTCGGAGAGGAAACCGTAGCCGGGATGGATCGCGTCGACCCGCGCGTCGTGGGCCACGCGCAGGATGTCCTCGATGTCGAGGTAGGCGGCGACCGGCTCCTTGCCCTTGCCGACCAGGAAGGACTGGTCGGCCTTGAAGCGGTGCAGGGCGAAGCGGTCCTCGTGGGAGAAGATCGCCACGGTGCGGATGCCGAGCTCGCTGGCGGCGCGCAGCACGCGAATGGCGATCTCGCTGCGGTTGGCGACGAGCAGCTTGCGGAAGGGCGGCGCCTTGAGCGTGGCCTGGCCGCCCGCTTGGCTCGGACTCACGTCGTTCGTCCCCCAATGATCTGGCGTGAAGTCTTATCGGTTGTTGCGTTGCACTATAAACAACCGCCGGGCCGCCGCCTATACGCGACTTTGGTCCGATCGGGGGACCGGACCGGCCTGAAAGGCGCGCCAATCGAGGGGCTTAGGCCGAGAGCCGAAAGCCGGAGCGCAGAGACGTCAAGGAAGAGATTGGAGCGGGTAGCGGGAATCGAACCCGCGCGTTCAGCTTGGGAAGCTGACAGGCTACCATTACATCATACCCGCATCTGGCCCGCCTCGGGGCAGAGACAGCCGCGCTGTCGTCAGCCTTAGGATTAGTCAGCCCCCCGGGCCGATGCAAGGGGGTTTTGCAGACTGGATTTGGGAGTCTCTCCAAACTGGCTCTCGTATCCGATCATCCTGCATGCAGGATGAAATTGCTAAGGAGCCAGCGCATTAGATTTGCGAGTTCAGTCGGGTGTCAATGAAGACATCCCCAGCTATTTCCTCTCGAAGAACGGCACTAGCCCTTTGGAGCCCTCGCAGTGCACTGTGCCCTGGGTTATTTGGAAGATTGGGTTCGTGGAGCACCCTTACTCGTGTGTTTGAACCGCTGCAGACCGACTTGAGCTTTCCTACATTTCCAACAGAGAATCCGTCATTCTTTTTGATGGTCAAATCCAACCGCATTGCCGCAGCAGACTCGGACAACCCAAGTTCATAGCTTGCGTGATAGTACTCCAACCAAGTAACCGATAGATATGCTTCGCCTTCCCTTGGCTCAAACGCCTGGGGCAGGATGCCAACGACGTTTCCCTGTCCATCTCGACGGAGCAAGCGCTTCCGAATGTATCGAACAGCATGGTCCGATTCAGGAAGTGGCTTAGGGCTCATTTATTAAACCATCGAGACGGCTTATAGGGAGACAATACATCTAGCAATCTTTGAACAGAGCTGTCACCAGCTGCCCGTTCAATCGTGTCATCGACTATGCAAGACAGCGACCATTGCACAGCATCCGCTGGCAAGAATTCTATAGTGAGGCGGTCGTTCCCTTCAGTCCACGCTGCAATCACGGAGCCCCGATCTGAAACACCTAGCCCAGGCATTTCCGGAGAGTCACTAAGCTGAAGCATAAACCTTAGAAAGGTCGCAAATGACTGAGGCAAGATGGGTTGATCATCTTCAGACCAGTCATCGATATCGAGCAGACTATCAAGTGCCGCAAACAGCCTATCTCGCCAAGCCTTATCCAAATGCATAACCACACGAGAGGTCATGATCTTTGCTTCGGCTAACGATTCGAAGACCGACGTTGGATCGCCCGGCCCCGCCTGACCCGTCCGCTCCTGGCCTGTTGAGGAGATGTTCTTCCGAGAACCCGAATCCTCTCGGATCATCTCCTTCAGAGACTCCATTATGGCGACAGCTGTCTCACTTGTGCCTTCAGAAGGCCAATCGATTGCATGCTGAAAGGGACTTATGTCGATTCCAGTTCCCTTAACGCGAATTGGAGTAAGTGTGCTCATCAGCCGAATAGCTCTCTTGCAGCATCCGTTATACAGGCTTCAAAAATCCGATTCTTTTGGTCACGCATAGAGTCTGCCATCTCCCAGATTTTCTTATCGCTCTGCGGCAAATCTCTTTGGCGATACACATCTAAATCGAGAATTACTGATAAATGATTTACCAGCGGTGACGGAACAACACTAGAGTTTATCGCCAGCTCAAATTCTCTAGACTCAATATGTCCAACAACTTGCATCGTATATCTTTGAAAACTGGCTATAGTATCTGGTTCTGGGTATTTCGGTACCACAGTGAGATAGTCTTCTACATTGATTTTTATTTTATCTTTCATAGGTATATCAATTCTGTTTATATACCGCAGCCCTATTCTTTCTATCTTTTTTACGCCCACCACCTTCTTCCAGGTCGCCCACCCGTTGACACAAGAATCTCGAAAACTCTCCCAGCCGTCATATGGGGCCAATCTGGAACATACAAATGACTTCGTCTTGATAAGTAAGATGTCGGTTTTATCTTTGCTTTCTAGACGATAGCCATGGTCTCTTGGCTCAAGCACAGATTCCCGGCGCTTAACGTTGAGCCCCACAGCAAAGTCGGTGATCTGATCAGAAGTCTCAAATCGAGGCTCCAAGCGACCATTCAGCGAACTCAACTTGGCATCGTCGAGCGGTTCGAGAATCCTGATCTCGAATGACGCTTCGGTAATCGGTGGGCGCTTATAACTTACCATTTGATTGAGTAGTCCAGCCGATATGAAACTGTCACTCGGCAAACTTGCCCCACCGGCGCCTCGCACTCAATAACTCTTCCGATCACCGTGCTCCACATCCTGCTGTCCATCGCGCCGATCTTCGTGCTGATCGTCCTGGGGCACCTGCTGCGGCGCGGTGGCATCCCGAGCTTCGAGTTCTGGAACCTGAACGACAAGCTGGTCTACTGGGTGCTGATGCCGGCGCTCTTGTTCCACAAGACCTCGACCCTGCAGCTCGACCTCGGCCTGATCGGCGGCTACGCGGTGGTGATCCTCGGCGGCTTCGCCACGGCGGTGGCCTTCGGCCTTCTTGCCGGGCGGCTGGCCGGGCTTGCGGGTCCGGTGCGCTCCTCCCTGCTGCAGGGCGCGGCGCGGCACAACACCTTCATCGCGCTCGCCGTCGCCGAGCGGCTCTACGGCCTCGACGGCCTGGCCATCGCCGCGGTGGCGACCTCGCTGCTGATCCCCACCACCAACGTCACCATGGTGACCTTCATGGTGTGGCTGGTGCGCGGGGCCGACGAGCAGCGCATCGTGACCTCCATCCTGCGCGACCTGGCGCGCAACCCGCTGATCCTCTCGGTCGGCGCCGGCGTCGCCTGGAACCTGCTGGGCCGCGGGCCGATCCCGGTGGTGCACGACGTCGCCGCCCTCCTCGGCGGCGCCGCCCTGCCGGTGGTGCTGCTCTGCGTCGGCGCCAACATCCGCATCCGCGCCATGGCCGCCTCGGCGAGACCCCTGGTGCTCGCCAGCCTGGGCAAGCTGGTGGTCTTCCCGCTGGCCATCGTGGCGCTCAGCCAGGTCATCGGCCTCGGCCCGACCGAGACCCTGATCGCGCTGCTGTTCGGCGCCGTGCCGACCGCCTCCTCGGCCTACACCCTGGCCCGCCAGCTGGGCGGCGACGCGCCGCTGATGGCGGCCATCGTCACGGTCCAGACCGGCCTGGCCTTTCTGACCCTGCCGCTTACCATGGCGCTGGCCCAGCGTTTTCTCGGCTGAGGCGCACGGCGGCTTGATTTGCGCCGGGGTTGTTGCGACTCTACGGCCCGAGGCAAGAAATCCCGACAGCAGGTCCAGCCGCAGGAGACCCCCCGCCATGATCACCACGCCCCAGCAGGCGCGCCGGCGCCAGCCCGGCCTCCTGCCGCTCACCCTCGGCCTGCTGCTGGCGGCGACCCTCTGGCTGCCGGCCGCGCCGGCGGCCCGGGCCCAGGAAACGGCCCAGGCGGGCGCGGGGAGCGATCTCGGCGATCCGCGCATGAACCGCCTCGACCCCTGGAACATCGAGATCCGGGAAGGCCCCAAGTGGGATCCGCGCAACGCGCCGCCGCAGCTGCAGCCGCGCGCCAAGCGCCATATCGAGTTCATCCAGGCCGGCGTGCCGGTGGAATACCGCAGCCAGCGCAACCCCTATCCCAACGTGACCAAGGCGATCGACGCCGGGCGCGAGGTCTATCAGTCCGCCTGCATCGCCTGCCACGGCCCGCGCGGGCGCGGCGACGGCGACGCCGGCCTCGACCTGGTGCCCTCGCCGGCGCTGCTGACGCAGCTGACCAAGGAGCAGGGCGCCGCCGACGAGTACCTGCTGTGGACCCTCTCCGAGGGTGGCGCGCCCCTGGGCACCGCCATGCCGGCCTTCAAGGGCCGCCTGACGGAGGCTCAGATCTGGCAGGTGATCTCCTTCCTACGGGCCGGACTGCCCGCGCAGTAGCCGCGCGGCGCCCGAAGATTACCCACCCGAAGATTACCCACCCGAAGATTACAGGGAGTTCATCTTCCTGAAGTCGGGCCGCCAGCCGGCACTCCCCATCTTTGCAGACAACGGCGCGGAGCTTCCTCCGCGCGCCTCGAGTCCTGCCAAGCTAGGGAGTACGATATGTCTGAGACAGCGCTTCGCACCGGCCCCGGCGGCCTGCACCGCCTCGGCGCCGGCCTCGCCGCCGCCGCGATCGCCGGCTCCATGGTGGTCTGGAGCGGCCTTGCCGCCGCCCGGGCGCCGGAGAGCTTTGCCGAACTGGCCAAGATGGTCAGCCCGGCAGTGGTCAACATTGCCTCCACGACGGAAATCAGGGAGACCGGCGGCACCCTGCCCGAGATCCCCTTCGCCTTCCCCGAGGGCTCGCCCTTCGAGGAGTTCTTCAAGCAGTTCCGCGAGCAGTTCGGCGAAAACAGCCGGCCGCAGCAGGCCCCGCGCCGCGCCACTGGCCTCGGCTCCGGCTTTATCATCGACGCCGAGGGCTATGTGGTCACCAACAACCACGTGATCGACGGCGCCAGCGAGGTCACCATCCGCCTGGAGGACGACAGCACCTATCCGGCGGAGGTCGTCGGCACCGACCCGCAGACCGACCTGGCGCTGCTGAAGATCGACGCCGAGCGGCCGCTGCCGGCCCTGCAGCTGGGCGACTCGGACAGCGCCGAGGTCGGCGACTGGGTGCTGGCGGTCGGCAATCCCTTCGGCCTGGGCGGCACGGTCACCGCCGGCATCATCTCGGCGCGCGGCCGCAACATTCAGGCCGGCCCCTATGACGACTTCCTGCAGGTCGACGCCTCGATCAACCGCGGCAACTCCGGCGGCCCGCTGTTCGACCTTGAGGGCAATGTGATCGGCGTCAACACGGCGATCTTCTCGCCCAACGGCGGCAGCGTCGGTATCGGCTTTGCCATTCCCTCCAACATGGTGAAGTCCGTGGTCGGCCAGCTGCGGGAAAAGGGCTCGGTCGAGCGCGGCTGGCTGGGCGTGCAGATCCAGAATGTGACGCCGGACCTGGCCGAGGCCCTCGGCCTGGAAAAGCCGGCCGGCGCCCTCATCGCCAAGGTGACGCCCGACAGCCCGGCCGCGGCCGCCGGCCTCAAGTCCGGCGACGTGATCCTGGAGTTCGCCGGCGAAGCGATCGACGACACCCGTGAGCTGGCCGGCGTGGTGGCCCGGCATCCCGCCGAGAGCGAGGCCGCAATTGCCGTGTGGCGCGACGGCCGGAAGCGGCAGCTCACGGTCGTCACAGGCCGGCAGCCGACCCAGCAGATGGCGTCGAGCGGCGGCCGCCAGGGCCCGGACGGCAGCTACCACTCCGCCGTCCTCAAGGCCCGCCTCGCCGCGCTGACGCCGCAGCGCCGCGCCGAATTCGGCCTCGATGGGAACCTGGAGGGCGTGCTGCTGCTCGATATCGAGAAAGGATCGGTCTTCGAGCAGGGCCTGCGCCGCGGCGACGTGATCGTCAAGGTCGACGATACGACCGTGACCCGGCCGCAGGAGGTCGAGCGCCGCATCGAGGCGGCCCGGACCGACTCCCGCAAGGCGGTCCTGGTGCTGGTCAATCGCGGCGGCCAGCCCCTCTTCCTCGGCCTGAAACTCGGCGTCGCCTAGGCCGGGCTGCGCCGCGGAGCGCCGCGGCCGGCAGGGGCAGCGGGAGGCCCCCTGCCGGCCCGCCCTCCGCGCGGCGGTTCAGCCTCCCCCCGGTTGAACCGCGCCCGAGGCGCCGGGGGCAGGGCCGTCCGGTGGAAGCCGGGCGGCTCTGTCTTGCACGACAACCGAAGGGCGTATTGCCAGACAGAGGTTGAGACCATGGTGGACCTGGCCCCATATACTGCCTGCCAGGGGCAGGAGGCCGCCTGGCCCAAGGCTACGGGCGACGGATCGATGCGTATCCTGGTCATCGAAGACGACAAGAAGACCGCCGACTACATCCTCAGGGGCCTCGCCGAGTGCGGCTACACCACCGACTGGGCGAAGGACGGCCGCGACGGCCTGCACCGGGCGACCGGCGGGCGCTATGACGCCATCATCGTCGACCGCATGCTGCCCGGGCTCGACGGCCTGGCCATCGTGAAGGCACTGCGCGCTGCGGAGATTCCCGTGCCGGTGCTGATCCTCAGCGCGCTGGCCCATGTCGACGAGCGGGTCACCGGCCTGCGCGCCGGCGGCGATGACTACCTTTCCAAGCCCTTTGCCTTCTCCGAGCTTCAGGCGCGCCTCGAGGCGCTGCTGCGCCGCCCGCCCGCCATCGCCCAGCAGACCGAACTGCAGGTGGACGACCTGCGGATGGACCTGCTGGCCCGCAAGGTGACCCGAGCCGGCCGTCCCATCGATCTGCGGCCCCAGGAGTTCAAGCTGCTGGAGTACCTGATGCGCCACGCCGGCAAGGTGGTGACCCGCACCATGCTGTTCGAGGGCGTCTGGGACTTCCATTTCGACCCGCAGACCAACGTGGTCGACGTGCACATCAGCCGGCTGCGCCAGAAGATCGACAAGGGCTTCGACAAACCGCTGATCCACACCCACCGCGGCGGCGGCTACTGCATCTCCGCCGAACCCTGATGCATGCATAGACTGCTCAACACCTCGATCTTCCGCATCGCGCTGCTCTACCTGCTGCTGCTCGGGGCAACTCTGCTCGCCCTCATGGGCTTTATCTACTGGTCCACGGTCGGCCTCATCGAGCGGCAGACCGACGAGACCATCGAGGCGGAGATCCGCGGCCTGGCCGAGCAGTACCGCGCCGAAGGCCTGGTGCGGCTGATGGAGGTGGTGCGCGAGCGCAGCGGACCGGGCGGCGCCGATGAGAACGTCTACCTGCTGACCGGCCCGAACCTGCGGCCGCTGGCGGGCAACCTGACCCACTGGCCCGGCGACGCGGTGGGCGAAGACGGCTGGATGGAGGTCGCGCTGACCCGGCGCGACGATCCCTCGGGCAGGCCGCACACCATCCGCGGCCGCGCCTTCGAGCTGGCCGGGGACTACTACCTCTTCGTCGGCCGCGACACCGTCGAACGCGGCCGCTTCCGCGACACCGTCATCGCCGCGCTCGCCTGGGCGCTGCTGCCGGCGCTGGTGCTCGGACTCATCGGCGGCGCGCTCATCGGGCGCTACAGCCTTAACCGCGTCGACGCGGTGCGCGCGACGGGTCAGGACATCGTCAGCGGCGACCTTTCGCGGCGCGTGCCGCTGACCGGCAGCGGCGACGAGTTCGATCGCCTGGCCACCACCATCAACGAGATGCTGGCGCGCATCGAGACCCTGATGAGCGGCATGCGCCTGGTCACCGACAGCCTGGCGCACGACCTGCGCAGCCCGCTGACCCGCGCCCGTAGCACCATCGAGATGGCCCTGCGCCGCGGCGAGAACGCCCCCGCCTACCGCGAGGCGCTGGAGCAGACCGCCGCCGAGCTGGAGACCATCCAGCGCACCTTCGATTCCCTGATCTCCATCGCCCGGGCGGAGTCCGGCGCCGATCGCCTGGCGCTCGGCGAGCTCGATCTCTCCGCGCTGGCCGAGGACATGCTGGAGCTCTACCGGCCCATCGCCGAGGACGCGGACCTGGAGCTGCGCGGCGAGATCACGGCGGGGCTGAAGGTCAGAGGCCAC
>JBFGUI010000144.1:0-10048 GCA_041565695.1 Kiloniellaceae bacterium
AGAGGGCGGAAGCGGTGCGTCGTCACCCCCGCTCGACGCGGCACTGAAAGCAGTTGTTGCTGGCCGAGCGCAGGTGGAGATAGGCGATTTCCGGGCGTTCGAGCAGCCCTGCGGCGACGCGCTCGATGTCTGCGGTCGGGATGATCCTGCCGGTGCCGTAGACGATGCGGTCGTCGGTGCCGTAGCCGCGGATCAGGATCGCTTGGCGCCGCGCGAACATCTCGGGTGCCTGCGCGGTGTTTCCGTAACGTGGGCAGTTCGCGGCGTGGAGGAAGATCGGCCCGACCTCGGCATAGGGCTGCGGCGCCGGAAAGGGCCGGTGCGCCAGCACCAGCATGGGCGCGCCCTCGGCGATGTCCTCCAGGCAGTGCCGGCAGGGGTTGCCGCCGCCGTTGGAGGTCTTCACCTCCGGGGCCTGGCCGTTGGCGTCGGGCGACCCGGCGCGCCACGCTTGGGCGAGATCGCTGTCGAGGGCGACGAAGCGCAGAGCGGACATGGAGAGCTCCAAGGTTTGCGGAAGCGCGGATGGAAGCAGAAGCCTGCTACGCTCTCTATCCGCTTCTTGCGCCTTCCCCCTCACCCAGCTCCGCCTAAGCTCGATCATCGATCTCGCTAAGGCGTCGCAATCCTCTCCCCGGCGGGGAGAGGGAGGGGCCCGCGAAGCGGGAGGGTGAGGGGGCTTCGCTTCTTGCGCGGGCGTGCCGAAGCTGCTCCCTTTGGGCCCTGCAACGAAGGGGCGCGATCATGACGGCAGCAGCGAAACCCATTTCGGATCTCTCGGTGGTGATCGTCGGCGGCACCTCGGGCATCGGCCTGGCGACGGCGGAAGCGCTGCTCCGCGCCGGGGCGCCGCGCCTGCGCCTGGTCGGGCGCACGCCGGAGCGGGCGGCCGCCGCGGTCGACCGCCTGAAGCAGATCGGCGGCACCGCCGAGGTCGCAGCCCTGCTGGCCGACTGCGGCGAGCCCAAGGCGGCGGAGGACATGGCGCAGACGGCGGCGGAGGGCATGGGCGGCATCGATCTGCTGGTCTGCTCGCCCGGCGGCAACAACCTGCCGGAGCTGCTGTTCCGCCAACCCGTCGCGCAGATCAACCGGACCCTCATCGAGGACCTGGCGCCAACCTTGAACGCCTGCCGCGCCGTGCTGCCGGTGATGATGCAGGCCGGCGGCGGCTGCATCGTCAACGTCGCCTCCGACGCCGCCAAGGTGGCCACGCCCGGTGAAAGCGTCATCGGCGCCGTCATGGCCGGCATCGTGCAGTTCACCCGCGGGCTTGCCATCGAAGGCCGGCGCAACGGCATCCGCGCCAACGCGGTGACGCCCTCGCTGGTCGAGGGCACGGCGCTCACCGAGCGCCTCATGGCCGAGGGTACCTTTTCCAAGAAGCTGTTCGAGAAGGCGCGGCCCCTGGCGGGCCTCGGCCCGACTACGGCGGAGGACCTGGCCCAGCTCATCGTCTTCCTGGCGAGCCCGGCGGCGGCGAAGATCACCGGCCAGGCGATCTCGGTCAACGGCGGCATCAGCGCGGCTTGAGCTGCAGGGCCGATTTGCGCCGCGGCCCGACCGCGGCTTAGACTGACCCTCTTTCCGGCCGTTCTGGCCGTCGTGCACATCCTGCCCCGGGAGAAGACCATGCCGTACCTGGCAGCCCAGGAACGTTACGACACCATGACCTACAGCACCTGCGGGCGCAGCGGGCTCAAGCTGCCGGCTCTCTCGCTCGGCCTGTGGCACAATTTCGGCAACGACACGCCCTTCGAGAACGGCCGCGCCATCTGCCGGCGCGCCTTCGACCTGGGAATCACCCATTTCGATCTCGCCAACAACTACGGCCCGCCGCCGGGCTCTGCCGAGGAGAATTTCGGGAAGCTGCTGAAGACCGACTTTGCGCCCTACCGCGACGAGATGATCATCTCCTCCAAGGCCGGCTACCTCATGTGGCCGGGCCCCTACGGGCAGTGGGGCAGCCGCAAGTACCTGCTGGCGAGCCTCGACCAGAGCCTGACGCGCCTGGGTCTCGACTACGTCGACATCTTCTATTCGCACCGCTACGACCCGGACACGCCACTGGAGGAGACCATGGGCGCGCTGGATTCCGCCGTGCGCCAGGGCAAGGCGCTCTATGCCGGCATCTCCTCCTACGGGCCGGAGAAGACCCGCGCGGCGGCCAAGATCCTGCGCGAGCTGGGCACGCCCTGCCTGATCCACCAGCCGAGCTATTCCCTGCTGAACCGCTGGATCGAGCGCGACGGCCTGCTGCCGGTGCTGGCGGAGGAAGGCATCGGCTGCATCGCCTTCTCGCCGCTGGCCCAGGGCATGCTGACCGACAAGTACCTGAAGGAAGTGCCCGAGGGCAGCCGCGCCACCGCCGGCAAGACCCTGCGCCCCGCGTTCATGACCGAGGAGAACCTGGCCAAGGTGCGCGGCCTGAATGAGATCGCGCAGGCGCGGGGGCAGTCCCTGGCGCAGATGGCGATCGCCTGGGTGCTGCGCGATCCGCGGGTCACCACGGCCCTGATCGGCGCCAGCCGGGTCGCGCAGGTCGAGGATTGCGTTAACGCGCTGCAGCACCGCGCGTTTTCGGCGGAGGAGCTGGCCAGGATCGACGCGCTGGCGACCGAGAGCGGCATCAACCTCTGGGCCGCTTCCAGCGAACACGGGTAACCGGGTGCCGGATTGACCTCGTGCTGCTGCCTGCGCGAAGCCGAAGCGGCGCCCTAGCCGCCCATCAGGCCGCTGCCGGCGATGCCGTCGAAGATGAACTGCACGGCGAGCGCGGCCAGCAGCACGCCCATGACGCGGGCGATGACATGCAGGCCGGTGACGCCCAAGAGGCGCTGGATCTGCACCGCGATCAGCATCAGCACGAAGGTGGCGGCCAGCATGGCCAGCAGGGCGCCGATCACGATCCCGATGGTCGCCGGATCGCCCTCGGCATTGGCGACCAGCAGGATGGTGGCGCCCATGGTGCCCGGCCCGGCGATCAGCGGCGTGGCCAGGGGAAAGACCGAGATGTCGGCCTTGGCCGTTGCCTCGCGCTTTTCGTCCTCGGTGGTGGTGACGCCGCCGGAATCGCGGGCGAAGACCATGTCGATGGCGATCAGCAGCAGCAGCACCCCGCCCGCGGTACGCAGGGCCGGCAGCGAGATGCCGAAGAGGTGCAGCAGGGAATCGCCGAAGACCGCGAAGGCGAGCAGGATGACCAGCGCGATCAGCGTGCCCTTGAGGGCGATGGCGCGCCGCTCCGCCGGCGTGTTGCGCGGCGTCAGTGCGGCGAAGAGCGCCGCCACGTCGAGCGGGCCGATGGTCGCGAAGAAGGTGGCGGCGGCGACGAGGGCGGTTTCGAGCATTGCGCGTAGGTGGAAAAGGGCTTCGCTGCGGCGCATCCTGGCAGGGCGGCCCCGGGGCGTCCAGCGCGCCGCGGCGTTGCGGCGACACCCGGGATACTGGAGGTTGAGCCAAACTCGCGCAGGGCGCGAATATTCCTTCTGCGCGTAACCGTCCTATATTGTTTAGGAAATCGTGCTAGTCAGGGGGTCGGCGGCAGCACAACGCCCCGAAAGCCGGTCCTGGCCTCCAGAGACGAGATGATACGAGCGATCAAGAATCCGCCCCTGCGCCAGCTTCTGGATCACTACCTGTCGGTCCGCGGCGACCGGCGCATGCCGGCGCGCCGCGATATCGACCCCCTCCACCTGGGCCCGGTGCTGCCGATCATCTGGGTCAGCGCGTACGAGCCGGCCGCCGGCACCTTCCGCTATCGCCTGGCTGGCGAGCAGGTCAACGAGATCTGGGGCATGTCGGTCGCCGGGCGCCTGCTGTCCGACTTCGTGGCCCCGGACCGCTTTCAGGAAACCAACGCGGCTTTCCTCAGGGTGATGCGGGAGCAGGTGGCGCTCCTGGCGAGCGGGCCGGTCTATCGCTGCACCGATCGCATCGCCCTGGGCGAGCGCCTGGTGCTGCCGCTGTCCAGCGACGGGATCACCGCCGACGGCCTGATCGGCGCCACAGCGCGCGACGCCATGGTCGACTTGAACAAGGCCTCCATGAGCCAGCAGCTCGCTACCTTCATCCCCATCGACGAACTCGACCAGGTCGCCGACCGCCGCGCGGCGGGCGGTTGAGCGCTCCTTCGTCCGCGACTCCTCCAATCGTCATTGCCGGACTTGTTCCGGCAATCCATCGCGACGCCAGCACCGTTCCTGCGAGCTTAGAGATGGACCCTCGCAACAAGTGCGAGGGTGACGATGGGAGCTGGTATCAAGATCGTGCGAGCTCACCACCCCGGCCGGCCGGTCAGCGGGTAGCGCGGGTCGTTGAAGCCGGGGGTCGAGGGGTGGCCCGGGGCGACCAGAGCGTTGAGGAAGGCCTCATCCTCTTCGTCGAAGCCGTGGTCGAGGGCGCCGAGGTAGCCCTTCCAGTGTTCCAGGGTGCGCGGGCCGGCCAGCACCGATGTGACGATCGGATTGGCGAGCACCCAGTTGATCGCGAAGTCGGCCGTGGTCATGCCCTTGGCCTCGGCGTGCTGCCTGATCTTCTGGGCGATGACCAGGGATTCCTCGCGGAACTCGGTCTGCATCATGCGGGCGTCCTTGCGCGCCGCGCGGGTGCCCTTGGGCGGCGGCTTGCCGGGCTGGTACTTGCCGGTCAGGACGCCGCGGGCCAGCGGGCTGTAGGGCACCACGCCCAGGCCGTGGTACTCGCAGGCCGGCAGGATCTCGACTTCCGGCATGCGGTTCATGGCGTTGTAGTAGGGCTGGCAGACGATCGGCTTGTCGATGCCGGCCTCGCCGGCCAGGCGCACCAGATCGCAGATGCGCCAGGCGCGGAAGTTGCTGACCCCCCAGTAGAGCGCCTTGCCCTGGCCCAGCACGTCGGCCACGGCGCTGATCACCTCTTCCAGGGGTGTCGAGTAGTCGTCCAGGTGCAGGTACCAGATATCGACGAAGTCGGTGCCGAGTCGCGCCAGGCTGTCGTCGATGGCCTTCAGGAGCCACTTGCGATTGAGGCCCTCGGCATTGGCGTGGCTGTCCTTGATAGGGTTGCCGGCCTTGGTGGCCAGCACCCAGGCATGGCGGTCCCTGGCGATGGCGCGGCCGACGATCTCCTCCGAGACGCCCTTGGCGTACTGGTCGGCGGTGTCGATGAAGTTGATCCCGGCCTTGCGGGCGTGGTCGATGATCTGGCGCGCCGCCTTCTCGTCGGTCTGGTCGCCGAACATCATGGTGCCGAGGCAGAGGGGCGAGACGGTGAGGCCGCTGCGGCCGAGGTTGCGCATGTCCATTGGCGGTGACCTTTCGACGGGGAAACTTGCGATTTCTGGCAGGATTCCAGGAAACGGAGGGGTTTTGCCGGGAAGTTTAGTCTTTCGCGCCGCTCGGCGGCAACCGGGGGCTGGGTCCGGCGCGGTTCGCGAGGGCCTTGGCCAGCCGCTTGTTCGCATGCTAAGCCAAGTGGTCTCAGATTCCGCCCAATTGGGCGCTCAAAGAAAAACACCAGGGAGCGAGACCAAGATGCGTCTACGAACCGCCATCACCGGCCTGTCCGCGGCTGCACTGACCGCCGCCGGCCTCACCCTCTCCGCTGCGGCACAGGAAGTGACCGTGGCGACGACTGCCATCGTCGAGCATCCGGCCCTCGACGCCGCGCGCGACGGCGTGCGCGACGAGCTCGCCGCCGCCGGCTACGTGGAAGGAAAGAACCTGCGCTTCCTCTATGAAAGCGCCCAGGGCAATCCGGCCACGGCGGCACAGATCGCCCGCAAGTTCGTCGGCGAGGCGCCGGACGTGATCGTGCCGATCTCGACGCCCTCGGCCCAGGCGGTGGTCTCGGCGACCAACGAGATTCCCGTGGTCTTCACCGCGGTGACCGATCCGGTCGGCGCCAAGCTGGTCGGCGACCCGAAGATGCCCGGCGGCAACGTCACCGGCATGTCCGACCTCTCGCCGATCGGCCTGCATATGGACCTGATCAAGGAGATCACTCCCGACGCCAAGACCGTCGGCGTGCCCTTCAATCCGGGCGAGGCCAATTCGGTCACCCTCATGGAGCTGATCAAGAAAGAGGCCCCGGCGCGCGGCCTGAAGGTGGTCGAGGCCCCGGCCACCAAGTCCTCCGAGGTGCTGGGCGCCGCCCAGAGCCTGGTCGGCAAGGCCGACGTGATCTACGTGCCGACCGACAACACCATCGTCTCGGCCTTCGAGGCCGTGGTGAAGGTCGGCATCGACAACAAGGTCCCGGTCTACGCCGGCGACACGGACTCCGTGTCGCGGGGCGCCATCGCCGCTCTCGGCTTCAACTACTACGACATCGGCCGGCAGACCGGGAAAATGGTCCTGCGCGTGCTGAAGGGCGAGGCGCCGGGCTCCATTCCCGTGGAGGGCGTAGAGATCACCGAGCTCTACGTGAATCCGGGCATGGCCCAGAAGATGGGGGTCACGATTCCCGAGACTCTCGTTGCAAAGGCCAAGGAGGTGGTGCAGTAAGCGCCATCCTTATTGACTGAAGCGACTGCGCGGGCTGCCGCGCAGCGGGTGGCATGAACCTGGTTTCCTTCCTCGGGGCGATCGAGATCGGCTTCGTCTACGGTCTCGTCGCCCTGGGGGTCTACCTCTCCTTCCGCATCCTCAATTTTCCGGACCTGACCGTCGACGGCAGCTTTCCGCTGGGCGCCGCCGTGGCGGCGACGCTGATCATCGCCGGGGTCGACCCCTACCTGGCGACCGCCTGTGCGGTGGTCGCCGGCATGGCGGCCGGGCTGGTCACCGCGGTGCTCAACCTGCGCTTCGGGATCCTGCACCTGCTGGCCTCGATCCTCACCATGATCGCGCTCTATTCGGTCAACCTGCGCATCATGGGGCGGCCGAACCTGGCGCTGATCACCGAGCCCACGGTGCTGAGCCCCTTCGAGGGGCTGGGCCTCTCCGGGCTCTACCTGAAGCCCATCGTCGGCGCCGTGGTGGTGGCCGTGGTCGCCCTCCTGGTCGGCTGGTTCCTCATCACCGAATACGGCCTGGGCATGCGGGCGACCGGCGCCAACCAGCGCATGGCCCGCGCCCAGGGCATCGACACGGCACGGGTCACCGGCGTCGGCATGGCGCTCTCCAACGGCATGGTCGCCCTGGGCGGCGCGCTCTTTGCGCAGATGAACGGCTTTGCCGACATCACCATCGGCACCGGCACCATCGTGGTCGGCCTGGCCGCGGTGATCGCCGGCGAGGCGATCTTCCGGGTCAAGGGCGTCGTCATCGCCGTGGCGGCCTGCATCCTCGGCTCGATCATCTACCGCCTGGCCATCGCCTTTGCGCTGAATGCCGACTATCTCGGTCTCACCTCGGCGGACCTCAACCTGGTGACCGCCGTCCTGGTCGCCCTGGCGCTGATCCTGCCGGGGGCGCGCAACCCGATCACGACCCTGCTGGCGAGGCGTAACGCCAGCCGTGGCGGGGGAGGCGGCGCATGATCCGGGTCGAGGACCTCAAGGTCACCTTCAGCCCCGGCACGGTGATGGAAACCCGCGCCCTGCAGGGCGTCACCACCGAGATCGCCGCCGGCGAGTTCGTCACCGTCATCGGCTCCAACGGCGCCGGCAAGTCGACCCTGCTGAACTGCCTGACCGGCGAGGTGCCGCCGACCTCGGGGCGCATCCTGATCGATGGCACCGACGTGACCGCCTGGCCGGCGCCGCGCCGCGCGGCCCTCGCGGCGCGCGTGTTCCAGGACCCGCTGGCTGGCACCTGCGAGGGCCTCACCATCGAGGAGAACCTGGCCCTCGCCGCCGCGCGCGGCACCCGCCGCGGCCTGGCGAAGGCGCTTTCCCAGGCAAGGCGCGACGAGTTCCGCGACAAGATCTCCCGCCTCGGGCTCAACCTGGAAAACCGCCTCGGCGACCGCATGGGCCTGCTCTCCGGCGGCCAGCGCCAGGCGGTCTCCCTGGTCATGGCGACGCTCAGGCCGACCAAGATCCTGCTGCTCGACGAGCACACCGCCGCGCTCGACCCGCGCATGCAGAACTTCGTGCTGGAGCTGACCCGCGACCTGGTGGAGGCGGAGAAGCTGACCACCCTCATGGTCACCCACTCCATGCGCCAGGCGCTCTCCCTGGGCACGCGCAGCTTCATGCTGCACGAGGGCAAGGTGGTGCTCGACGTCAAGGGCGAGGAGCGGTCCCGGCTGGAGGTCGGCGACCTCATGGCCATGTTCGCCAAGGTCCGCGGCGAGGAGCTGGACAGCGATTCCCTGCTGCTGAGCTAGGAATTCCGCCGGCCCCAGTTCGCCCCTTTCAGTTTGCCGGCCCGGCGATGGGCACTTTGGGCGCCGGCTTCTGGCGCGCCAGATAGAATGCGCCGGCGCAGATCATGACGGCGCCGGCGATGGCGGCCGGGCGCGGCCACTCGTCGAAGAACACCAGACCCAAGAGGGCGGCGAAGACCAGGCCGGTGTACTTGATCGGCACCAGCTTCGCGGTCTCGGCGATCCGGAAGGCGCGGATGTTGCAGTACTGGCCGAGAATCGCCACCGGGCCCATGGCCAGCAGCACGGCGAGGTCGGCGAGCGGCAGGCGCTGCCACAGCCAGGCCGTGGTGACCAGCAGCACGGCACAGGCGCTGCCGTTGACCAGGGTGAGGGTGCGCTGCGGGGTGTCGTTGACCGCGGCGAAGCGCAGCAGCACCACTTCGGCGCCCCAGGCGAAGGCCTGGGCCAGGGCGGCCAGCGCGCCCAGCGAGATCCAGCCCGGCGCGTCGAGGTCGGGACCGGCCACCACGATGGCGCCGGCGAGGCAGACGACGCCGGCGAGGAAGTCGATCGGGCCGACCTTCTCGCGCAGAAAGAGCGCGGCAAGGGCGACGGCGAAGACGCCGTTGGTCATGGCGATGGCCTGGGCGTTGGCGAGCGGGATGTGGGTCACCGCATAGGTGCCGAGGGCGACGCTGGACAGCCCGCAGCAGGCGCGCAGCAGGTGCATCAGGTTGATGCGTCGCCGTGCCGGTGCCGCGACCTGCGGCCAGGCGTCCTTTGCGCCATGTGCTTGAAGGAAGAACGGCAGGATAACCAGGAAACCCGCGAAGTAGCGCAGGAAGGCGACCTGCAGCGGCGGCACGGCGCTGCTGGCCAGCTTCGGCAGCATGAACATGAAGGCGAATAGGAAGGCACCGAGCAGGGCCCAGCCCATCGCCTTGAGAAGTTCGCGCGACACGGCGGAAGGGCCCTAGCGCGGGCCGCTGGCCGGAATGGCGGTGCCGGCTGGAATCGTAAGTGCGCGGAAGTCCACCTGTCAGCCCCTTTGTCCTGCGAAATCCCAGGATAGGGGCTGAACTCGCACAGCAACAACCAGCTTTGGTGCGGGCGGGGATGACTGCTGCCAGACTACTGAAACTCCGGCGCGCTCAGCTTTCGTTCTTTTTCTTCATCGCGTCGACCAGGCGTTCCTGGAACTTGCCGCCGTCGGTGCGGGTCGCCAGGAACTGGCGCACGGCCTCGCCCGCCGCCTCGCGGTCATAGGGCTCCCAGCCGTCGATCTTCTCCAGGAAGCGGTTGAGCGCGGCCGGGTCGAGCCTGCCGCGCAGCTGGGCCAGCTGGCGCAGCAGGGCGCGGCGGGGATCGTCTGAGGAGTCGGCCATGGATCGAACCTGATTGCATTGCGGCGCCGCCCTTTATTTGTCACCCGGGCGGTTTTGTCAGCCTAAGCGGCCAAGCGGTAAGCTTTGGTTAAGACCACCGGCGGGCAGGTCGCGGCCGTTCGGGACCGCCGGCGCTGCGGCTTGCCTGCACCCCGAGGGGGTGGTAGAAAAAACATCAATCACGAACAAACTATGCGCGATTCCAATCAGTTAGGCCTTTTCGTGGGCGTTGCGCCGGCGGCGGGGCCGCGGGCGGCGCTGCGGCCCGCCGACTGCTCCCGCAGCAGGATCGCGCAGCCTCGAGGACGCAAGGACGAAATTCGCACATGTCTCTAGGCCTGCATGAGAACCGACAGCGCCGGCGGCGGCGCTTCTGGTGGGGCGTCACCAAGTGGGTGCTGGCGCTGGTGCTGATCGTCGCGGCGGGC
>JBFGUI010000145.1:0-10044 GCA_041565695.1 Kiloniellaceae bacterium
AGGCCTCTGGCGGCGGCACGCGCTGCAGCAGCGCGCTGATCGTGGTGACCACCACCTGCGGGCGCGCCCCGGCCGGCTGCATCAGGCGGGTCAGCACGTCGAGACGCCGGGCGACGATGTCGCGGTGCGGGCTCACCCGGTCGTAGGGCAGGCAGTCCCAGGCCGGGAACACCAGGACCTCGACCTGCGGCGCGAAGAAGCCGAGGCACTCGACCATGCGGGCGGCCTGGGCGTCGTCGAGGGCGACGTGCAGCCAGCGCCTGCCCGCGGTTTCAGTGGCCGACGTTTCGGCCAACATCCCGGCGAGCGTCAGGGCATCGACGCCCGGCGGCGCGTAGGCCAGCGTCGGGCGCAGGGCGGACTCCGCCTCCGAGGACAGAGAGGCGGTCACTGATTCATTCATCAGATCACAGGATTTCTGAGCAGGAAGCCGTCAGCGGCCCGGCGGTCGGAACTCGAAGGCCAGCAGCAGACGGGTCACGTCGTTGTCATGCTCGGCCGGCGGGGCGCTGCGGCCGAGGATCCAGTCATAGACGACCGGCTCGGGCACGTCCAGCAGGGCCTCGTAGCGGTCGAGTTGGTCCCTGCCAAATGCTGACAGATGGGCATCGGCGAAGCTGCCCATCAACAGGTCCATCTCCTTGGTGCCGCGGTGCCAGGAACGGAAGCGCAGCCGCTTGCGCCGGTTCTCGGTGGTTTCGGTTTTGCTCATGTCGCCCTAGGATATAGAGCCCTCAATCCCGTTTGTCAGGCTCTTACCGGGCGGTTGCCTTGCGTCCCGAGATTCTCTTCCCGCTGTTTGCGCCCGCCACCAGCCTCTCCGGGGTCGGCCCGCGCTTTGCCAAGCTGTTCGAGAGCCTGACCGGCGGCCCGGCGGTGCTCGACCTCTGCTGGCACCTGCCCAGCGGCATCATCGACCGGCGCTACGCGCCGCCGCTGGCCGAGGCGATGCCCGGGCGCATCGCCACCCTGACCGTCGAGGTCGGCGAGCACCGCGCCCCCCCGACTCATCTTGGCAGGGCTGGGCGCCAGCCCTACCGGGTGTTCTGCCACGACGCCACCGGCAGCATCGAGCTGGTGTTCTTCCACGCCCACCGCGACTACCTCACGAAGATGCTGCCGCCGGGCCAGACCCGGGTGGTCTCCGGAAAGGTCGAGGTCTTCAACGACCGCCTGCAGATGACCCACCCGGACCACATCGCCGCCCCGGCAGAGGCCGAGCGTCTCAAGGCCGTCGAACCGGTCTATCCGCTGACTGCGGGATTGAGCCTCAAGGTGGTCGGCAAAGCCGTCCACGCGGCGCTGGAGCGCCTGCCGGACCTGCCGGAATGGCTCGACCCGGCCCTCAAGGCCCGCGAAGGCTGGCCCGACTGGCACGAGGCGCTCGCCCGCGCCCACGCCCCGCGCGACGAGGCCGACCTCTCGCCCCTCGCCCTGGCGCGCCGCCGCCTTGCCTATGACGAGCTGCTGGCCAACCAGCTGGCCATCGCCCTGGTGCGCGACCGCCAGACGAAGCAGCGCGGCCGGCCACTGAAGGGCGACGGCCGCCTGCAGCGCAAGGTGATCGAGGCCCTGCCCTTCCAGCTCACAGGATCGCAGCGCATGGCCGTCGCCGAGATCTCCGCCGACATGGCCGCCGAGCACCGCATGCTGCGCCTGCTGCAGGGCGACGTGGGCAGCGGCAAGACCGTGGTGGCGCTGCTCGCCATGCTGGCCGCGGTGGAATGCGGCGCCCAGGCGGCGATCATGGCGCCGACCGAGATTCTGGCGCGCCAGCACTTCCAGACCCTCGAGCTGCTGGCCCGCTCTGCGGGCGTCGCGATCGCGCTGCTGACCGGCCGCGACAAGGGCAAGGCGCGCCAGGCGATCCTCGACGGCTTCGCCTCCGGCGCAACGCCGCTGGTGGTCGGCACCCACGCCCTGTTCCAGGAGGACGTGGCGTTCCACGACCTCGGCATGGTGGTGATCGACGAGCAGCACCGCTTCGGCGTGCACCAGCGCCTGACCCTGACCGGCAAGGGCAAGGCCGTCGACGTGCTGGTGATGACCGCCACGCCGATCCCGCGCACCCTGATGCTGACCGCCTACGGCGACATGGAGTCGTCGCGCCTCACCGAGCGGCCGCCGGGCCGCCAGCCGGTCGACACCGCGACGCTGCCGCTCGACCGCCTGCCCGAGGTGGTCGACGCCGTCGACCGCGCCCTCAAGCGCGGCGCCCAGGTCTACTGGATCTGCCCCCTGGTGGAGGAATCGGAGAACAGCGATCTAGCCGCCGCCGAAGACCGCTTCCGCGCGCTCGAGCAGCGCTTCGGCGACCGGGTCGGATTGGTGCACGGCCGCATGAAGGGCCCGGACAAGGACGCGGTCATGGCGCGCTTTGCCGCCGGGGAGACCGGCGTGCTGGTGGCCACCACCGTGGTCGAGGTCGGCGTCGATGTGCCCAACGCCACGGTCATGGTGATCGAGCACGCCGAGCGTTTCGGCCTCGCCCAGCTGCATCAGCTGCGCGGCCGCGTCGGACGCGGCAGCGGCAAGTCGAGCTGCCTGCTGCTGTGGCAGGGCCCGCTCGGCGAGACGGCGCGGGCAAGGCTTCGCATCCTGCGCGAGACCGACGACGGCTTCCGCATCGCCGAGGAGGACCTGCGCCTGCGCGGCGCCGGCGAACTGCTCGGCACGCGCCAGAGCGGCCTGCCCGAGTTCCGCCTCGCCGACCTCGCGGTGCACGACGACCTGCTGGCCACCGCCCGAGACGACGCCCGCCTGATCCTGGAGCGCGACCCGGAGCTGGCCGGCGACCGCGGCGGGGCCCTGCGCGTGCTGCTCTACCTCTTCGAGCGCGACGCGGCGGTGAAATACCTGCGCTCGGGCTAAGCCCAGTGCAAACTGTCGCCGGGTCGCTCAACCCAGAGTGCAACTCGGGCCGACAAAGCCCCTTCCGCCGCCGAAAACCTGCGTCATGGTTAAGGTCTTGTTAGGCCCCGGGAGCCGAAACTGGGCCGGTTTCGGCTTTTCGGGACTCCAAGGAACCCATGTCCGGCTTTGTCTCTACCGAGCGCCGCCTCGTCCTGCGGGTCGGCGACTACTGGAACTACCTGCGCGGCGAGCGCGACTTCCCCAGCACCACCGACATCGATCCGGTGGAACTGGATGACGACTGGTGCGACTGCTTCGTGCTGTTCCCGAGCACGCCGCCGGAAACCGCCACCTTCATGTTCGTCGGCCCGCGCCTGCTGGACAACGCCCGCCTGCCGGAGAACTGGTCCAGGGAAACCGAGCGGCACGTGCGCGACTGTCGGCCGGGCTCGATGATCGCGCGCTGCGTGCAGTACGTCGGCCATGTGCTGGAACAGCGCATCCCTGTGACGGTGATGGAGGTCTTCGAGGAGGACGGCGAGGAGGTGCGCATGCGCGCCACCCTCTTCCCGCTGTCGTCCAACGGCACCGACATCGACGCCGTGCTCGGCGCCGCCAACTGCGCGCGCCTGGAAGACGCCAAGCTCAACAAGCCGGCCGCCTGAGGCACCACCTTCTCGGTTCTCTGTGACTGTCGTCCCGGGGGGCTTGACCCCGGGATGTCCGCGAGTCGATAGCGCCGGTTTCTAGCCGCTCTTGGCGAGCTTCGCGGCGGTGCCGGTCGCGGGCGTCACGTCCTCTTCCTCCGAGCCGCGGTCGGGCGGCGTGACGATGCCACCGGAGACCACCATCTTGATGCCCTCCTCCACCGTCATGCTCAGGTTCTGCGTCTCGCTGCGCGGCAGGAAGAGCAGGAAGCCCGAGGTCGGGTTCGGCGTGGTCGGCAGGAAGATGTTGACCGTGTCGTCCGGCGTCAACTCCTGGATGCCGCTTTCCGCCGGCCCGGTGGTGAAGCCGAGCGCCCAGCAGTTCTTGCGCGGGTACTCCAGCAGGATCACCTCGCGGAAGGCCTTGGACTGCTCCTTGAACACGGTCTCAAAGATCTGCTTCACCGCGCTGTAGAGACTGCGGATCACCGGCATCTGGTTGAGCAGCCGCTCGCCGGCGCCAATCAGGCTGCGTCCGACGAAGCCGGCGGTGAGGAAGCCGATGGTGATGAGCCCGACCACCACCACCACGACGCCGAGCCCCGGCAGGGAGAACGGCAGGTAGGTCTCCGGGTTCCATCTCTGCGGAATATAGGGCGTCACCTTGCTGTCGACGAAGGTCACGAACTCCCAGGCCAGCCAGGCCGTGATGGCGATCGGCGCGGTGACCAGGATGCCGGCGAAGAAGTAGTTGCGCAGCCGGGCGATGAAGCCGGTGCGGCGGGGCTCCTCCTCCACCTTGCGTCGCCGGCGGCGGCGCGGACGCGCCTCGCCGTCACCCTCCGACGGCGGCGCCTCGGCGGTCTGGGCGGCGGCATAGGTCTCGACCCGGGCCTTGGCCGCTTCGACAGCCTCTTCTCCTTCCAGGCCTTCGCCGTGCGGCACCACGATGCCGCCGGAGATGACCAGCTTGATGCCTTCCTCGACGGTGAGGTCGAGGTGATGGACGTCCTGCTTCGGCACGAAGAGCAGGAAGCCGGTGGTCGGGTTCGGCGTTGCCGGCACGAAGACGTTGTACACCGTGGCCGCGGTCATGCGCTGCACCTCGCCCACGGTCCTGCCGGTGATGAAACCCACGGCCCAGCAGCCGGGGCGCGGATATTCGATCAGCACCACCTCGCGAAAGGCGGTCGATTGGCGCGACAGCACCGTCTCCATGACCTGCTTGGTCCAGCTGTAGACCGAGCGCACGATGGGCACGCGACCGACGATGCGCTCGCCGATGCGCATGGTCATGCGTCCGAGATAGCCGGCGGCAAGGAAGCCGATCAGGGTCAGCGCGATCACCGCGACGATGAGGCCGAGGCCGGGCACGCCGAAGGGCAGGTAGCTTTCCGGGTTCCACTGCGGCGGAATGATCGGCGTGATGCGGTCGTCGATGAAGGTGATCACGCGCCAGGTCAGCCAGAACGTGATGCTGATCGGCGCCGTGACCAGCACGCCGGCCAGGAAGTAGTTGCGCAGTCGCGCCGTCGCGCCGTTCTTGTTCGTATCGGCCACTTTCTGTGGCTCCCTCCTCACTCCTGCGGCCGGGGCCGCGAGGCGACCGGTCGGCAGCACCCGGGCGTCGCCCGGAAAACCCCTCGGATCAGGGGCCTGCGAACGGCCCCCGAGGCCGGCCCCGATCCCCCACCAGTCGCGCTATGATATGGGAAGCGCCCCCAAAAGTACCAGAGCCCGCCGCCGCCGGCGCCCGTTGGGCGCTAGAGAAAGGCCTGCAGGGCCTCCAGCGTCTCCTCCGGCGCCTCCTCGGCCAGGAAATGGCCGCAGGGCAGGGCCCGGCCCGAGACCTGCTCGGCCCGCGCCGACCACAGCTCCAGCACATCGTAGCAGCGTTCGATGACACCCCGCTGACCCCACAGCACCAGCAGCGGCGGGGCCACCTTGCGGGCGAGGTCGGCGCGGTCGTGCGCCAGGTCGATGCCCGCTGCCGCGCGGTAGTCCTCGCAGGTGGCGTGGATCGTCGCCGGATCGCGGAAGCAGCGCTTGTACTCGGCCAGCGCCGCCGCGCTGAAGCAGCCCTCGGTCTTGCTCCATTTGCCGATCTTGGCCTCCACGTAGTAGTCCGGATCGGCGCCGAGCAGGCGCTCGGGGAAGTCATAGGGCTGGATCAGGAAGAACCAGTGGTAGTAGGCCTCGGCGAAGGCCCAGTCGGTCCGCTCGTACATGTCGAGGGTCGGGGCGATGTCGAGCACCGCGGCCTTGTCGACCCGCCCGCCGTGGTCGAGCAGCAGGCGGTGGGTGACCCGCGCGCCGCGGTCGTGGCCGACCACGGAAAAGCGCTCGAAGCCGAGCGCGCTCATAACCTCGACCTGGTCGCGCGCCATGGCCCGCTTGGAATAGCCGGCATGGTCGGGCCCCGAGGCCGGCTTGCCGGAATCGCCGTAGCCGCGCAGGTCGGTGCAGACCACGGTGAAGCGCTCGGCCAGGCGTGGCGCCACCTTGTGCCACATGACATGGGTCTGGGGATAGCCGTGCAGCAGCAGGAGCGGCGGCCCGCCGCCGCCGATGCGCAGATTGATCTCGGTCTCGCTGACCGCGAGCCGGCGCTGCTCAAAACCCTCGAACACCTGAACCCCTGCCTGACCTCGTCGCGCAAGGCTGTCGTGTTTGCGGGGTCACGTCAATCGGATCGGAGAGATCGAAGCCGGACTGTCCCGGTCTGCCGCCGGCCGGGTCCCTTGCCCGGCGGGGCTTTGGTGCGGCTGAGAGGACTCGAACCTCCACTTCCGTACGGAAACTAGCACCTGAAGCTAGCGCGTCTACCAATTCCGCCACAGCCGCATCGCTGTGTAGAGGTGGGCATGCCACCCGAGATTTCCAGAGCCGGAGCGGATTGGTGCGGCTGAGAGGACTTGAACCTCCACGGGGTTTCCCCCACAGCGCCCTCAACGCTGCGCGTCTACCGATTCCGCCACAGCCGCAGGTGTCCGCTGGCAGGGCCACCGGCTCGGAGCGGGAGTTATAGCGTCCCCGCCCAAAAGGGCAATGGAAAATTCGGCCCGAAAAGCGACCCCACGGCGCGCGTCAGGTGCGACGAAAAAGCGCTGGACCCGGGGCCCCCGGAACCACCACCATGACCCGTCCCTAACACCCGTCGGGCGCGCCGCCGGCGGGCCCGGGAGGTCGACATCCCGCTCCTTGCGCCCCAGCGTCCCGACGGGGAGTCCCGACGAGGCCCTCTGCATGAAGACCGCCGTCACCATCGCCGTTCTCGCCGTGCTCCTGCTGGCCAGCCTGGTAGCGGGACTCTACCTCTGGTGGAGCCTCGGTGAGGTCGACATCGGCCTGCACGGCTTCATCGCCCTGACCCTCGGCTGCGTCCTCTCACTGGCCCTGGGCGGCGGCCTGATGTTCCTGGTTTTCTACTCAAATCGTCGAGGTCATGACGACGAACACCACCGGGGACCGCCGATTTGAGCCGGTATTAGGCTTTATTTCCAGTTCTCTGGTGAAAAAACTGCGGCCTTGACACAAAAAGATCACCCTTCTCGCAAAAGAACGAATATAATCTCAAGTCTGGGGTGGCCTGTAGGTGTCGAGACCCTGCCTCCCTGTACGACTTCATGTCTACCAACCCCCGAAGACGGCCGGGGTTCTTGAACGTCCTACAGGCTCCCCTTCCGCTCTCCTTCTCACAACCCACGATCCAGCGTTGTGGCCGGCCCCGCCCGGGTGCCGCCCGCCCGAGACGCGCGAAGACGCTTGTCCTGCGAAACGGGCGCGGTCATCATGCTGCATGGATGAACCGGTCGAGTTCGACGTTTCCCTGTTTCGTGATCGCCTGATTACGCGTCGCTGCGAACTCCTGGACTTGGTAGAGAGCAGCGCCGACAGCCGGAAGACGGTCGAACTGGACCAAACGAAGGTGGGCAGGCTGTCGCGCATGGATGCCCTGCAGAACCAGGCCATGTCCCTGGAGACCGAGCGGCGCCGCCAGCTCGAGTTGCAGCGGATCGAGGCGAGCCTCAAGCGCATCGAGGAAGGCGACTACGGCTACTGCGTGGCCTGCGGCGAGCAGATCCCGCTGCGCCGCCTGGAACTCGACCCCACCCTGCCGACCTGCGTCGACTGCGCCGGCAGCGCAAGCTCCGGCTGAGGCCATGCTCACCGGTACCCTTTCGCCTTACCGCCCCGCCCGCGGATCCGCTGCTGCCGTGCTGGTCCTGGCCCTGCTCCTGACCCTGCTGCTGGCCGGGCTGACGGCCACCGCCGGGGCGCTCCGGGCGCAGCCCGCCGCGGCGCCGCCGGCGACCCAGTGCTGGCGCGGCTGGGGCTACCTGCTGGACGGCCGGACCGGCAGCTACAAGAGCCAGGAGATGCTGCTGGTCACCATCGGCGCGCCGGTCTGGGAAACCGGCCGGCCGGTGGAGCTCTACCTGCTCGACCGGGCCAGCGGCCTGATCTCCGAGATGCCGTCCTTCACCATCGTTCCCGAAGGCCCGCGCCTCTACTTCCGCGGCCGCCTGAACTACGTCGACACCACCGCCACCATCGAGGGCTCGGCCGACCGCATCGTCATCGGTCTCAGCCACATCGAGCCCGCCCGGCCCGGGGTGCCGGCCAAGGAACGCTACAACCGCTGGGCCTGCGGCTTCCCCGAGGAATAGGCGGCCTGCCGCCCCGGCGCCCCCGTCCCCACAAGTCCCGCTATCGAATAAAGAAATACATTGGATTTTTTCTTCATTTCGCGCGAATACTAAAGAACATGGTTAATAAATCGTCAAAAATATATTGATTTTTTCTTAAATTTTGCCACACTATCCCTGGTAGATATTCAAGCACTCCGGCGCCAACCGTGGTGCCCAATCAGGGAAGGCAGAAGGATGTTGGCGGTACTGCAGTGGATCTACGGCCCCGGCGCCGAATCCGATCCCTACTATCTCCTGCTCCACGACTTCGTCGTGCTGATGCCCTGGTGGTATCCCTACATGTGGCTGGGCATCATCGGCAGCGTCGTTGCCTGGAAGCTGCTGCGGCGCCTGCGGCGGCGCCTGCAGAACCGCGCCGGCCTGCGCCGGGTGCGGACCCGCATGACGCGCCTCGCCGCCCTGCCGGACAGCGCCCCCTGGGTGCCCGACGCCGCCAACGACGACGCCCCGCTGCTGGAGGCGCGCCGCCGGGCCGCCGAATAGGCTTTCCGACCGCTTTCTTGCTCCCCCCTTCCCGGACCGCCCCCGCGCCCCGGCAAATCCTGCCCGGCGCCGCCGCGATCTGCCGGGCCGGTCCCGCCCGCTGGCCGGCTCTCCCAGAGAAATCCTTGGTTTTCCGCGCCCCCGTTCGGGCCCCTGTTCTGGCCCGGGGCTTGCATCGCCACATGCAGCCCTTGACGCGCAACGGGAGCCCGCGATGACCCTGGCCGACCTCATGGCCCACGACAGCCCGCAGAGCCGGACCCTGCAGTGGTTTCACCGCAGCAGCGGCAAGCCCAAGGGGCAGCTGCGCATGCTGGAGGACGCCCTGGTGGTGCCGGAGCCCGACCCGGAGCCGCTCTCGGCGGGCGCCTTCGTCGAGCAGATCGAGGACTCCATCCAGGAGCAGTCGAAGCGCGAAATCATGTCGGTGCTGGTGCACCTGAAACAGAGCGAGATCCGCGCCCTGGTGCGCCATGCCGCCCATGCCAAGGGGCGCTACCTCGCGGCCCTCATGGACATGCCGCGCAGCCAGGCCAACCGCAAGACGGCGCTCGAGGCCCTCGCCCTGGCGCGCCGGGAATACGAAGAGCTGGAAAGCGGGCTGGAGATCCTGCGCCAGCTGATCCTGGACAACGACGTCCAGATCAACGGCGTCGGCTGACGGTCCGGCGCCACTCAGCAGAAATCAGTTCGGGAAAAACGCCTGTCGGTTGACGCGGCGCGGGTCAGTTGACGTAGAGGACGTCGCTGTCCGGCTTGGGCATCTGCAGGATGACCGCCTCGGAATTTCCGCTGAGGCGGCTCAGCAGTTCCTCGGTCGCCTTGGGACAGGCATTGACAACGTCCAACGCCAGGTCGCCGTTGGCGTTCACCCGCGCGAAGATACCCGCCTGAAAGGCATCGAATATCCAACGCGCCGCGTCGAAGTCGGTGTGACTGGCCATTGCTCAACCTCGTCTATGCTCTCGCACCGCTACAGCCTGCACGCCTTCCTTTAACGTTCGGTTACCAAGAAGCGCGCCAAAAATCGCCCCCGAGCCAAGGCCGGTCTACGCGCCATTCTGCCCCCTCTTTCCGGCCCGCTCTGTGCGCTTTGTCACCGGGGAGAGCCGCGGCGGTGCCCTGCGACAATCGGCCCTGCGCCGACGCTCTTGTTCCTGTCATTCGCAGCAACGATCTTATGGTTCAGCGGAAATTAATCCGGCCCGGAGGCTGCCAGAGCCCTCTCCGACCATATAGAACCATTCTGACGGAGTGGATTTGTGACAAGATCAAGGAGTTTGGCGCAGGCCATAGCGGCACTATGGCCAAGACAAAGTCCGCAGGGATTGGCGCAAAGCCGCCCGTCC
>JBFGUI010000146.1:0-9985 GCA_041565695.1 Kiloniellaceae bacterium
CCGGCCTCGGCGTCGGCGCGCTGGTGCCGGCCGCGCCCCACCCACTGCCGCTGGTCGGCGAAGGTGGCCACGCCACCATGGCGGCGGCCGACGATGCGGAAGCGGAACTCCTCGGCCTGCTGCGCCGCGACTTCGGCCACGTCTCGGCCGAGCGGCTGCTGTCGGGCCCGGGACTGGTCAATCTTTACCGGGCGCTCGGCGAGCTGCGCGGCGAGCGCGTCGAGGACGGCGACCCGGCGGCGATCACCCGCCGCGCCCTGCAGGGCGACGACTTGAGCCGCCTGGCTCTCGACCACTTCTGCCGCCTGCTCGGCAGCTTTGCCGGCAACGTCGCCCTCAGCTTCGGCGCGCGCGGCGGTGTCTTCCTCGGCGGCGGCATCCTGCCGCGCTTTCCCGACTTCCTGGCGCGGTCCGGCTTTCGCGCGCGCTTCGAGGACAAGGGCCGCTTCCGCGACTACCTGGCGGCGATCCCGACGCTGCTGATCACCCGCCCGGACGCGGCCTTCCTCGGGCTTGCCGCGGCCGCCCGGCAGTTCGACTGACCCCGCCCACCGCGACCCGCAAGAATCGGATAGCCTGTCGCGACCCAGGACCTAGACTGCGCCGCGCCACAGCAAGGATCCCCCTCCCCGATGCAACCACGCCGCATGAAAGGCAGCGACTGGCTTCAGCTCATCCTGCTGGCGCTGGTCTGGGGGCTCTCGTTCTTCTTCACCGAGATCTGTTTGCGCGACCTCGGGCCGGCGACTCTCGCCTTCGGCCGGGTCACCACCGCCGCCCTGGCGCTGCTCGTGCTGGCCGTGCTGACCGGCCAGTCCCTGCCCCATGGGCTCGGCGACTGGGCGCCGCTGGCGGTCATGGGACTGCTCAACAACGCCCTGCCCTTCACCCTCATCATGTGGGGCCAGACCCGCATCGACAGCGGCCTCGCCTCGATCCTCAACGCCACCACGCCGCTCTTCACCTTCGTGCTGGCCCACTTTCTGACCGCCGACGAGCGTATGTCGCGCCGCGGCCTCGCCGGCATCGCCATCGGCTTCCTCGGCGCCGTGGTGCTGATCGGGCCCGGCGCGCTGGCCGGCCTGGGCGCCCAGTCCTGGGCCCAGATCGCCGTGCTCGGCGCGGCCTGCTGCTATGCCTGCGCCGGCATCTATGGCCGGCGCCTGCGCCACCTCTCCCCCGTCGTCGCCGCCGCCGGCATGACCGCGACCGCCGGCGTCATCCTGCTGCCGCTTGCCGCGCTGACGGAGGCGCCCTGGACCGCCCGGCCCGACATGCTCACCTGGCTCGCCCTGCTCGGCATCGGCCTCGTCAGCACGGCCTTCGCCTACATCCTCTACTTCCGCATTCTGGCCAGCGCCGGGGCGACCAACCTGCTGCTGGTCACCTTCCTCATCCCGATCGCCGCGCTGCTGCTCGGTACCCTGATCCTCGGCGAGTCGATCAGCGCCTCGGCGCTCATCGGAATGGCCCTGATCTTCACCGGCCTGGCGGTGATCGACGGGCGCCTGCTCGCCCGTTTCGGACCGGCTCGCGCACAACCGACCGGCGAGCCTTCCGAGTGATTCCCCGACCCTAGCGGGCCTGTGGATAAATCTTCGCCTAGGTTTTACGTCCCCTTAACGCATTTACCCAAAAAATGTCCCTCAGAGGGCTAATCAATCTATCGCAGGGGAATCTCATGAGCCTGTCTCGAGCGACTGTCGAAACGCTGATCGATCTGGTCGAAATTAAGCTGAGCTGCGTCGAGGTCTACGACCGCGACGACACCCGCGAGCTGAACAATCTGCAGCGCTGCAAAGAGGAACTGTTGGACCTCGCCGGCCTTGGCGGCAAGGCGCCGGCGGAACTCATTGCGATGCCCAAGGGCCGCCGCCGCGGACGCCGTCCCAACGCCTGAGACCTTCCGATCGTGGGGAGTGAGGTGCCCGGCCGGTCAGCCGGGAACCGCCATCCCCTTCTGAACCGCCGGACGCGCGCCGATGGCGTCGTACCAGCGCTTCACGGCGGGAAAGTCCTCCAGCGCGATGCCGTGCCACTCGTGGCGCGCCGCCCAGGGATAGGTCGCCATATCGGCGATGCAGTAGTCGTCGCCGGCCAGATAGGTCGCTTCCTGCAGCCGCTTGTCCAGCACGCCGTAGAGCCGCTGCGTCTCGTTGGTGTAGCGCTCGATCGCGTAGGGCACCTGTTCCTTGGCAAAGCGCCGGAAGTGGTGGGCCTGACCCAGCATCGGCCCGAAGCCGCCCATCTGCCACATCAGCCACTGCAGCGCCGTGTAGCGCGTGCGCGCATCGTCCGGCATGAAGCGGCCGGTCTTCTCCGCCAGATAGATGAGGATCGCGCCGCTCTCGAAGTGGGCTAGCGGCGCGCCGCCGGGACCATCGGGGTCGACGATCGCCGGGATGCGGTTGTTCGGGGCGATCTTCAGGAACGACGGCTCGAACTGCTCGCCCTGGCCGATGTTGATCGGATGGACCCTGTAGTCCAGCCCCATTTCCTCCAGGGCGATGGAGGCCTTGCGGCCGTTCGGCGTGCTCCAGGTGTACAGCTCGATGGTCACGGACCCTCTCTCCCCTGTTCTCTTATCTGCCCAAAGAAAGGGGCCCCACGGGTGGCGGGGCCCCACTGCCCTTCGGAGGCCGATACCTCACGTCCCGTAATATCGCTTCACGGGCGCGTCATGACCAGCCCCTGCCGCCCGGCGTTAGCTGTTGCGCCGGTAGGCCGCCCAGTAGGCCAGGGCGACGCCGCCCGCGCCGCCGACGATGTTGCCGAGCGTCACCGGTACCAGGTTGGCGAGGAAGCCGCCCAGCCGGCCCTCAGCGCCGGCCAGCAGGCCCAGCGGGATGAGGTACATGTTGGCGATCGAGTGCTCGAAGCCGAGCGCCACGAAGGCGGTGATCGGCCAGAGGATGGCGAGGATCTTGCCGGTCACCGTCGCCGCCGCGAAGGTCAGCCAGACCGCGAGGCAGACCAGGGCGTTGCACAGGATGCCGCGCACCAGCGCCTCCAGCGGGGGCAGCGCCATCTTGGCCTCGGCAATGCGCACGGCCGTGTCGCCGACCGGTCCGTTCAGCGCACCAGAGTGGCTGACCAGCACCGCCATGCCGAGCGCGCCAACCAGGTTGCCGATATAGACGATGACCCAGGCACGCAGCATGGCGCCGGTAGCGATGCGCCGGTCGACCCCCAGGCCATGACCATGAGGGCGTTACCGGTGAACAGCTCGGCCCCGCCGACCACCACCAGGATGAGGCCCAGTGAAAAGGCGGCACCGCCCAGCAGGCGCGCCGGCCCGTAGCCGGGGTCCACGCCGGTCATCACCAGGGTATAGAAGGCCGCGCCGAAGGCTATGAAGGCGCCGGCCAGCATGGCCAGCGCCGTCATCTGCGCGAGGCCGAGCCTGGTCTTGTTGACCCCGGCCTCCTCGATCAGCTGGGCGATCTCCGCCGGCTTGTAGGCGGCGATGCCCGTCGGGTTCGGTGCTTGCGGATTGGGTGGCCTGGGCGACATGGCAAGTCCTGCGGTCGGTCTCTGTCCCGGCCCGGCCGCCATGCAGCGGCAGCAGGACCGAGGCACCTTGTGTCAAGCCGCCGGTGCCGGAGTCAATCGCCGGCGGGCGACAGCTGCCGTCTCAGTGGCGCGCGTACTGGGTGGCGCCGAAGAGAATCTCCTGCGCCTTGGCGTCGAAGCCTTCGCTGCGCAGCTCGGCCAGCACCTCGACGCCGCGCGTGACCGCCGGGCGCGCGGCGATCTCCTCGAACCAGCGCTGGAAGTTCGGGTAGTCGGCGCGCTCGACGCCCTGGCGCTCGGGAAAGCGGGTCCAGGGCCAGGCCGCGATATCGGCGATGGAGTAGTCGTCGCCGGCCAGAAAGCGCGCCTCGCCGAGGCGCTTGTCGAGCACGCCGTAGAGCCGATTGGACTCGTTGGTGTAGCGGTTCACCGCATACTCGATCTTCTCCGGCGCGTACTGGCGGAAGTGATGCGCCTGGCCGAGCATGGGGCCGAGCCCGCCCATCTGCCACATCAGCCACTGCAAGGTGGTGTAGCGGCTGCGCGCATCCTGCGACAGGAACTTGCCGTGCTTCTCCGCCAGATAGATCAGGATGGCGCCGCTCTCGAACAGCGACAGCGGCTTGCCGCCCGGGCCGTCGGGATCGACGATCGCCGGCATCTTGTTGTTGGGGCTGATCTTCAGGAACGCGGGATCGAACTGGTCGCCCTTGCCGATGTTGATGGCGTGCACGTTGTAAGGGATGCCCAGTTCCTCGAGCATGATGTGCACCTTGTGCCCGTTCGGCGTGGCCCAGGAATAAAGTTCAATGGTCATCGGCATCTCCCTTGCCCCACAATGCGGCAGCCCTGCGCGCCGCGCCCTCATGACATGCGCGACCCGCGCGATGATTGCAAGGCTTCAGGGGCAGTTGCGTTTCAAGCTCCCGTTACCTATGTGCAGTTACCTATCTAAAGGTAGACAGACGCAGGAGGCCTCGCATGGGCGACAGCCTGAACGCCGATTTCACCCGGCCCGCCGCCATGGACACCGCCGGCATGGACTGGCAGGCGAGCCCCAGCCCCACCGTGTGGCGCAAGCGCCTCGACCTCGTCGACGGAGAGTTCAGCCGCGTCACCTCGGTCGTGCGCTACGATGCAAAGTCCGCCTTTCACGAGCACGGCCATCCCCAGGGCGAGGAAATCCTGGTCCTCGAGGGCGTCTTCTCCGACGAGCACGGCGACTATCCGGCCGGCACCTTCCTGCTGAATCCCGCCGGCTTCCGCCACGCGCCCTTTTCCAAGCAGGGCTGCATCATCTTCGTGAAGCTCTGCCAGTTCCCCGGCGAAGGCCGCGATCACGTGGTGGTCGACTCGAACAGGGCCGAGTGGCAGGCCCTCGCGCCGGGCGTCGAGATCCTGCCGCTTTACCGCGATGCTGCCTACCCCGAGGACATTTCCCTGCTGCGCCTTGCCGCCGGCAGCACGCTGCCCGCCGGGGAGACCGGCGCTGAGGCCGCGGGCCGCGGCCTGGAGATCTTCGTCGTCTCCGGCGCGCTCGACAGCGACAGCCGCCGCCTTGGCGCCGGCGCCTGGCTGCGCGAGCCGGGCGCCCTGGCCGAGCGGCTCACCGCCAAAGAGGAAACCACCATCTATCTGAAGCGCAACCACCTGGCGGCTTAGGCCAAATTCACCTGTAATTAGTGACAATTTCCGATCAATATTTCAGTGGTATTGAAATAAAATCGAATCGATACATTTTGGTATCGGTAAAGAAGTCGTTTATATTTCCTGCAATGATTAATTAATTGCAGGGGCCCTTCCTATGTCTCTCGCACAGCAGGAGCAGGCGGAGCAGTCGCAGGGCGGCTGTCGCGCTCCCAGCGAATACGGGCAGGAGTTCGTCAGCCGCTGGTCCGGCAGCCAGCCGCAGATCGCCGCCGGTCTCGGTCGGGCGTTTGCCGGTGGTCAGTTGAGCGAGCGCGAGACGGCCGTCGCCCTCGAGGTCTTCAAGTCGCTGCTGCGTAGCACCGAGATCGAGGTGCGCCGCACCCTGGCCGAGCACATCCGCTGCAGCCCCCTGCTGCCGCGCAGCATGGCCATGAAGCTGGCCGAGGACGTCGAAACCGTCGCCGCGCCGATCCTGCAGTCTTCCCCGGTGCTGACCGACGCGGATCTGGTCGCCATCGTTACCGGCGGCAATCCTGCCAAGCAACGTGCCATCGCCGGTCGGGACCGTCTGAGCGAGGTCGTCTCCGGTGCCCTGGTCGACACCGGCGACAAGAGCGTGGTCGAGATCCTGCTGGCCAACGACGGCGCCGCGATCTCCGAGCAGTCCTATCACAACCTGCTCGACATCTTTGCCGGCGACAGGACGATCCAGGAGCTGCTGGCCGAGCGGCCGGTGCTGCCCTTCGCGGTCACCGAGCGGCTCGTCTGCCTGGTTTCGAAAGCCCTGCAGGTCCGTATCATCGAACGGCACAGTCTGCCGCCGCAGATGGTCGAGCAGCTGTTCCGGCATGGCCAGGAGCGGGCGCTGCTGCAGAGCCTGGCGGCGCTGAAATGCAGTAAAGAAATCGACGCGGCGGTGCAGCGCCTGCAGCGCAGCGGTGCGCTGACCGCCACGCTGCTGCTGCGCGCGCTCTCGGCCGGCCTGCTCGAGTTCTTCGGCAGCGGCATGGCGGCGCTGGCCGGCGTGCCCGCGGCCAGGGCCCAGAACGCGCTGCGCAAGGCGGGCACCCCGGCGCTGGTCAGCCTCTACGACCGTGCCAAGCTGCCGGTACACCTGCAGCCGGCCTTCCAGATCGTGCTGGAGGCCGTGCTTGAGCGGCGCCGTGCCGGTCACACCGGCGCCGAGCCGGACCTGGAGCAGCGCATCGTCGTCAACCTGGTGCGCGCATTCCGCCAGATCAGCCCCGACAACCTCGACAGCGTGATCTATCAACTCGGCCGCCTCAGCGCCGACAACGCGGAGGGCTTGCGGCTGTAGTCGTTAGAGGAGCCGGGATCTATCCCAGCTTCTGGCGCAGCACCTGGTTGACCAGGCCCGGGTTGGCCTTGCCCTGGGTCGCCTTCATCACCTGGCCGACGAACCAGCCGAGAATCTTCTCGTTGCCGCCCTTGAACTGTTCGACCTGGTTCGGGTTGTTGGCGATGATCTCGTCGACCAGCCCTTCGATCTCGGAAGAGTCGCTGATCTGTTTCAGGCCCTTGGCCTCGACGATGGCGCCGGCCTCCTGACCCGTGTCCCACATCTCCTCGAAGACCTCCTTGGCGATGCGGCCCGAGATGGTGCCATCGGCGATGAGGTCGAGCAGCCCGCCCAGCTTCCTGGCATCGACCGGTGCCGCGCCCAGTTCGGCGCCGCTCTTGTTCAGCGCGCCGAAGTAGTCGCCGATCACCCAGTTGGCCGCCAGCTTCGGGTCGCGCCCCTTGGCTACGGTCTCGTAGAAGGCCGCCGTATCGCGGTCGGCCACCAGCACGCCGGCGTCATAGGCCGGCAGGCCGAAGTCCTTTATGAAGCGCGCCTTCTTCTCGTCCGGCAGCTCCGGCAGGCCGGCCTTGATGTCCTCGACCCAGGCCGCATCGAGCTCCAGCGGCAGCAGGTCGGGATCCGGGAAGTAGCGGTAGTCGTGCGCCTCCTCCTTGGAGCGCATGGAGCGCGACTTGCCGGTCATGCCGTCGAACAGGCGCGTCTCCTGCACGATCTCGCCGCCCTCCTCCAGGATGGCGATCTGGCGCCGCGCCTCCTGCTCGATGGCCTGCTGCACGAAGCGGATCGAGTTCACGTTCTTGGTCTCCGTGCGCGTGCCGAAAGGCTCGCCCGGGCGGCGCATGGAAAGGTTCACGTCGGCGCGCATCGAGCCCTCGTCCATGTTGCCGTCGCAGGTGCCGAGGTAGCGCAGGATGGTGCGCAGCTTGCGCAGGTAGGCGCCGGCCTCCTCCGCCGAGCGCATGTCCGGCTTGGAGACGATCTCCATCAGCGTGACGCCCGAGCGGTTGAGGTCGATGTAGGACTGGCTCGGATGCTGGTCGTGGATCGACTTGCCGGCGTCCTGCTCCAGGTGCAGCCGCTCAATGCCGACCTCGCGGGTCTCGCCGTCCTCGAGGTCGAGGATGATGGTGCCCTCGCCGACGATGGGGTGCAGGTACTGCGAGATCTGGTAGCCCTGCGGCAAGTCGGCATAGAAGTAGTTCTTGCGCTCGAAGACCGAGGTCAGGTTGATCTGCGCCTTGAGGCCCAGGCCCGTGCGCACCGCCTGCTCGACGGCGTATTTGTTCAGCACCGGCAGCATGCCCGGCATGGCCGCGTCGACCAGCGAGACCTGGCTGTTGGGCTCGCCGCCGAAGGCCGTCGAGGCCCCGGAGAACAGCTTGGACTTGGAGATCACCTGGGCATGGACTTCCAGCCCGATGACCATCTCCCACTCGCCCGTCTTGCCTTTGATCGTCGCTGCCATGTCTCGTCTCCGAACTACACCTTGTTGCGCACAGCGGCGCCACTTCCATTATCTGTCATGCTCGGGCTTGTCCCGAGCATCCAGGGCAACCGCGCCGTCGCTGGCCCCCGGACCCTCGGGTCAAGCCCGAGGGTGACAAGCGGGTCGGTCGCACCGCCCGTATCACCAAACTCACCTGTCATGCTCGGGCTTGTCCCGAGCATCCAGAGCAACCGCGCCGTCGCTGGCCCCTGGGCCCTCGGGTCAAGCCCGAGGGTGACGAGTGGAGCGGGCGGCTACAGCCGGCGCTCGTAGATCACCCGTTCCGTATCCTCGAAGCCCCGCGCCCTGTACCAGGCGGCGAGATCCTTCCTGCCCTGGGCCTGCGGCGTCAGCACGATCTCCACGTCGCGGCAGCCTTCGCCGCGCGCCCATTCCGTCACCGCTTCGACCAGCGCCGAGGCGACGCCCTGGCCGCGCCAGTCCGGATCCACGTAGAGGTCCTCCAGCTCCGCATAGGCGCCGGCCTCCAGGCCGAAGGCGGTGCTGACCGCCGCCGCACCGACTGCCTTGGCGCCGGCCCGCGCCACGAAGGCGGCGGTGTCGGCGCGCGCCAGGATCTGGCGCAGGTTGTCGGCGACGCCCGCGACCGCGTCCTCGAAGCCTTCCTCGCGGTAGAAGCGCTCGAACAGCCCCAGCAGGTCGTCGAAGTCGGTCGGGCCCGCCCGCTGGACCTGTGGAGACTTCTTCCGCGCCGCGCCGCGTGCCATGACGCCTACGCGGCCCGGAAGGCGGGCCTGGCCTCGAAGCCGGCCGCCTCTTCCAGCACGCCCGCGACCCGGAACACCGTCTCCTCGTCGAAGGCCTTGCCGAGCAGCTGCAGGCCGAGTGGCAGGCCGTCCTTGGACAGGCCGGCCGGGATCGAGATGCCCGGCAGCCCGGCCAGCGAGGCCGGCACGGTGAAGACGTCGTTCAGGTACATGGCGATGGGGTCGTCCATCTTGTCGCCCATGCCGAAGGCCGCCGAGGGCGCCGTCGGCGTCAGGATCGCGTCGACCTTCTTGTACGCCGCGGCGAAGTCCCGCGCGATCAGGCTGCGCACCCGGCGCGCCTTGTTGTAGTAGGCGTCGTAGTAGCCGGCCGAGAGCACGTAGGTGCCGATCAGGATGCGGCGCTTCACCTCGTCGCCGAAGCCCTTGCCGCGGGTCGCCTCGTACATCTCGTCGAGCGTGCCGTCGGCGCCCTCGCGCAGGCCGTAGCGCACGCCGTCGTAGCGCGCCAGGTTCGAGGAGGCCTCCGCCGGCGCGATGATGTAGTAGGTCGGCAGCGCATAGTGGGTGTGCGGCAGGGAGATCTCCTCGACCTTGGCGCCGGCCTCCTCCAGCCACTTGATGCCCTGGAGCCAGAGCTGGTCGATCTCCACCGGCATGCCGTCGATGCGGTATTCCTTGGGGATGCCGATCTTCATGCCCTTGATGTTGCCGGTCAGCGCCGCCTCGTAGTCGGGCACCGGCGCATCCACCGAGGTCGAGTCCTTCGGGTCGTGGCCCGCCATGGCGCGCAGCATGATCGCCGTGTCGCGCACCGTGCGGCCCATCGGCCCGGCCTGGTCCAGCGAGGAGGCGAAGGCGACGATGCCCCAGCGCGAGCAGCGCCCGTAGGTCGGCTTCATGCCGACGATGCCGCAGAAGGACGCCGGCTGGCGGATCGAGCCGCCGGTATCGGTCCCCGTCGCGCCCAGCGCGCAGCGCGCCGCCACCGCGGCGGCCGAGCCGCCGGAGGAGCCGCCGGGCACCAGCGGGCGGTTGTCGCCGGACTTGCGCCAGGGGTTCTCCACGCCGCCGTAGAAGCTGGTCATGTTGGAGGAGCCCATGGCGAACTCGTCCAGGTTCGTCTTGCCGAGCAGCACCGCCCCGGCATCCCACATGTTCCGGCTGACCGTCGACTCGTAGGTCGGGTGGAAGCCGTCGAGGATGTGCGAGGCCGCGGTGGTCAGGACGCCCTCGGTGCAGAACAGGTCCTTCATGCCGATCGGGATGCCTTCCAGCACCCCC
>JBFGUI010000147.1:0-9929 GCA_041565695.1 Kiloniellaceae bacterium
AGCGCCACGCCCCCGACGATACTGACAATGGTTTCCAAGATGGAGTCCCAGCGATTCCAGCAGTTTAGCTAATGTAAGAAAATTTACATTTTTTGATCGAGTCCGCAAGTGCGCAGGAGGAACACGGCGGAAGGATCCCTGCAATCCTGCGCCCCAATGGTTAACGCTTGGTGAGCGGCGGGCGTTGGCGCGCTCTTGCTCAACTGCTGCGTTCAAGGGAGCACGGCCGGTTCCCGGCGAATGCGCTGTGGCGCCGGGGTGGCGGAGATATTTTATTATAAATCAGCAAATTAGATCATTCTCCAGTGCGGCCCTTGACGCCGCCCCGGTGGAGGCGTATATGTGAGTGAACGTTCACTCACATTGCATCCAAGGGCATCGCCATGGCGCCTCCCACAGCCTCCCGCGGCCAGCGCACCCAGGAGAAGATCGAGCAGGTCGCCCTCGCCCTCTTCGCCGAGAAGGGCGTCGACCGCACCACCATCGGCGACATTGCCGGGGCGGCGGGCATCGCCGAGGGCACGATCTATCGCCACTACGCGGGCAAGGAGGAGCTGATCTGGCAGCTCTTCTCGCGCAATTACCTGCGCCTCGCCGCCGAGCTCGATACCTTGCAGGCCGCGCGTACCGACCTGCGGTCGAAGCTGAAGGCGATGGTCGGCATGTTCTGCGGCCTCTTCGAACAGGACTCGGACATGTTCCGCTTCCTGCTGCTGGTCCAGCACGGCCAGCTCGAGCGGGTCACCGAGGACATGCTGACGCCGGTGCAGGTGCTGAAGGCCGTGATCGAAGCGGCCGTCGCCCGCGGCGAGATCCCTGCGCAGGACAGCGAGGTTGCGACCGCCATGGTCCTCGGCATGGTCCTGCAGGTTGCGGTGTTCAAGGTCTACGGCCGCGTCACCCGGCCCCTCGGCCACTTCGCCGAGGATCTCTCGGAACGCGCCTGGCGCGCGCTCGATCCGCTGGAAAGGGGATAAGCCATGCGCCTCAAGCCGCCACGCCGCCGTGTCCTCGTTACGCTGCTCCTAGTGGCCGGTCTCGTTGCCCTCGCCGTGCAGATGAACCGCACCCAGCTCTGGGCCGACCGCGAGGTCTACGCCGGCTGGCGCGTCCAGCAGCACGTGCTGCTCGGCCATTGCCGCCTGCTCGACCTGGAGCAGACGGTGCGCGACTTCGGATGGGGCGAGGCCTGCAGCGCCGCGCTGCAAGCCGCCCGGCGCGACGCGGGGCTCGCGCCTCAGGGGCCGCATCTGGTGCTGCTGCTGCACGGCATGGGCCGCTCGCCCTTCCTGTTCCGGGCCATGGCGCGCGACCTGCGCGCCGCCGGCTTCGAGGCGGTGGCGATCAGCTATCCCAGCCTGACCGACGACATCGCCGCCCATGCCTCGCAGATCGAAGGAATCCTGGCGCGCGCCGAGGGTGTCGAGCGCGTCTCCTTCGTCACCCACAGCCTGGGCGGGCTCGTGGTGCGGGAACTGCTGAACCGCGAGGGCGCCTGGCGCGAAGACGTTGCGCTGGGGCGCGTGGTGATGATCGCGCCGCCCAACCAGGGCTCGGAGCTGGCCGAGGCGCTCGGCGACTTTCCGCTCTATCACTGGATCGGCGGGCCCGCCGCCGGCGAGATCGCGGCCGGCCCGCCCTTTGCGCCGCTGCCCGATTTTCTCGACGTGGCCGTGATCGCCGGCGGCACGGCGGGCGGCAAAGGTTTCAACCCGCTGCTGTCGCACAACAACGACGGCATCGTCACGCTGGGCGAGACGGCGCTTCCCGGCACCAGGGACTGGCTCATGGTGCCGGCGCTGCACACGGTGATCGCCGGGCACCCGGCGGCCATCGCGGCCACGCGGCGTTTCCTTGAGACCGGGCGGCTGCGCTGAGGCGCAGGCCGGGCCCGGAACCGCTACCGGCTGGGGCCGGAGGAGAGAGTGATCATGTCGGACCGTACCTTCGATCTGTTGAAGAGCCGCCGCTTCCTGCCGCTTTTCGTCACGCAGTTCCTCGGCGCCTTCAACGACAACCTGTTCAAGAACGCCCTGATGATGCTGATCTTCTTCGCGCTGGGCTTTCGCGGCGAGTTGGGGGGGCTCGACGGCGACGTGCTCGTCGCCATTGCCGGTGCGCTTTTCATCCTGCCGTTCTTTCTGTTCTCTGCGACCGCCGGACAGCTCGCCGACAAGTACGACAAGGCGCGCGTGATCCGCTGGGTCAAGGCATCGGAAGTCGGCATCATGGCGCTTGCCGTCCTCGGTTTCAGCCTCGGCCCCTCCAACGTGCCGCTGCTTCTCGGCGTGCTGTTCCTGATGGGGGCCCAGTCCGCCTTCTTCGGTCCGCTGAAGTACGGCATCCTGCCGCAGCATCTCACCACGCGGGAGCTGGTCGGCGGGAACGCCCTGATCGAGGCGGCGACCTTTCTCGCCATCCTGCTCGGCACCATCGCCGGCGGCCTGCTGATCTTCGTCTATCCCGGCCTGCTGATGATCGCTTTGGTCGGCGTGGCCCTGTGCGGCTGGGCGGCCAGCCTGATGATCCCGCCGGCCCCGGCAGCCGCGCCGCTGCTGCCGGTCAACTGGAACTTCGTGGGCGAGACCCGGGCGATCCTGAAACATGCGGCAGGGCGCCGCGACATCTTCCTGTCGATCCTCGGTATTTCCTGGTTCTGGCTGGTCGGCGCCACCTTCCTGCTGCTGTTCCCGGCCTATACCGGGGAGGTGCTCGGCGGCGCGCCTCAGGTGGTCACCCTGCTGCTCACGGTGTTCTCCATCGGCATCGGCGTCGGGTCGATCGGCTGCGACCGGCTGCTGAAGGGCGAGGTCTCGGCGCGCACGGTGCCCTTCGGCGCGCTCGGGATGGCGGTCTTTTCGGCCGACCTCTACTTCGCCAGCGTCGGCCTGGCGCCGCCGGACCCGGCGGCCAGCGGCATGGGCATTGGTGCCTTCCTGGCCGCGCCCGGCCACTGGCGGATCCTGGCCGACCTGCTGCTGATTTCGATCTGCGGCGGGCTCTACATCGTGCCGCTCTATGCCATCGTGCAGAAGCGCGCAGAGCCTGAGCATCGGGCCCGCACCATCGCCGCCAACAATGTGATGAACGCGCTCTTCATGGTGGTCGGCGCGGCCGCGGCCGCCGCACTCTTCGCGCTTGGCATGACGGTGACCGGCGTCTTCCTGGTGATCGCCGCGGCCAGCGGCGTCGCCGCCTTTTATGTCTGCAGGCTGCTGCCGCAGGAACTGATGAAGGGGCTGGCCGCCGCCGCCTTCCGCCTGCTCTACCGGGTCGAACTGCGCGGGGCGGAGAACATCAAGGCGGCCGGCGACAGGGCGGTCATCGTGGTCAACCACGTCTCCTTCCTCGACGGGCCGCTGCTGGCCGCCTTCCTGCCGGGTCGGCCGATGTTCGCCATCGATACCCATATGGCGACGCGCTGGTGGGCGAAGCCCTTCCTGGCGCTGGTCGAGGCCTTCCCCATGGATCCGACCTCGCCGCTGGCCACGCGCGCCCTGATCCGCGAGGTGGCGAAGGGCAAGCATTGCGTGATCTTTCCCGAGGGCCGCATCACCGTCACCGGCGCGCTCATGAAGGTCTACGAGGGTCCGGGCATGGTGGCCGACAAGTCCGGCGCCATGGTCCTGCCGGTGCGCATCGACGGCGCTCAGTTCAGCCGCTTCTCGCGCTTGAAGGGCAAGTTCCGCCTGCGCCTGTTTCCCAAGATCACCATCACCGTGCTGCCGCCGCGCCGCTTCGCGATTCCCGCCGAGGCGCGCGGCCGGCAACGCCGCCAGCTGGCCGGCGCCGCGCTCTACGAAGTGATGTCCGACATGCTGTTCCGCATCCATCATCAGGAACCCCGCACCCTGTTTCAGGCGCTGCTCGAGGCGCGTTCGATCCACGGCGGCGGCAAGGCGGCGGTGGAGGATATCGAGCGCAAGCCGCTGAGCTACACCCGGCTGATCACCGGCGCCCTGGTGCTGGGCCGCAAGATGAAGAGCCTCACCGCGCGGGGCGAGGTCGTCGGCCTCATGCTGCCCTCGGCCGCCGGCGCCGCGGTGTCCTTTTTCGCCCTGCAGGCCTTCGGGCGCGTGCCGGCCATGCTGAACTTCACCGCGGGCAGCGCCAGCCTGCTCTCGGCCTGCCGCACGGCGGAGATCCGTACCGTCTACACATCGCGCCGCTTCGTCGAGCAGGCCAAGCTGCAGGAGGTGGCCGCCGCGCTGGAGGCGCAGGTCAAGGTCGTCTACCTGGAGGACCTGCGCCGCGAGATCGGAATTTTTTCGAAACTCTACGGGCTTGTGGCCCGGCCCTTCGCCGGCGTCATCCACGCGCGTGCCTGCGGGGCAGGCGGGCTCGATCCCGTGACGCCCGCCCTGGTGCTTTTCACCTCCGGTTCCGAGGGCGACCCCAAGGGCGTGGTGCTGAGCCACGACAACCTGCTGGCCAACTGCCGCCAGCTCGCCGCGCGCATCGACTTCAACCCGACGGACAGCGTGTTCAACGCCCTGCCGGTGTTCCATTCCTTCGGGCTGACCGGCGGCATGCTGCTGCCGCTGTTTTCCGGCGTGAAGACCTTCATGTATCCCTCGCCGCTGCACTACCGCATCGTGCCGGTGCTGGCCTACGACACCAACGCGACGATCCTGTTCGGCACCGACACCTTCCTCGCCGGTTATGGGCGCATGGCGCACCCTTACGACTTCTATGCCATGCGCTACGTCTTTGCCGGCGCCGAGCGGGTGCGCGAGGAGACCCGCCGCCTCTGGATGGAGAAGTTCGGCCTGCGCATCCTGGAGGGCTACGGCGCGACCGAATGCGCGCCGGTGATCGCCGTCAACTCGCCTATGCACTTCAAAGCGGAGAGCGTCGGGCGGTTGTTGCCTGGCATCGATCATCGCCTGGAGCCGGTGCCCGGCGTGGATGAGGGCGGGCGCCTGCTGGTCGCCGGGCCCAACGTCATGCTGGGCTATCTGAAGGCTGAGACTCCCGGTGAGCTGCAGCCGCCCGCCGACGGCTGGTACGACACCGGCGACATCGTCGCCCTCGACGCGGAGGGCTACGTCACCATCCTCGGCCGCGCCAAGCGATTCGCCAAGATCGCCGGCGAGATGGTCTCGCTCGGCGCGGTCGAGAACCTGGTGAGCGGCCTCTGGCCGGAAGAGATGCACGCCGTCGTTGCGCTGCCGGATGCGCGCAAGGGTGAGCAGCTGGTGCTGCTCACCGAAAGGGCCGAGGCGCCGCGCGAGGCGATCTCCGCCCATGCGCGCCAGCAGGGCGCCAGCGAGCTGATGGTGCCGCGCCACGTGTTCAGCGTCGAAAAGCTGCCGCTGCTCGGCAGCGGCAAGGCGGACCACCCCGGCGCCAGGGTCCTGGCCGAGCGGCTGATGGCCGCCCAGGGCGCGGCCTGACGCGCGCCACGACAACCCGGGAGCGGAGGAATGGACGAGATGTTCTGGGTCTTGCTGATCGGCTCGCTGGTGCTCTATCTGCTGATCGCGCCGGCGCTTGGGCTCGTTGCTTTCTCGCGCGTGCGCGGCATCTCCTCAGTGCAGGTCGGCGCGCTGCGAGCGCGGATCGACTCGCTTTCCGACGAGGTTGCCGCCCTGCGCCGCCAGGTCGCCGGCGCGCCGCCGCCAGAACCGGAAGCGGCGCCTGAAGCGGAATCCGAAACGGAACCGGCGACCGAGCCGGAAGCGGGCGAAACCCCGCCACAGGAACCTGCGGCGGCGGAAGACGCGTTCGCGACTGCAAGCGGCGAAGCGACACCCGAGCCGCCAGCGGAAACTGCAGACGAAGCGCCGCTTAAGCCTGTTTCGGCGACGCAGGCCCGCGGGGCCGGCCTCGAAGCCTGGCTCACCTCTCGTGGCCTTATCTGGCTCGGCGGCGTGACCCTGGCGCTGGCCGGCCTCTTTCTCGCCAAGTACGGCTACGACCGCGGCTGGCTGCGGCTCGGACCCTGGGGCCGGGTGATCAGCGGCTTTGCCTTCGGCATCGCCCTGACCCTGGGCGGCGAGTGGCTGCGCCGGCGGCCGCTGCAGCGGGCCATCGCCGCCATCGGTCCCAACTACCTGCCGCCGGCGCTGACCGCGGCCGGTCTGGCCTCGGCCTTCGGCAGCATCTATGCGGCGCACGCGCTCTATGGCCTGCTGCCGCCGCCGGTAGCCTTCGCCCTGCTGGCCCTGGTCGCCTTCGCCGCCTTCGCCCTGGCAATCCTGCAAGGCCCGCTGATCGCGGTGCTGGCATTGCTGGGCGGCTTCGCCACGCCGCTTCTGGTGACCACGCCGGAGCCCTCGGCCTGGGGCCTGTTTCCCTACCTCCTGGCGCTCTCTGCGGCTTCCCTGGCCATCACCCGCTACATGGGCTGCTGGTGGCTGGCCTGGGGCACGCTCCTCGGTGCCGTGCTCTGGCCCCTGTTCTGGTTCGCCGCCGTTTGGTCGCCGCAGGACAGTCCGGCGCTGGCCGCCTATCTCGTGCTGCTGGCCGGACTGTTCCTGGGCGTCCGATACCGCGTCGAAACGATCGGCGGCGAGCATCTCTGGCCCGCGGCGACGCCCGATCGCATCGCCTGGGCGGCGGCCCTGGCAACTGCCGTGCTCACTTTCATCCTGGTGCGCATGGACGGCTACGACCCCGTCTCCCTGATCGCCACTTTCCTGATCGCCAGCCTGTTCCTAACCGTCGGCTGGCGCGAGGCGGTCTTCGAGGGGCTAGCCCTGCTTGCCGCGCTGCTGGTGCTCGCGGTGGTCGCCGCCTGGCACCTGCCGGCGATCGCCGACTGGCCGCAGTTCACCCACGACTATCGCGGCGTCGGCTATGCCGGCGCGGTGGGCCCGGTGGTGCCACCGCAGCTCTCCGCCTTCGTCGTGGTCTCGCTGAGCTTCGGCGCGCTCTTCGCCGCCGTCGGCTTCCTGGCGCTGCCGCGGGTCCGGCGTCCGGCGCTCTGGGCCGCCGTCTCCGCCGGGGTGCCGGTGGGGCTGCTGGCCATCGCCTACTGGCGGGTGACCGGGCTCGGCATCGATCTCGCCTGGTCGACGGCGGCGCTCGGCGTGGCGGGCCTGCAGCTGGCCGTGGCTGCCTGGATCCGTCGGCAGCCACCGCACGGCGGCGGCGCGGGCGACGACCTGCTGCTCGGGATCTATGCCCTGGCCGGGGTCGCTGCCCTGGGGCTTGCCTTCGCCATGGCGCTGGAGCAGGCCTGGCTCACGGTGGCCCTCTCGCTGCTGCTGCCGGCCACGGCCTGGATCTCCGCGCGGCTCGACCTGACCAGCCTGCGGCCGGTCGCGGTGACCGTGGCCGGCGTGGTGCTGGTCCGCCTGGTGGCGAATTACAACGTGCTGGACTACCCCCTGGGCAGCCTGCCGGGCCTCAACTGGATCCTCTACGGCTACGGCGTGCCGGCACTGGCCTTCTGGTGGGCCAGCCGGGAATTCCGCCGGCAGGCCGACGACGGCCTGGTCCGGCTGCTGGAAGGCGGCGCCCTGGTACTGGCCTGGCTGCTGGTGACGCTGGAGATTCGCAGCTTCGTGGTCGGGGACCTCGCCAGCCGCAGCTATGACCTCGCGGAACAGGCGCTGCAGGGCGTGGCCTGGCTCGCCATGGCCTACGGCTGTCTGCGGGCCTATCGCGTCGGCGGGCGCGAGGTGCTGCTCTGGGGCTGGCGCCTGCTGGCCGGTCTCGCCGCTTTGCATTCCGCGTTCTTCCTGGTGCTGGCCAACAACCCGCTGTGGAGCGGCGAGGCGGTCGGAAGCTTGCCGATCCTCAACCTCCTGTTACTCGCCTACCTGTTGCCGGCGGGGTTTGCGCTGGCCTTCGCCTGGGAACTGCGCCGCAGCGGCCAGCGTGCTGCGGCGATGGCTGCCGCGATCTACGCGCTGCTGCTGGTCTTCACCTGGTTGTCGCTCGAAGTGCGGCGGGCCTTCACCGGCCCGGTGCTCAGCATCGGCGGCACCACGGATGCCGAGCTGCTGACCTACTCCCTGGTCTGGCTTGGCTATGCCTGGCTGCTCTTCGGCCTTGCCCTGAAGACGGGCTTCGCCAGCCTGCGCTATGCCGCCCTGGCGGTCCTGGCCGTTGCGACCGCCAAGGTGCTGCTGGTCGACTGGAGCGCCCTCGACGGCCTGCAGCGCTTTGCCGCCTTCGCCGCACTGGGCTTCAGCCTGCTCGGGATCCCCTTCCTCTACCAGAAGCTGGTGTTTCCGCCGTCCCCCGGCGATGCACCGGAAGAGGCGGCAAGGCCGAACGATGCTTCCACTTAAGGTGGATGCGTGTCAGTGAAGCATCGCCCCAGGCCCGCGTCGTGCTATGCTCGCCCCGATGAACCGCAGGCGGACCCGCCGGCCGAGCGCCGCGGGGCCCGCCCATATGCGGGAGGGGAGCAGGGTGTCACAGAGGGTTCTCGTCGTCGAGGACGAGCCGAATATCGTCGAGTCCCTCAGTTTTCTGATGAAGCGGGAGGGCTTCGACGTGAGCATCGCGCATGACGGGACGACGGCCCTGCGCATCGTCGAGAGCGAGCTGCCCGACCTCGTGGTGCTCGACGTCATGCTGCCGCGGCGCGACGGCTATGACGTCTGCAAGGCGATCCGCGCCAACCGCAGGCTCGACGCCGTGCGCATCATGATGCTGTCGGCCAAGGGGCGCGAACTCGATCGCCGCAAGGGCCTCGAACTCGGCGCCGACGACTACGTCACCAAGCCGTTCTCCACCCGCGAACTGGTCGACCGGGCCCGGGCGCTGCTCGGCCTGACGCAGGGCTAGGACCGGTGGTCGCGACGCTGACGCTGCGCCGGCCCGGCTTCAGCGGGAAGGGCCTATGAACCGCCGGCGCGCCGCCGAGTGGTCGGTGATGCTCTTCGTCGTCGGCCTTCTGGCATTCAGTCCTCCCTTTCTGTCGATCTTCTCGGTGCCGGAGCTGGTCTTCGGCATTCCGACCCTCTACCTCTACATCTTCGTCGCCTGGGGCCTGGTGATCGCGCTGCTGGCCTTCAACGTCTCCAAGCTGACGGAGCAGGAGGTCTCGGAGCCGCTGCGCATGCCGGGGCCGCTGCCTGCGACCGAGGAGATCGAGCCGCCGCTCTCCGGCGACCTCGAATCCGCGCCGCGCCGCGACCGGACGGAGGACTGATCCTTGCTGACCGGTTGGGGCATTCTTGTCGTCGCCTTCGCCTATCTCTGCCTGCTCTTCGCGATCGCCTACTACGCCGACCTGCGCGCCGACGCCGGCCGCAGCATCATCCGCAGCCCGTGGATCTATACGCTTTCGATCGCGGTGTTCTGCACCTCCTGGACCTTCTACGGCTCGGTCGGCCGGGCCGCTTCCGGCGGCATCCATTTTCTGCCGATCTATCTCGGACCGACCCTGGTCTTTCTGCTGTGGTGGTTCGTGATCCGCAAGATCATCCGCATCAGCAAGGCACACCGGATCACCTCCATCGCCGACTTCATCTCCTCGCGCTACGGCAAGTCGACCAGTCTGGGCGCTCTGGTGACGGTGATCGCAGTGGTCGGCATCATTCCCTACATCTCTTTGCAGCTGAAGGCGGTCTCGACCTCCTTCAACGTGCTGCGCCAGTACCCGGTGGTGGCCATGCCGCTGCAGGAGAACGTGCCCCTGCTGGCGGATACCGCGCTCTGGGTGGCCCTCATTATGGCGGCTTTCGCCATTCTCTTCGGCACCCGTCACATCGACGCTTCGGAGCATCACGAGGGTATGGTCGCCGCCGTGGCCTTCGAGTCCCTGGTCAAGCTGATCGCCTTCCTGGCGGTGGGGATCTTCGTCACCTTCGGCGTCAACGACGGCATCGGCGACCTGTTCAACCGGGCCGCCGCCGACGCCGGCATCGTGAAGCTCTTCTTCATCGATTCCGGTGGCAGCTACCTGCAGTGGATCACCCTCACCCTGCTGTCGATGGCGGCTATCATCTGCCTGCCGCGGCAGTTCC
>JBFGUI010000148.1:0-9891 GCA_041565695.1 Kiloniellaceae bacterium
CCGGAGACCCCGGCGCCGCCCGCGACCATCGCACCGGCCGCGCCGCAGATCGCGCTGCAGGGCGGCGAGGAGACCCTGCCGCCGTCGGGTGAAGTGCCGGCTGACAGCCCGGCGGCCGCGGCGGCGCCCGAGACGCCCGACACGCCCGTGGCGCCCGTGGCGCCCGAGACGCCCGAGACGCCCGAGGCGACGCAACCGGCCGAGGCGGAGATCGCCCGGCCGATCCCCAAGCCGCAGAGCGACGACGGCAGCGAGGACCAGATCGCCGCGCTGCTCGAGCGGACGCCGCTGGAAACCGCCGACGGCGAGCCCTCCGATGCGCCGCTCCCGAGCCCTTCGGCAGCGCCCGCGGCGACCCAGACCGCCGCCCTGACGCCCGGTGCCGTGGTGCTGCAGCTCGCCTCGGTGACTTCGGAGGCGGCGGCGGGCCGCGAGTGGACCCGCCTGCAGAAGGCCCATCCGGAGCTGCTCGGCGGCCTGGACCTGAGCCTGCACAGCGCCCAGGTGAAAGGCACGACCTACTACCGGGTTCAGACCGGCCCCTTTGCCAGCCGCGCCGCGGCGGCGGACCTCTGCGCCCGCCTCAAGTCGCGCAACCAGGACTGCCTCGTCACGACGCGCTGATGTCAGACATGACCGCCCTGCCGAGCCCCTCAGCGGCCATCTACGGATGCGCCGGCCCCAGCCTCAGCGCTGCCGAGGCGAGCTTCTTCCGCGCCGCCAATCCCCTCGGCTTCATCCTCTTCGCGCGCAACTGCCAGGAGCCGCAGCAGGTGCGCGACCTGGTGGCCGCGCTGCGCGCCACGGTGGGGCGCGCCGACGCGCCGGTGCTGATCGACCAGGAGGGCGGCCGGGTCGCCCGCCTCAAGCCGCCGCACTGGCGCGCCGCGCCGCCGGCCAGCTACTTCGGGCGCCTGGCCAGCCATGACCGCGAGCGGGCGCACGAGGCCCTCAAGCTGAACACCCAGCTGATCGCCGCCGAGCTCACCGACCTGGGCATCGACGTCGACTGCGTGCCGCTCCTGGACCTGCAGTTCCCCGGCGCCCACGACGTGATCGGCGACCGCGCCTTCGGCGGCGACCCCGAGCTGGTGGCCGAGCTGGCCGGCATCGTCTGTCAGACCATGCTGGCCGCCGGCGTCATGCCGATCGTCAAGCACATCCCCGGCCACGGCCGCGCCCGTGTCGACAGCCACAAGGCGCTGCCGGTGGTCGAGACCGCCAAGGCGGAACTCAAGGCCAGCGACTTCCGGCCCTTCAAGGTGCTCAACGACGCGCCCTGGGCGATGACCGCCCACGTGGTCTACACCGCCCTCGACACCGAGCGCCCGGCGACGACCTCGCCGCGGGTGATCGCCGAGGTGATCCGCGGCGAGATCGGCTTCGACGGCCTGCTCGTCTCCGACGACCTTTCCATGGAGGCGCTGAAGGGCAGCCTCGGCGAGCGGGCCGCAGCGGCGCTCGGCGCTGGCTGCGACGTCGTCCTGCACTGCAACGGCAAGGCGGACGAAATGGAGCAGGTGGCCGCGGCCGTCGGGCCGCTGACGGCGGAGGCCGGGCGCCGCATCGCCGCCGGCCGCGCCCGCCTCGGCCGGCCGGAGGCGGTCGACCAAGCCGCCCTGCTGCGCCGCCTCGAAGCCATCATGCACGGGGTGTGATGCAAACGACTGGCCGCACTCACACACCAGTGTCATCCCGGGACTTGATCCCGGGATCCATTGTCGTTTGCCCGAGGCGACGGCTTGCCGGGAATTCGACCGTGCCAGCCGCAGGCACGATATCCGCCTTACCAACGGCTTCGCGGGTGGTCAGGGCATTGGGTTCCGGGAACAAGTCCCGGAACGACAATCTTCGTATGGCGGAGATCTGCCCTGGCGGCATGAAATGTGCGAATTCAGGAGCCATGCCGATCCGGAAAGTCGAGCTCGATGCCTGACATCGATCTCGACTTCTCGGCGCAGGCCTACACCATCTCCACCTGGATCATTCCGATCCTGCTGGCCATCACCCTGCACGAGGCGGCCCACGGCATCATCGCCTGGTCCTACGGCGACGACACCGCCTACAAGCTGGGCCGGGTGACGCTCAATCCGCTGAAGCACGTCGACCCCATGGGCACCGTGGTGCTGCCGGTGCTGCTCTACCTCTCGCCGCTGCCCTTCGTGTTCGGCTATGCCAAGCCGGTGCCGGTGGCCTTCCACCGCCTGCGCAAGCCGCGGCGCGACATGATCTACGTGGCCGCCGCCGGACCCGCGGCAAATGTGCTGCTGGCCCTGATCTCGGCGCTGCTGTTCCATCCGGCAAGCCTGTTGCCCGACGTGGCCTCGGACTGGCTGCGCCTCACGCTGCTCAACTCGATCTTCCTCAACCTGGTGCTGGCGGTCCTCAACCTGCTGCCGCTGCCGCCGCTGGACGGCGGGCGCATCGCCGTGGGGCTGCTGCCGATCAGCCTGGCGGTCCCCCTGGCCAGGTTGGAGCGCTACGGCATCTTCATTCTCATCGGCGCCTTCTTCCTGCTGCCCTACGCAGGCCGGGCGGTTGGTGCTAACCTGTCCTTCTTCGATCTGGTGATTCGCACGCCGGTGAACTGGCTGCTGCCGTTCTTCACCTGGCTGGCGGGGCTGCCGGAGGGCATCTATCTGTGAGGACCGAAACGCGTGAGTGACGTGGTTCCTTTCGAGGAAGGCATCGAGGGTGCGCGCAGCGTCGCCCGCGACCGGCTGCTGCTGAACCTCGACGGCTATGCCGGGCCGATCGACGTGCTGCTGGAACTGGCCCGCGACCAGAAGGTCGACCTCAAGCACATCCGCATCCTCGACCTCGCCGAGCAGTACCTGGAGTTCGTGCGCGAGGCGCGGGCGATCCGCCTGGAGCTGGCCGCCGACTACCTGGTCATGGCGGCCTGGCTGGCCTACCTCAAGTCGCGCCTGCTGCTGCCTGAGACCGGCGGCGAGGAGGAGCCCTCGGGCGCCGAGATGGCCGCCGCCCTGAAGTTCCAGATGCAGCGCCTGCAGGCCATGCGCGACGTCGGCGCGAAGCTCATGGCGCTGCCGCAGCTCGGCAACGACATCTTCTGCCGCGGCACGCCGGAGCGGCCGAAGACACGCACCACCACGACCTACGACGCCACGCTCTACGACCTGCTGAAGGCCTATGGCGCCAACCGCGCGCGCAGCGGACCGAAGAGCCTGCATATCAGGCCGTCGGAGCTCTATTCCGTCGACCGCGCCGTGGCCCGCCTGACGTCCATGCTGGGCGCCATGCCGGGCTGGCGCACGCTGTCGTCTTTCCTGCCGCCGGACCTGCAGGTGCGGGGCGATCCGCTGCTCAAGCGCTCCGCCCTGGCCTCGACCTTCGCGGCGTCCCTCGAGATGTGCAAGGCAGGCAAGCTGCGCCTTCGCCAGGACAGTGCCTTCGGGCCGATCTACCTGCGCAGCGCCGCCGAGGAGCAACAGGAGCAAGCATGATCTCCGAAACCCCAGAAACCGAAACCCCGGAAGCCGAGGTCCCAGACGCCGAAGTCCAGGACGTCGACGCGCTCGACGCCGCGGCGGTTGAAGACGAGGCGGAGCCCGGCAGCGACGCGGGCGATGCCGCGGACACGGCGGATGACGCCGATGCCGAGACCGGCGACTTCGACAACCTGCGCCTCGTCGAGGCGCTGCTCTTCGCCTCCGCCGAGCCGCTGGCGCCGGCCCAGCTGGCCCGCTTCCTGCCCGAGGAGACCGACCTCGACCGGATTCTCGGCGACCTGCAGTCGCTCTATGCCAACCGCGGCGTGAACCTGGTCAAGCGCGGCGGGCGCTGGGCCTTCCGCACCGCCGAGGACCTCGCGCCGCGCATGGAGTTGGAGAACCGGGTGGTGCGCAAGCTCTCGCGCGTCGCCCTGGAGACCTTGGCGGTGATCGCCTACCACCAGCCGGTGACCCGCGCCGAGATCGAGGAGATCCGCGGCGTCGCCCTGTCCAAGGGCACCCTCGACGCGCTGCTGGAGATCGGCTGGATCCGCCCCAAGGGACGGCGCCGGACGCCGGGCCGCCCGGTGACCTGGGGCACCTCCGAGGCCTTCCTCGACCACTTCGGCCTGGAAGGGCTGGATTCGCTGCCCGGCGTGGAGGAGTTGAAGGCCGCCGGCCTGCTCGACGCCCGCCCGGCGCTGACCGCGCTCGGCGACCGCGGCCTGCTGCCGGCCGCCGGCGAGATCGAGCCCGAGGTGGTCGACGACGAGGACGAGGAGACCGAGGACAGCGACGAGGAGCTGCTCGAGGCCACCTTCGGCGAGGACCTGCTGCCGCAGGAGGTCGACCTCTCGGCGACCCCGCGCTCCGGCGCGGCCGATGAGCCCGCGGACGACGATGCCGGGGAGGATGTCTCAGCCGTGACCGATCCGGCCGCCGAAGACGCCGACGTCGAAGCATCCGAAGCGGCGGCGGAGGACGAAACCGACACAACCGACGCAACCGACGAGGCCGAGGACGCGCCTCAGCGGAGCACCGGCTGAGCCCCGCGCCCGGCCGCCGCTGATCTGCCGCCATGTCCGCGCTATCCCTGGAGCACGTCAGCCATGCCTTCGGCGACCTGCTGGCGGTCGACGACCTCAGCCTGACCCTGGAGCAGGGCGAGGTGGTCTGCCTGCTGGGGCCCTCGGGCTGCGGCAAGACCACGGCGCTCCGGGTCGCCGCCGGGCTGGAGCACCTGCAGCGCGGCTGCGTGGTGATCGAGGGCGAGGTGGTCGCCGGCAACGGGCGCGAGCGGCCGCCGGAGCAGCGCTCGGTCGGCCTGGTGTTCCAGGACTACGCCCTGTTCCCCCATCTGTCGGTGGCCGAGAATGTGGCCTTCGGCCTGCGCCGTCTGGCCGCGGCCGAGCGCCGCGAGCGGGTCGAGCAGGCCCTGCAGCTGGTCGGCATGGCCGATGCCGCGGGGGCCTATCCGCACATGCTCTCCGGCGGCCAGCAGCAGCGCGTCGCCCTGGCCCGCGCCCTGGCCCCGCGGCCGCGCGTGATGCTACTGGACGAGCCCTTCTCCAACCTCGACGCCCGCCTGCGCCAGCAGGTGCGCGACGACACCCTGCACGTGCTGAAGCAGAGCGGCACCACCACCCTGATGGTCACTCACGACCCGGAGGAGGCCATGTTCATGGCCGACCGCATCGCCCTGATGCGCGACGGGCGCCTGGTGCAGCAGGGCACCCCGGCCAATCTCTACTACGAGCCCTCGGACGCCTTCGTTGCCTCTTTTTTCGGTGAAATCAATTATTTGGAAGGCGTTGTTAAAGCTGGAGAAGTGACCACGCCCTTCGGCGCCGTGTCGGCCGGCGAGTTGCCGGAGGGTAGCCCGGTACAGGTCCTGATCCGCCCGGAGGCGCTGCACCTGACACCGGTGGACGACGGCTGCCCGGTGCCGCCCCATGCGGTGACGGTGATGGCGGCGCGGCTGATGGGGCGCACCAGCCTCATTCACCTGCGCAGCCTTGAACTGCCGGCCGGGGCACCGCACTTTCATGCCCGGGTGCCGGGGCGTTTCCTGCCGCCGGAAAAACAGTGCCTGACGGTGGCCCTGGACCGCGCGCAAGCCTTTGTTTTTCCGAGATAGCGGGGCGCGACGGGCGGTTAACCCTTTTGGTCTGCGGCGTTGCGGCGCCGGGGCCTTTTTGCGATAGTCCGCCTCAATAGGCGGTTACGACCAATCGTGAGGGAGATCCCGGAATGGGAACCTTTAGTATCTGGCACTGGCTCATCGTGCTGGTTGTTGTGCTTGTTCTGTTCGGCGGCGGCGGCAAGATTCCCAAGCTGATGCGCGACATGGGGCAGGGCATCAACGCCTTCAAGAAGGGCCTCAAGGAAGACGGCAAGAAGAAGGAAGAAGAAGCGGCCGGCGACAGCCCCAAGGTCATCGACCAGGACACGACGGCGATGGCCTCTTCCAAGGAAAAGGACAAGGCGGCCAACGGCTGAGGCCGTGCCGGCCGCGTTCCCTGTGATGGGCGGCCATGTTTGACATCGGCTGGTCCGAGATGGCGGTGATCGCCTTGATCGCCCTCATCGTGATCGGACCGAAAGATCTTCCCAAGACCATGAAGGCCATTGCGCACTGGATGCGCAAGGCGCGCTCGCTCACGCGCGAGTTCCAGTCGGGGATCGACGAGATGGTCCGCGAGGCCGAGCTCGAGGACGCCAAGAAGGCGCTGGAGGCGACGCGCCAGGGCAATCTGCAGCGGACGATCTCCAATGCCATCGACCCGGACGACGAGGTCGGCAGCGAGGTGCGCGCCGTCGAGCACGAGGCCCGCCGCGAGAGCGATGCCGCCGACAAGACCGAACAGAAGCGCGACGACGGCAACGCCGGCCGCGCGGCCGCCAGCATGCCCTCGGCCAACGTGGCGCCGGCGCATTCCCTGAACCCGACGGCGGCTGAACCTTCCGGCGGCGGTGAAAAGCCCGCCACGGCAGCGGAGGGCGAGGGCTCCAAGAAGTCCGCATGACCACGGTGACCGACGCCCCCGACGACAAGAAGATGCCGCTGCTCGACCACCTGATCGAGCTGCGCCAGCGCCTGCTGTACAGCGTTGTGGCGCTGCTGGTCGTGTTCCTGGTCTGCTTCTTCTTCGCCGAGGAGATCTTCCAGTACCTGTCGCAGCCGCTGGCCGACGTGATGATTGCCAACAACGTCGACGAGCGGCACCAGCGCATGATCTTCACGGCGCTGACCGAGGTCTTCTTCACCTACGTGAAGGTCGCCTTCTTCGCCGCCGCCTTCATCTGCTTTCCGATGTTCCTGGTGCAGTTCTGGCTGTTCGTCGCGCCGGGCCTCTACAGGCACGAGAAGTCGGCGCTGGCGCCCTTCCTGGCCGCGACGCCCTTTCTGTTTTTCCTCGGCGGCGCGCTGGTCTACTACATCATCTTCCCCTTCGCTGCCGAGTTCTTCATCGCCTTCCAGGTGCCGCCCGGCGCGGACTCCCTGGCCATCGAGCTGGAGCCAAAGGTCAACGAGTACCTCTCGCTGATGATGCAGCTGATCTTCGCCTTCGGGCTCTGCTTTCAGCTGCCGGTGATCATGACCCTGCTGGCCCGCGTCGGCCTGGCGACGTCGAAGGGCATGGCCGCCAAGCGCAAGTACGCCATCGTCGGCGTCTTCATCGTCGCCGCGATCTTCACGCCGCCCGACCCGCTGAGCCAGCTCAGCCTCGCCATTCCCATCGTCCTGCTCTACGAGGTCTCCATCCTCATGGCCAAGATGGTCGAGAAGAAGCGCGCCGCGGCCGCCGCCGAGGAAGAGTACGACGACGACTTCGACCTGGACGAGGAAGAGGAAGAGGCCGACAAGGTGCCGCCGGCACCCTGAGCGCGGCGCCCCTGATGCACGGCCCGCGCCACCCCCTCGACCGTGACTGCCGGACTTGATCCGGCGATCCATTCAGCCGCCGGCGCGGTTTAAGCGCGCAGACAGATGGACCCCCGGAACAAGTCCGGGGGTGACGGTCTGAGTTGTGGGTGATGGTCGGCGTGGCGCGATCGGTTGCGCGCCCTTCCGACCCCTTTTTCGTGTCATTGCCGGACTTGTTCCGGCAATCCATGGTGCCGCAGACTCTGGCCGATGAGTTACTACGTTTACATCCTCGCCAGCCGACCTCACGGCACGCTCTATGTCGGCGTGACCAATGATCTCGTCCGCCGCGTCTACGAGCATCGCGAGGGGTTGGTCGACGGCTTCACAAAGACGCATGGCGTGAAGTGCCTGGTCTATTTTGAGCTCTATGATGAGATCGAGCCGGCGATCCAAAGGGAAAAGACCATCAAGCACTGGTCGCGCGCTTGGAAGGTCAATCTGATCGAGCGCGACAACCCGCATTGGACCGATCTGTGGGACGGTCTGAGTGGCTGACGGATGGACCCCCGGAACAGGTCCGGGGGTGACAGTGGAGGGGTGGTAGAGAGCGCCGCGTCCGTTCGCCCCCTCGGTCGTCATTGCCGGACTTGCCTGTCTCGGCACTCGATGCCGGGATCCCGGCAATCCATGGTGCCGCGTGCAGAAGCCCCTCTGTCCCGGATGACCTGGGTCAAGGCAAGCGCCGCCAATCTCCGTTAAAAATATGGGAATTGACGGAGCTGCGGGCCTCTCTGCATGGACATCTCTGCCATCCTGGACGTGACTGGCGACAGCGGCGCGGCGACCCTGGTCGGCCTCGTGGTCGGCGCGCTGTTCGGCGTCGCCTCGCAGCGCAGCCGCTTCTGCCTGCGCGCCGCCACGGTGGAGTTCGCCCGCGGCCGGCTGGGCCCCCGCCTGGCGGTCTGGCTGCTGTGCTTTTCCACGGCGGTGTTCTGGACCCAGGCCTTCACGCTGACCGGCCTGGTGCCGCTGGAGCAGACCCGCTGGCTGGCCTCCGCCGGCTCGCTCTCCGGGGCGATCCTCGGCGGCGTCATCTTCGGCGCCGGCATGGTGCTGGCGCGCGGCTGCCCGGGGCGCCTGCTGGTGCTGGCTCCCAGCGGCAACCTGCGGGCGCTGCTCTCCGGCCTCGTCTTCGCGGTGACCGCGCAGATGTCCCTGCACGGCGTGCTGGCGCCGGCGCGCGACGCGCTGGCCGGGATCTGGACCACCGGAGCGGCCAACATCAACCTCATGGCCCTGCTCGGCCTCGGTTCCTATGCCGGGCTGGCCCTGGGCGCGGTGCTGGCGCTGGTCGCCCTGGCCGCCGCCTGGCGCGCCGGCATCGCCTGGCCGGTGCTGGTGTTCGGCTCCGGCGTCGGCTTCGCGGTGGGGGCGGGCTGGCTGCTCACGGCGCTGATCTCCGCCCAGGCCTTCGAGCCGGTGCCGATCGAGAGCCTGACCTTCTCCGGCCCCTCGGCCGACACCCTGATGTTCTTCATGACCGCCTCGGACACCCTGGACTTCGATGTCGGCCTGATCCCCGGCGTGTTCCTCGGCGCCGCGCTGGCGGCGCTGCTGGCCGGCGAGTGGAAGCTGGAGGGCTTCGAGGGCGCCAGGTCCATGCGGCGCTACCTGAGCGGCGCGGCGATGATGGGCTTCGGGGCCATGCTGGCCGGCGGCTGCGCCATCGGCGCGGGGGTCACCGGCGGCTCGACCTTCGCCGTCACGGCCTGGCTGGCGCTGACCGCCATGTGGGTCGGGGCGGTGATCACCGACTGGCTGGTCGATCAGCCCAGGGCCCGGACCGCCGGGGCGACCAGCGCCTGAGGCGCGACCCGGCCGTTCTTCAGAAATTACTTTAAGTTCGCGGCATTTTGCGAGTCGGGTGAGCGGCTTCGCCCCGGGCCTTGGTTTCGGCAGTGAAGCTAAGTCCCGGATTCCTGGGGCATTTTCAGGGCGAATCGGGGCAGTCCGGCGTGGACAGGGGCGCGGACGGGGCCGTATAAGTGGGCCGATTCGCCTGCAACAAACCCCGAGTCGCGTACCCCTATGTTCGACATCCGATGGATCCGTGAGGAACCCGAAGCCTTCGACGCCGCGATGCAGCGCCGCGGCCTGGCGCCGCTGTCGCAGGAGATCCTGGCCCTCGACGCCAAACGCCGCCAGGCGCAGACCGACCTGCAGACCATGCAGACCCGGCGCAACGAGGCCTCCAAGGCGATCGGCGAGGCCAAGCGCAAGGGCGGGGACGCCGGCGCGCTGATGGCCGAGGTCGCGGGCCTCAAGGACAAGATGGCCGCGGCCGAAGACCGGGAGCGCGAGCTCGGCGCCGAGCTGCAGGACCTCTTGAGCGGCCTGCCCAACGCGCCGCTGGCCGACGTGCCGGACGGGGAGGACGAGGCGGCCAACGTCTGCGTCCGCACCCACCTGGAGCCGCGGCAGTTCGACTTCGAGGCCAAGGAGCACTACGATTTGGGCGAGGCGCTCGGCTATCTCGACTTCGAGACCGCGGCCAAGCTGTCCGGC
>JBFGUI010000149.1:0-9851 GCA_041565695.1 Kiloniellaceae bacterium
CCCTGAGTTACAGACGCCGCTTGGCCCGCGCCTCAGGACTTCTGCTGATTTCACTCATGCTGTCTGCGATACTGGCCGCCTGCGCGGACCTGAAGAGCCAGCCGCGCGACCCGGGCGACAAGCCCTTCTGGGAGCGCAACGAGCAGCGCGACGATTAGCGGGTGCCTGCTTTGGGCGGCCGGTGGTGCACGACCTCGTCGCCTTGGCCGTCTGGGGTCCAGCAGAAAGGCGGGATAGCTGACTTCATGATCGTACGGGCGCGGCGCGGGCCATGTCGGTCACGGTGATCGAGAGAAGATCGAGCATCGCGCCTTTGCCCCACGCAGTCCCGCGCTTATCCCAGTTCGAAGGTGGTGATCCCAAAGGTCCGCTCGAGGGGCAGGACCGGGCGCGCACCGCGGTACATGCGCGCGGTCTCGAAGACCGGCGCGAGGCCGAAGCGCTCGGCCAGGGCGATGGCGGCGGGGTTGTCCTCCGGCGTGTCGAGGGTGATCTCTTCGCCCGGCGCGGTCGCGGCGAGCGCCTGGAACAGCGCGCCGGCCGTTGCCTCGTCGTCGGCAAAGAGCGGTCCGATCTTGCAGCCGCTGCGGCAGCAGCGGATCACGCCGTAGCCGATGACCTCGCCGTCGGCGCAGGCAATCTTGGCCCGGCGCGCGACGTCGGGACGGGGCAAGGCCCAGGCCGCGGTGAATCCTTCGCGCGGCGCGGCGAAGAAGGCGCGGTCGTAGATCAGCACGGCCGCCAGGTCGCCGCCCACCAGGTCTCGGATGCCGGGCGGATCGCCCTCCGCCGCGTCGATCGTCGGGATGCCGCTGTGGCGCAGGTTGCGGCCGGCCAGCACGAAGCCGCTCTTGCGGTAGTTGCCCTGCTGCGCCACCACGCCGTCGAGGCCGACGGTGCGGCCGTCCAGCCGCGCCATGCCGTGCCGCCAGGTCGCCATCCCATGGCCCTTGCCGCGATGCGCCGGGTGCACGATGTAGAACCCGAGAAAGCCGTAGGTGCTGCCGTAGCGCACGACGGAGATGGAGGAGACCGGCTGGTCGCCAATCCAGCCGAGGATGAAGCCCTGCGGGTCGACGGCGTGGAAGGACGCCAGGTCGTCCAGCCCCGGGTTCCACCCCTCGGCGGCGGCCCAGTCGACGGCAATGGCGAAGTCCGTTGCGCTGGCCGGGCGTAGGTCGAGGCTGGGCATGCCGGGGTTCTGCTCCGCGATTCGATCGGAGCGGCCACCACAGCACGTCGCCGGCCGCGCCGCAATTGTTGCAGGGGCCGAAGCTGCCGGCTGTGAAGCTTCGCCTCGCCGCCTATTGCTGGTAGGGTCTTGCGCAGTGTGGAGAGCGGCCCCTCGGCGGGCCCGAAGGAGCATTTGGCATGGCACAGGAAAGGGATCCCTGGAAGCGGCAGGGCGGCGGCGGGCCGCCGGGCCGTCGGCCGCAGGGTTCCTGGTTGTGGCTGCTGCTGGCCGCCGGCGTCGGCGGTCTCGTGCTTCTCCTCCTGTCGCTGTTCCCGCAGCGCCAGCTCGAGTCGGCGGACTGGGCTCACCTGGTCAAGCTGGTCGCGATCCTGCTGGTCTGCTCCAGCGGCCTGCTGTTCCTGCGCCGGGTCCCCATGGGGGAGACGCTGCGCAACCTGGCCATCTGGGCCGGGATCGGTGGCCTGCTGCTGATCGGCTACGCCTATCGCGACACCTTCTCGAGCCTCGGCAGCCGGCTGTCTGGCGAACTGCTGCCCTCGCAGGCCGTCGAGGTCGCCGACGGCGTGGTCGAGGTGCGCGCCGGGATGGGCGGCCACTTCACGGTGACCGCCTCGGTCAACGGCCGGCCGGTCGACTTCCTCGTCGACACCGGGGCCAGCGACATCGTCCTCAGCCCGGCCGACGCCCGCCGCCTCGGCTACGATCCCGACCGCCTCAGCTTTACCCGGCAGTACTTCACCGCCAACGGTATCGGGCGCGGCGCGCCAATCCGCCTCGACAGCCTCGCCGTCGGGCCCATCGTGTTCTACGACCTGCCGGCTTCGGTTAACGAGGCGGATATGGGCGAGTCCCTGCTCGGCATGACCTTCCTGCGCAAGCTCGAGTCCTACGAGGTCCGCCGCGATCTCCTCATCCTGCGCCGATGATACTTCGACGGATCCCGGTGAGTCTTCGCACAGCCTTGGTGCGGCGTGCGATTATTTGATAGACCGGTAAGTCCAGGGACTGGATCCGGCGGCCCGGCGTAGAAGGCTGCCGGTATCGGCCGGTTCCGCCACGAAAGACGCTCGGGCATGTCCATCGCCGATATCGTTCTGACCACCGCGGTCCTGCTCATGGTGGTCGCCAGCGTGCAGCCGCTGGCGCGGCGTACCGGCCTGCCTTTCACCGTGGTGCTGGCCCTGGTCGGCGTGCTGATCGGCCTGGCCGCGCTTTGGCTGCTGCGCACGACGCTGACCGACGAGTTCAACGAAGTTGCGGAGATGGTGATCGACATCCCCGTCTCCTCCAGCACCTTCCTGACCGTGCTGCTGCCGCTGTTGCTGTTCCAGGGGGCCATCACCATCGACGTGCGCCGCTTGGCCCAGGATTTCGTGGCGGTGGCCCTGCTGGCGGTGCTGGCGGTCATCTTGGCGCTGGTGGTGATCGGCGGGGCGGTCTACCTAGTCGCACCCATGCCCCTGGCGGTCTGCCTGCTGTTCGGCGCCATCGTCGCCACCACCGATCCCAGCGCCGTCATCGCGCTGTTCCGCGACCTCGGCGCGCCGGCGCGGCTCACGCGCCTGGTGGAGGGCGAGAGCCTGCTCAACGATGCCACGGCGATCGCCGCCTTCGGTGCCTTCCTCGCCGTGGTGGCCACCGGGCGCGACCTCGACATCTGGATGGTGACCGAGAGCCTGGCCTGGCGGCTCGCCGGCGGCGTCCTGGTCGGGCTCGTTGCCGGCCGGGCCATGGCCCAGCTGCTGTCCTTTCTGCGGGCTTACCGCGGCGCGCAGATCACCCTCGTCGTGGCGCTGCCCTACGTGGTCTATGTGCTGTGCAACAACTACCTGGAGCTCTCCGGGGTGGTCGCCGTGGTGACCAGCGGCCTCTACCTCAGTGCCGCCGGCCGCTCGCGCTTCCAGCCGGAGACCTTCCGCTTCTGCCTCGACACCCTGGAGCAGCTCGCCTACTGGGCGACCAGCTTGGTCTTCGTGCTGGCGGCCATCCTGGTGCCGCGCCTCATGGAAGACTTCACCTTCGCCGACCTGCTCTACCTGCTGGTCGCGGTGATCGCCGCCCTGGCCGCCCGCGCGGTGATCCTCTTCGCAATCTTTCCGCTGCTGTCCGCCGCGCGCGTCATCCAGCGCGTCTCGACCCCTATGAAGACCGTGATCATCTGGGGCGGGCTGCGCGGCTCGGTCACCCTGGCGTTGGCCCTCGCGGTGACCGAGAACGCCGCCATCGAGCCGGAGGTCAAGCGCTTCATCGCGATCCAGGCGACCGGCTTCGCACTCTTCACCCTGCTGGTACAGGGCACGACGCTCAGCCCGCTGATGCGCTGGTTCGGCCTCGATCAGCTCTCGCCAATCGACCGCGCCTTCCGCAGCCAGGTGCTGACCCAGGCGCTGTCCAGCGTCCGTTCCAACCTGCGCTCCTTCGCCGGGCGCTACGAGCTCGACGACGATCTGGTGGATTCCGCGGTGCGGCCCTACAGCGAGCGCCTGACGCGGGTCGCCGAGGATACCTCCTTCACCGAGGCGCTCAGCGACCTCGACCGCCTGACCGTCGGGCTGATCGCACTCGCCAACCAGGAAAAGGCGCTGATCATGGAGCAGCGCTGGAGCGGCGGCATGCCGAGCCCGCTGATCGACCGCTATCTCCTGACGGTCGAGGCGATGATCGACGGCGCGCGCGAGGAGGGACGCCTCGGCTATCTGCGCGCCGCCCGGCGACCGCACCGTGAGGACCTGTGGTTCCGCTTTCTGAGCTTTCTGCACTCGCGTCTCGGCATCAGCCGGCCACTCGCCACCTACCTCGGGCGGCGTTTCCGCTTCCTGCTGGTCAACCGCATCATCATTCTCGAGCTGGTCGTATTCCTGGAGTTCAAACTGGCCGGCCTGCTGGGCGACCGGCTGACTGAGGTGCTGGGCGAGATCGTCGACCAGCGCATGACCGAGGCCGAACGCCACATCGACGCGCTGCGTCTGCAGTATCCGACTTTCGCGCGCGACCTCGACCACGCGGTGTTGGAACGCTATGCCTACCGCGAGGAAGTGGAGCAGATCCAGCAGATGCTCGAGTCCGGCATCATCAGCGAAGACCTGGCCCGACACCTGCGCTCGGAGGCGGAAAGTGTCCATGCCAGCCAGCAGCGCGTCACGGCGGTCGACTTCCGCGCCACGACGCCGGAGCTGCTGCGCGCCTTTCCGGTGTTCAGCAACCTCAGCGAAGCCGAACTGCAGCGCGTGGCCGGCAAGCTGCAGGAGCGTGTCTTCGCCGCCGATGCTTTCGTCTTCCGGCGCGGCGAGCGCGCCGACGGCATGTACTTCATTGCCAGCGGCGCCGTGGAAATCGTCGTGGGAGACAACCGTATCCGCCTCGGCCGCGGCGACTTCTTCGGCGAGATGGCCCTGATCGACCAGTCGCGGCGCAGCGCGACGGTGCGGTCCATCAGCTATTCGCATTTCCTCTTTCTGCCGCGCGCGGCCTTTCAGGAGATCAGCGTCTCCCTCCCGCAGTGGCGCTCCAAGCTGGCCGAGGTGGCGCGCAGCCGCCGCGAGATGAACGCCCGCATCACCGATGACGACACGCACTAGAGCCTGTGCTCGCGAGCGTTCGTATCCGCGGCGCCGCAGGGCGCGGTCGTCCGGATAGCTCTTTTTGACATCCCCGCGCGCCCCGCTTTTGCATTTCTCGGCAGTTGCCCGACAGGTTTGCGGCGGCCACTATGGAGAACAGCATTCCTGAGGAATGGACCTTCCCGATGCCAGCCTCCCTACCTCACTATCGCGATGCCCGCCGCGACGATGCGCTCGCCCTGGCACAGCTGATCGAGATCGCCGGCGAGGGCATTCCCACCTATCTCTGGGCGCAGCAGGCCAAGCCCGGGCAGAGCCCGCTCGACGTCGGCAGCGAGAGAGCCGCCCGCGACGACGCCAACTTTTCCTACCGCAACGCCGTTGTGGCCCATGTCGAGGGCAAGGTCGCCGGCATGATCCTGGCCTATCGCCTGGCGGCGCCGAGCCCGGAGGAGCTGGCCGAACTGCCGCAGATCCCCGCGCTGCTGCGCCCGCTGGTGGAACTGGAGCACCAGGTCCCCGGCAGCTACTACATCAACGCCCTGGCGGTCTTCGCGCCCTACCGCGGCAGCGGCATCGGTACGGCACTTCTGGCCCTCGCCGAGGCGCGCGCCGCTGCGGCCGGCTGCGACACCTTGAGCGTCCAGGTCTTTGCCGAGAACGAGAGCGCCTGCCGCCTCTACCGGCGCTGCGGCTACGCCGTCGTCGACCGCCGCCCCGTCGTGGCGCACGCGTGCTATTCCTACAGCACCGAGGTCCTGCTGATGACGCGGCCGGTCGGGGCCGAGCGGCGGTGATGCGCTACGGGTTGGCGCTTTTGCCAAGTCTTCACTAAGATGCCGCGTCCGACAGAGCGGCAGAACTCAGCAGATGGGGACAGCGATGCGTTTGGTTCAGTTCATCGACCGCCACGGCAACCGTGCCGTTGGCGTTCCGGGCGATAGCGGGGCGAGGCTGACCCTGCTGGAGGACGTGGAGCGGGTCTACGACCTGGCGCAGATCGCCCTGGAGCAGGACCAGAGCCTGGTGCTGGTTGCCGAGGAACGGGTCGGCACGGTGACGGAGGACTACGCCGCCGTGGTCGCCGAGCGGCGCCTGCTGGCCCCGCTCGATCATGCCGACCCGGCGCACTGCCTGGTCACCGGCACCGGCCTGACCCACCTCGGCAGTGCCGACGCCCGCGATTCGATGCACAAGAAGGTGGCCGAAGAGGGCGAGCAAGCCCTTTCCGACTCCATGAAGATGTTCAAGTGGGGCCTGGATGGCGGCAAGCCCGCCGGCGGCGGCATCGGCGTGGCGCCGGAGTGGTTCTACAAGGGCGACGGCGACATCGTCACCGCGCCGGAGCAGGCCTTCCAGATGGTCGACTTCGCCGAGGACGGCGGCGACGAGGCGGAACTGGTCGGGCTCTACCTAATTGATGCGCAGGGGGTGCCGCGCCGCCTCGGCTTCGCCCTGGGCAACGAGTTCTCCGATCACGTGCTGGAGCAGCGCAACTACCTCTACCTGGCGCACTCCAAGCTGAGGCCCTGCTCCTTCGGGCCGGAGCTGCTGCTCGGCGACGCCCCGGCCGACATCCGGGGCACCTCGCGCATCCGGCGCGGCGCCAAGGTGATCTGGGAGAAGGCCTTCGCCACCGGCGAGGCCAACATGAGCCACAGCCTGGCCAACCTGGAGCACCACCACTTCAAGTATCCGCAGCACCGCCGCCCGGGCGACCTGCACGTCCACTTCTTCGGCGCCGCGACCCTGAGCTTCACCGACGGCGTGAAGGCGCAGGAGAACGACGTCTTCGAGATCGAGGCCGCCGCCTTCGGCCGCCCCCTGCGCAACCCGCTCGTGATCCGTGGCGCCGGTTCCGCCGAGGTGGTAGAGCTGTAGTCGGCATCAAGATGAAGCGCCGCGAGACTCAGTGATCGTCAGGGCGCGCGCGCCGTCGGCTTCACCTCCACGCTTGTCACCCTCGGGCTTGAGCCGAGGGTCCAGGGCCGTTGGTGAAAACCCCGCCTACTGAAACGCCGTCTCCGAGAAGCTGCGCAGCTTGCGCGAATGCAGGCGTTCCGGCGGCATGGCGCGCAGCATCTCCATGGCGCGCAGGCCGATCTTCAGGTGCTGGTCGATCTGGCGCTTGTAGAAGGCCGTCGCCATGCCGGGCAGCTTGAGCTCGCCGTGCAGCGGCTTGTCGGAGACGCAGAGCAGGGTGCCGTAGGGCACGCGGAAGCGGAAACCGTTGGCGGCGATAGTGGCGCTTTCCATGTCGAGGGCGATGGCGCGCGACTGGGAGAAGCGCTGCACCGGTTCGCGGTGGTCGCGCAGTTCCCAGTTGCGGTTGTCGATGGTCGCCACCGTGCCGGTGCGCATGATGCGCTTCAGCTCATAGCCTTCCAGGCCGGTGACCTCCTCGACCGCGTCTTCCAGTGCGACCTGTACCTCGGCCAGCGGCGGGATCGGCACCCAGGTCGGCAGGTCGGCGTCGAGCACGTGGTCCTCGCGGACATAGCCGTGGGCCAGCACGTAGTCGCCCAGCGCCTGGCTGTTCCTCAGGCCGGCGCAGTGGCCGAGCATCAGCCAGGCATGCGGGCGCAGCACGGCGATGTGGTCGGTGATGGTCTTGGCGTTGGACGGGCCGACGCCGATGTTGACCATGGTGATGCCGCTGTGGTTCGGCCCCTTCAGGTGGTAGGCCGGCATCTGCGGCAGGCGCGCCGGCCGCGCGCCGGCGGCTGGTGCGGTGGCGCCGCGCGGGATCACCAGATTGCCCGGTTCGACGAAGGCCTCGTAGTCGCCGCTGCCCTCCGCCAGGGCCTCGCGCGCCAGGGCGCAGAAGGCGTCGATGTAGAACTGGTAGTTGGTGAAGATCACGAAGTTCTGGAAGTGCTCCGGCGCCGTCGCGGTGTAGTGGGCGAGGCGGTGCAGCGAGTAGTCGACCCGCGGCCCGGTGAAGGGCGCCAGGGGCAGCGGCTGCCCGGGCCTGGGCTCGTAGGTGCCGTTGACGATGGCGTCGTCGGTGATCGCCAGGTCCGGCACGTCGAAAAGGTCGCGCAGCGGCCGCTCCAGCCGCTCGACCAGGGCACCTTCCACGTGCATGCCGTCGGGAAAGGCGAAGTGCAGGGGGATCGGGGTCTGCGAGGGACCGACCACCAGCGGCACCTCGTGGTTCTTCAGCAAGAGGCCGAGCTGCTGGGTCAGGTAGTCGCGGAACAGGTCCGGCCGGGTGACGGTGGCGGCGTAGTGGCCCGGCGTCGGCACATGGCCGAAGGAAAGCCGCGAGTCGACATGCGCGAAGCTGGTGGTGGTGATCGAGACCTGCGGATAGAAGGCGCGCAGGCGGCGCGGCGCCGCCTTGCCGGCCAGCAGCTCCTCAAAGCCGCCGCAGAGGAAGCTCGTGGCCTGCGCGTAGAGCGCGGCGAGGCGGTCGACAGCGGCCTCCGGTGAGGTAAAGGCCTCCGCCTTGCCGGCATCCGGCGTCTTGATCTGATGCAGTTCGGTCATGGTAGGGGCAGCGCCGTTTCGTCTCTGTTAGATCCAATCCGAGGAGGCTATGAACCGTTTGATACTGCCTCCTCCTGACGAATGTCGATCTGCATGCCGTGAAGCAGGCTGCGGACAAAGAAGGCTGAGACCTCGATGGCATGGTTTTCATCCACACCCAGGATAAGCTTGTCCTCGTCGAGAAGCCTGGGAATGCTTACAAGGCAGGCGAAGTCCCCGTGTCCTGTCTGTTTGGGCGCGAAAATCGTAGCGGTCACCCGCGACGGCTCCGCTGTGTCGCTGCCCCGGCGTTCGCCGATGATTCTAAAGACCGGGTGGTTCATGGCCAGGCAAGTTTAGAGCCATTCTGTCCTTTATGCCATGGACCTTGGCGGGCGCCGGCGGCAATCTTGGGGGCATGGACGGCAAGCCCTTCTCCGGCGCCAAGATCGCGCTGCTCTGCGAAGCCCGCCTCGTGGTCTACAGGCGCGACGACAAGCCGTCGATTCCCTGGCCGGGCCTCTGGGACCTGCCGGGCGGCGGGCGCGAGGGCGACGAGATCCCGGCGGCCTGCGCCCTGCGCGAGGTCGAGGAGGAGTTCGGCCTGGCCCTGGCGCCGACGCGCATCACCTGGTGCCGCAGCTATCCCAGCCTCACCGTGCCGGGGCAACTGGCCTACTTCTTCGCGGCGCCCATCACCGAGGCGGAGACCGCCGCCATCCGCTTCGGCGACGAGGGGCAGTACTGGACCATGATGACCTGCGCGGATTTCCTGGCGCGGGAGAGTGTGCTGCCGCAGCTGCAGGACCGCCTGCGCGACTATCTTGCCTCGCTCGGACCGGAGGCCCAGGGCGCCGCCGCACCGCGCCCGTAGCGCCCGGCGCCCGCTCGTGCCAAGCTTGCGGCCATGCCGGAACTGCCCGACATCACGGTCTACATCGAGGCGCTGGAAGAGCGCGTGCTTGGCCAGAAGCTGGAAAGGATCCGCCTCGCCAGCCCCTTCCTGCTGCGCACGGCGGTGCCTCCGATCAAGGCCGCAGAGGGCCGGGCGGTGACGGAAATCCGCCGCCTCGGCAAGCGTATCGCTTTCGGACTGGAGGGCGACCTCTGGCTGGTGCTGCACCTGATGATCGCCGGGCGCCTGCACTGGAAGGAAGCCGGCGCCCCCCTGAAGGGCAGGGTCGCGCTGGCCGCCTTCGACTTCGCGGAGGGAACCCTCACCCTGACCGAGGCCGGTTCGAAGAAACGCGCCTCGCTTCATCTGCTCGAGGGCGCGGTGGCCCTGGCGGACCACGATCCCGGTGGCCTGGACGTGCTTCAGGCCGATGCGGCAAGCCTCGCCGCGGCGCTCACCGCGCGCAGCCACACGCTCAAGCGCGCGCTGACCGACCCGCGCATCTTCAGCGGCATCGGCAACGCCTATTCCGACGAGATCCTGCACCGGGCGCTGCTGTCCCCCGTCGCCATGACGCAGAAGCTGACGCCGGAGGAAACCGAGCGGCTGTACCACGCGACGCGGGACTGCCTGATCGACTGGACCGCGCAGCTGCGCGCGGAGGCTGAAGGCAGGTTCCCCGAAAAGGTCACCGCCTTCCGCAAGGGCATGGCCGTGCACGGACGCTACG
>JBFGUI010000150.1:0-9808 GCA_041565695.1 Kiloniellaceae bacterium
CAGTGCCGCGATCCTCTCATGGCATTCCTGAAGCCTGTAGTTGGGCACCCGCGGGTTCAGGTGATGGACGTGATGGTAGCCGATGTTGCCGGTGAACCACCGGAGGACTGCCGGCAGCCGCAGGTAGGTCGAGCTCCGCAGAGCCGCCGAGGTCGGATCCCACGCGTCGTGGCGGCTCCATCGAGTCTGTTCGCCCCGATGCTGCACCGAAAACAGCCAGACACCGATGATCGCCGCGACAATGAGAACGGGGAGCTGTATGGCGGCCACCCGATCGTAGCCGAACGCCAGGCCGAGACCGCCCAAGATTGCTATGATTGAGAGGCTGGTCAAATGCACCAGGAGCCGCTCCCGACGCCAGGACTTCGGCATGTCGAACGGTACGCGGTAGAGCAGAAGGAAGATGAATGGCGGCAGCAGGAGGTTAGCGATGAGCGGGTGCCGTGTGGCGCGGTACCACCAGCGGCGCCCTGGACTCAGTGCCCGGTACTCGGCGACGGTCAGGCAGGACGAGTAGATGTCGGCGCCACTCTGGCGACGGTCGAGATCGTTCCAGACGCCATGATGGCCCGCGTGCTGCCGTCGCCAGGACGCATAGGGGGTCAGGGTCATCAGGCTGCAGGCGAAGCCGATGAAGTCATTGGTGCGGCGCGAGCGGAAGAACGCGAGGTGGCCGCAGTCGTGCTGAACAATGAAGATGCGGACCAGGAATCCGGCTGCCAAGGGGACGAACGCAAGTGACAGCCAATACGAAGTATTGAATACCGTGTACATCGCCGTGCAGGTGGCGCAGAAACCGCCGATCGACGTCACCAGTTGGGAGAGGCTCCTGTGCAGCACCGGCACTTGGAATTGCGCCACTTCGAGGCGGAGGCGTGTTTCCTCGGTCATGGTCTCCTCATGTCGTCGAGGCAAGGAATGCCGGTGGAATCCGGCAGAAGCCGATGAATGGCCGTTCCTCTGGGGTCGGTGCGTTAGTCGATTCTCCCAGCCAGATCGTTACCAGAACAGGGAGAGAATAACGGCAGCGAGGGCAAGCCAGACCAGCCAGTTCTGCGAAGACGATGCAGATCGCTGCTCTTCGCTCCGGCCGTTCGGCGATGAGGTTGTCGACCGCGCTTCGCGCCGCGGCAAGTGATCTACCAGGCGGAGGGCAATTGACTGCGATTCTGAAACCTTCCACGCGCCTTCCGGAAGGCGGGCGATGGTGGCGGACAGCGCCGATGTGGCGGCTTCCTTGGGCAGCGCAGACAGACGGGCGGCCTCATTCCACGGATCCAGCCCGAGACGCGCCAGCGCCGAGAGGACGGTGAGATCCGATCCGCTTTTCTCTTCGCCGACAAGGGCGAAAAGGAACTCGTTGAACTCGGAATGTCCGAGCGAGTATTCCGCTCGCAGGCCCATCTCCAGCCTCCTAGATTACGCCAAGCGGAGCGTTCGTGGCACTCAGGCTTGGCCGGCGTCAGGGAAGCCCGACGCCGGTGTCGGCGGCCGTCTCGGCGGCCAGCAATGCATGCTCCTCGTTCAAGAAGTCGCCAAGGAACCGGCCGTCCTTGGTGACGTGCCATACATCGCCCGCTTGGCGGACCTGGATGCATGGCACCGCCAGCAAAGGCAGTGCTTCGCCCGGGCAAAAGGACAGTACACTGCCTCCCAGCCTGCGACCTCTGGCAGTCTCTCTCCGCATCCTGGCAGCCTTGTCTCCGAGGCGCACGACGGAGCGGACAATCTCCGCAGCGTAAGAATCGGTATCTGTGTAATCGTGCTCCGACTGCGTCATTTGCAGGGGCACACAGAAGGTTGCCGTCAGGCGGGCGAGAAGTTTCGGCTCGCCTTCCGCTATGTGCGCCACGAGCGCCTGCACGACCCGCTCGAGGGCGAGGAGGCGCCGTTCAAGGTCGGAATTTTCTGCTCGGGCGATGGATGAACGGTTAGGGAGCGACATCGGCGCGGTCGCCATGCTGCGATCGCCAGGCATCTTCACTTTCGAAGTATCGGAAAGCACGATCGACAGCTGCGCGGGCAATTCAAACCGTTCTTCAGTCATAAATATTTCTTTCGTTTGAGCTGAAATGGGATTCAGCTAAAACTCATATGGGTATTTAGCCTTTATTTTCAATGAGCGGGAGAAATATTTTGATCTTTCAAGATGGAGGTTATGAAATAGATGATCGATATCAACCAGCCACTACAATTCCTCACCTGCACTTTGGTGCCGAAAGTGGCTCCCGGCCAACGGCACGGTGATGGAGCGACAGTCGGACGATCGTGTTGCTTCGAAGAAATGACAGCTCAATCTGTCAGTACCCTCAGACGTCCGGATCTGGCACTTCTGAGACCAGCAGCAGCACGGTCACGCGGTCTGGAACAGGTCCAGGAGAGATTAGCGCCGCCCGAACAGCTTCTCGATATCCGCCAGCTTCAGCTCGACGTAGGTCGGGCGGCCGTGGTTGCACTGGCCGCTGTGGGGCGTGGCCTCCATCTGGCGCAGCAGCGCGTTCATCTCCTCGGCGTTGAGGCGGCGGCCGGCGCGCACCGAGCCGTGGCAGGCCAGCGTGCCGCAGACCTGTTCCAGGCGTTCCTTCAAGGCCAGCGCCTCGCCCAGCTCGGCCAGCTCGTCGGCGAGATCGCGGATCAGGCCGGCCACGTCGACCTCGCCGAGCAGCGCCGGCACCTCGCGCACCACTACGGCGCCGGGGCCGAAGGCCTCGACCACCAGGCCCAGCTCCGCCAGCTCGGCGGCGCGCTCGGCGAGGCGCGCGGCGGCGGCCTCCTCCAGCTCCACCACCTCGGGCAGCAGCAGCATCTGGCGCTTCACGCCGCTTTCGCCGAGCTGCTGCTTCATGCGCTCGTAGACCAGGCGCTCGTGCGCGGCGTGCTGGTCGACGATGACGATGCCGTCGGCGGTCTGCGCCACCACGTAGGTGCCGTGCAGCTGCGCCCGCGCCGCGCCCAGCGGATAGCTCTCGGTCTCGGGTGCGGTGGCCTCGCGCGCCAGGTTCTGCGCCTGGGCGGCGACCGCCGCCGGGGCGCGGTCGAGGCCCGGCAGATGCTGGGCGCCGCCCTGGGGCGCCCAAGCTTTGTTCAGGGGCGCGTGGTAGGCCGTCGTCGCCTCGGCGAGGCCGCGCGGCAGGGACGTGCGCGGCTGGCCCCAGGCGCCCTGGACTCCCGGTGCGGACCGGGGACAAAAGGCGCCCAGCGCGGTCTCCGAAACGGAGGTCGAGGCGCGGTGCCCGGCCTCGGCCAGGGCATGCCGCGTGGCCGAGACGATGAGGCCGCGCACCAGCCCGGGATCGCGGAAGCGCACCTCCGCTTTCGCGGGGTGCACGTTCACGTCGACCTCTTCGGGCGGCAGCTCGACGAAGAGCGCCACCAGCGGGTGGCGGTCGCGCGCCAGGAAGTCCTGGTAGGCGCCGCGGATCGCGCCGTAGAGCAGCTTGTCGCGCACCGGCCGGCCGTTGACGAAGAGGTACTGGTGCTGGGCGTTGCCGCGGTTCAGGGTCGGCAGGCCAACATAGCCGGTCAAGCGGATGCGCTCGCGCTCAGCCTCGAGGGGCAGGGCGTTCGCCGCGAAGTCGCGGCCCATCAGCGCCGAGAGGCGCTTCAGGCGCCCGGCGAAAAGCTCCCCCTCGGCCGGGGCCAGGTCGACCAGCCGGCGCTCCCCGTCGGACAGCGTGAAGCCGACCTCCGGATGCGCCATGGCGAGGCGGTTGACCGCGTCCTGGGCGTGGGACACCTCGGTGCGCGCGGTCTTGAGGAACTTGAGGCGCGCCGGCGTGGCAAAGAAGAGGTCGCGCACCTCGACGCGGGTGCCCTTGGGATGGGCCGCCGGCTGCGGCTGGCCCACGCGGCCGCCCTCGACGCTGAGCGACCAAGCCTCCGCGGCGCCGGCCGGGCGGCTGGTGACGGTGAGCCGCGAGACCGCAGCGATGGAGGGCAGCGCCTCGCCGCGAAAGCCCAGCGAGGCGATGTGCACCAGGTCGTCGTCGGGCAGCTTGGAGGTGGCGTGGCGCTCCACCGCCAGGGCCAGTTCCGCCGCGGTCATGCCGCAGCCGTCGTCGGTGACGGCGATCAGCGCCCGCCCGCCGTCGCGTAAGACCACGTCGACGTGGCGCGCCCCGGCGTCGAGGGCGTTTTCCACCAGCTCCTTGACGGCCGCCGCCGGGCGCTCCACCACCTCGCCGGCGGCGATCTGGTTCACCAGGGTGTCCGGCAGGCGGCGAATCGGCATGGATGAAGGGGTCTCCTGTTAACGGCGGCCGAGCCTAGCAGAGCCGCCGGAGTCGCGGAAAGCGGGGACAACGCGCCTCTGCCCGGCCCAGCGCGGCTCAGGCTCCGTCGGTTTGCCTGCCTGCCGACCAGCCCCGAAGTTTCGCAATGAAGCGAGCGATGCCGCCGGCGCCGACAACGCAAAGCAATCCAAAAACGGTTGTCAGAACAGCGGAAATGAGGCGCTCGGTATCGATCGAGAAGTCCTTGGCGATCTGGTCGGCCGGGTCGGGAATGATCAGGGCGAGGTAGAAGAGCAGACTGGGCAGGTTATGGATCAGAATCCACAGTCCAGCCACAGCCAGCAACAGCGACAGCACGCTTTGGCGTGACCAGGCGCCCGGCACTTCCCTGGGCGCCTCTGCCGTCCCGGCCACGACCTTGCCAGCAATCCAATCGGCGCCGAACCACAGGACAAGGAAAACGGCGAGATTGACCGCCAGCGTCGTCCCGTAGGATAGGATGAACTGGCCGAACGCGGACGTCGGGACTGTCAGCATCTGCGCAACGGTCAGAACCGTGTGCGCAAAGGAGAGCAGGGCCCCATAGAGGGCATAGAGCGCGAGCAGACGGCAGCCGATGAAGGCGATGTCCCTGGTGGGCGGCATAGCGAGCCTCCCAGTTGAGGCGAACAGCCTCCAGGCTACACCATCTTCAGGTTGTCTGGGCGAAAAACGGGAGCCCCGTCAGGTCCCGTCGCCGGGGGCCTCGCGGGTGCGGGTGACGCCCTCCGGTGCGCCGACCACCACTACGGTGAGTTCGTCTGGCCGGTAGATGCGCTGGGCGACGCGGCGGGCGTCCTCCAGGGTCACCGCCTCGACGTAGCCGTTGCGCTTTTCCAGGTAATCGATGCCGAGGTCCTCGATCTGCATGCCGACCAGCATGCCGGCGATGTTGTCGGAGCTGTTGAAGCGCAGCGGGAAGGAGCCGGTGAGATAGCGCTTGGCATCCGCCAGCTCCTCGGGCGTCGGACCTGCCGCGCCCATGCGGGCCCATTCCTGGCGGATCAGGTCGAGCGACTCGCCGACCCGGGCGTTCTGCGTCGCCGTGCCGCCGACGATCATCGAACCGTGGTCGAGCGGCGCGAGATAGGCATAGACCGAGTAGGCCAGGCCGCGCTTCTCGCGCACCTCCTCCACCAGCCGCGAGGAAAAGCCGCCGCCGCCGAGGATGTAGTTCACCACATAGGCGGCGTAGTAGTCGGGATCGTCGCGCTTCAGCCCCTGCTGACCCAGCGCCACCACCGACTGCGGGATCGGCTTGTCGATGACCACCACCTCGCCGCCGGCCGCCACCTGGGCCTCGGTCAGGGTGAAGGGTGCGGTCTCGGCGGGCAGGGCGCCGAAGGTCTCGTCCAGCGCCCTGGCCAGTTCCTGCGGGGTGATGTCGCCGACCACGCCGATGAAGAGCTGGTCGCGCCCGAAGCGCCCGCTGACAAAGCCGCGCAGGTCGTCGGCGGTGATGCGGGCGATGGAGGCCTCGGTGCCGCGCGTCGGGCGGGCGTAGGGATGGTCGTCGAACATCAGACGCCTGAGGGTGCGCCCGGCAATGGCGTCCGGGTCCTCCGCCTCGCGCGACAGCCGCGCGATGATCTGGCTGCGGATGCGCTCGACCGGCTCGTCGTCGAAGCGCGGCTCGGTCAGCGCCAGGCGCAGCAGCTCGAAGGCGCGCTCGCGGTTCTCGGTCAGGGTGGTCAGCGAGCCGCTGAAGGAATCGAGGCCGGCGTCGAAGCGCAGGGTAATGGAGAGGTTGTCGAGCTCGCCCTGAAAGGCCTGGGAGTCGAGCGGCCCGGCCCCTTCGTCGATGGTGCTGGAGACCATGTAGGCGAGACCCGCCTTGCCCTCGGGGTCGAGCGCGGCGCCGCCGCGGAAGGCCAGCTCCAGGGCGATGATCGGGTTGGTGTGATCCTCGACCAGCCAGGCCTCAATGCCGCCGGGGCTGACCACCCGCTGCACCTCCACGGCGCGCGCCTGCTGCGTGGCAAAGGCGAGGCAGAAGGCGACGCCGAGGGCGGCCAGCAGGTTCATCGCCGGGTTCTTGAGGGCCCGGCTGCTCGGGGTTCGCATCAGGACGGTCCTTTCCTTGAGAGTCCTCGCCTGCCTGGACAGCAGTTGTTCGGTTCGGCGCGCCGGCTTCAGGAGGTCGGCTCGGGCAGCAGATAGCCGGTCACCGACTGTTCGTCGCGCAGCACCTGGCGCAGGGCCTGGTTGACCTGCTCGGTGGTGACCGCATCGATGCGCTGCGGCCAGGCCTCGACCTGCTCGAGGCTGCCGCCGGTGGTCAGTGCCGCGCCGATCACCCGGGGCGCGGTGCTCAGGTTGTCGCGCGCGAAGACCGCGCCGGCGACCAGGCGCTTCTTGGCGGCGGCCACCTCGGCGTCGGTCACGCCGTTTTCCAGCAGATCGGCGATCTCGCGGCGCAGCGCCGCTTCGAGCGGCTCGATCTCGCCGCCCGGGCGCGGCGCGACGTAGAAGTAGAAGGTGCCGTAGTCGTAGTTGGTCGGGCTGTAGCCGGCCCCGGCGGCGCCGGCGATGCCCTGCTCGACCACCAGGCGGCTGTAGAGCCGCGCCGTGGCGCCGCCGCCGATGATCTCCGACAGCACCTGGAGGGCATAGGGCGCGTGGCCTTCGCCGTTCTGCTCGGCCTGGCGGTAGCTGGGCGCGAGATAGCTGACCGAGATCTGCGGCTGGCGCACCCGCGGGCTTTCCAGGCGCACGCTGCGCGGCGCGTTCTGCGGCGGCTCGACGACGCGCCGGCGCTCCGGCACGGCCTTGGCCGGAATGACGCCGTAGTACTTCTCGGCCAGGGCGCGCACCTCTTGCGGATCGACGTCGCCGGTGACGATCAGCACCGCGTTGTTGGGCGCGTACCACTTCCTGTAGAAGGCGATGGCGTTCTCGGTCGAGAGCTGCTCGATCTCGTGGTCCCAGCCGATGATCGGAATGCGGTAGGGGTGGTTGAGGAACTGCACGGCGCGGGTCAGCTCGCCCAGCTGGCTGGACGGCTCGTTGTCGATGCGGCTGCGCCGCTCCTCGCGCACCACGTCGCGCTCCGGCAGCACCACGTCATCGGTCAGCACGAGGTTGGCCATGCGGTCGGCCTCGTTCTGCATCATGATCTCCAGGCGGTCGGCCGCGACCGTCTGGAAATAGCCGGTGTAGTCCCAGGACGTGAAGGCGTTCTCGCGCCCGCCGTTGGCGGCGATGATCTCGGAGAACTCGCCCGGCGCCAGGTTCTCCGTGCCCTTGAACATGAGGTGCTCGAGGAAATGGGCCAGGCCCGACTCGCCGGCCTGCTCGTCGGCGGCGCCGACCCGGTACCACACGGAATGGTGCACGATGGGGGCGCGGCGGTTGACCACCACGACCACCTGCAGCCCGTTATCGAGGGTGAAACTGACCGGGTCGAAGACCTTGGCCCCTGCCGGGCCCGCCGGCAGGACGAGTGCCGAGATGGCCACCAGCAGGGCGAAAACGCCGGCAAGCGGCGCCGGAACGGGAAGAAGGCGGCGGGTTTCTGCCATTTCCATGAACTCCCGGGGGCAGGTTGCGGGTCCGGCGGACGGCCGGTTTCAGGCGCGGTCAAGCGTACAGCATCAATATGGCGCAAAACCGGACGCCCGCAAGCGGACGTCCGGCGCAGTATGGTGAAGATTCGTTAACTTTCAGTCAGCCGGCTGGCCGGCAGATCCCGGCGCAGCCGCCTAGAAAATGCCTTCCAGCGGCGCCTTGCGGCGGCGCTCGATCTGCGGCGTCGGGCCGGTGGTCGCCGGCTGTCCGAGGGCCGCGTTCTCCTGCAGGCGACGCCGCTCGGCCACCGGATCGACGACGGTGCCGGCCGGCGAGACGTTGTTCCAGAAGACCAGGCGATCGACGAAGTAATCCGCCTCCTCGTTGATCTGCCGCGTCTCGCGATTGACGATCTGGCGAATGTTCGGGTCGACCTGCCCCGCGCCGGCGGCGCTGAGCAGCGCCCGCTCGCCCGGGGTGCGGTTGGCGGCGCTGGCGGCCTGCTGGCTGAGCGTCGGGTTCTGGCTGTTGCGGAACACCGCCCGCTCGGCCTGCTGAGTGGGCGTGCCGACCTGCGGGCGCGGCGCGCCGGGCTCCGGCGGGCGCAGCTGGAAGTCGGGCGGCACCGTCAGCGGCGCGCGGGAAACCACGCGGAACTCGTCGGGCGACTGCTTGTCCAGGCCGAGCTGCTTGTTGAATCCGCCACAGGCGGAAAGGCCGAGCACGAGGCCCGCAACTGCGAGAAGTCTCAATGTCATGCTGCGATCCATTAGACTACCTCCCTATCCCCGCCTCTTTATTACCCTTCCTGCCCGGCTGGAACAAGCCGTCCGCGATAATCACGGCCACGCCGCAGACGATGGCGCTGTCCGCCAGGTTGAAGGCCGGCCAGTGCCAGCCGGCCAGGTGAAAGTCCAGGAAATCCACCACTCCCGGCAGGTGCAGCCGGTCGACGGCGTTGCCCAGGGCGCCGCCGACCACCAGGCCGATGCCGTAGGGCAGCAGTCCCAGGGTTTCCCGGTAGAGCCACACCAGAAGGGCGAGCGAGACGATCACGTTGACGGCAATGAGGAAATACGGCAGCCAGGGTGAATCGCTCTGCAGCAGACCGAAGCTGACCCCCGGATTGTGGGTCAGCACCAGGTTGAAGAAGCCGGTCACCTCGATAATGCGCGGCGGCTGCATGACCACGGCGGTAATCACCCACTTGCTCAGCTGATCGAGCAGCAGGACCGCGGTCGCGATGTAGAGCGCGCGCTGCATGCTGCGGTTCCCTGGCCGGCGCGCCTACTGGGCCGCCGCGCCGAGATGCTGCACGGCGTCGGCGCAGCGCTCGCAGGTCTGCGGCGCCTCGGCCACCTTGCCGACTTCCGGCAGCACCTTCCAGCAGCGCTCGCATTTTTCGCCCTCTGCAGACCTCGCCACCACGGCCACGCCGGGCACCTCGGGCAGGCGGAAGGCCTGGGCCGGCGCCGCGGCGTCGGTCACCGCGATGTCGGAGGTGATGACCACGTCGGCGAAGTCCACCGCCGAGACCGCCGCGAGCAGCTCGGGCCGCTCGATATGGACCACCGGGCGGGCCTGCAGGCTGGAGCCGATGCGCTTGGCGGCGCGTTCCAGCTCCAGCGCGCCGGTGACCACGCGGCGCACCTCGCGCACCCTGGCCCACTTCGCCGCCAGGGCCTCGTCGAGCCAGCTAGCCGGCACTGCGGGGAAGGTGCGCAGATGGACCGACGCCTCCGGGCCCGTGCCGCGCGCCCACCAGGCTTCCTCCGCCGTGAAGCAGAGGATCGGCGCGAGCCAGGCAGTGAGGCAGGAGAACACCTCGTCGAGCACCGTGCGGCAGGCACGGCGCCGCGGCGAGTCCGGCCGGTCGCAGTAGAGCACGTCCTTGCGCACATCGAAGTAGAAGGCCGAGAGATCGACGGCGCAGAAGGTGTAGACCGCCTGATAGAGGGCGTGGAAATCGAAGTCCTCGACGTTGCGCCGCACCTGGCGGTCGAGCTCGGCCAGGCGGTGCAGCACCCAGC
>JBFGUI010000151.1:0-9648 GCA_041565695.1 Kiloniellaceae bacterium
ACATCGCCGGGCGTTGCAATCAGATCCGCACCCGGATCGAGGACACGACGTCGGACTACGATCGCGAGAAGCTGCAGGAGCGTCTCGCCAAGCTGTCCGGCGGCATCGCCATCATCCGGGTCGGCGGTTCGACGGAGGTCGAGGTGAAGGAACGCAAGGACCGTGTTGAGGACGCCCTCCACGCGACCCGCGCCGCGGTCGAGGAAGGCATCGTCCCGGGCGGCGGCACCGCGCTGCTGCGCGCCGCCATGAGGCTGGATAAGCTGGAGACTGAGAACCCAGACCAGCGGGCCGGCGTGCGCATTATCGCCCGTGCGCTGCAGGCGCCGATCCGCCAGATCGCCGAGAACGCCGGCACAGACGGCTCCATCGTGGTCAGCAAGATTCTCGAAAGCCAGGACGCACAGTGGGGTTACAACGCGCAGAGCGGAAGATTCACCGACCTCGTAGAGGACGGCGTGATCGACCCCGCCAAGGTGGTGCGCAGCGCCCTGCAGGATGCGGCTTCCGTTGCCGGGCTGCTAATCACCACCGAGGCGATGGTCTCGGATAGGGTCGAGGCGGAGAACGGTGGCGACCGGACCTACTTGGGGTCGGGTGGAGACCGCACCTATCCCTGAGCAGGAGCCGGAGCGGCCATGAACATCGGCTTCGAAAGCGCGCTGGTCGCCATTTTTTTGGTCTTGCCGGGCTTCCTCACGACCATCCTGCAGCGCTCGATCACAAATATCTCGCAGGGCAAGGACGACGAGGCCGGCACCACCGCGACCTGGGCAGCCGTCAGCCTGCTGCGTAGCCTGGCGATGAACGCGATCGCCACGCCGCTTTATTTCGTCGCCTCTTCCAGCTTCAGCTTTGAGGACACCTTCTTCCAGATCCAGAGCAAGCTCAACGACCTGCCGCTCTCCGAGTTCTCGGTCTACCTCGGCTGCCTCTATACCCTCGCCCTTGTTTTCGGCGTCATCCTCGGACTTCAGCACAAGATTGTCACGCTGCACCGCTGGCTGCATATTCAGGGCTGGACCAGCGTCACCCCCAATCCCAACGTCTGGAACGCCGCAATTGATTCCTTCTTCAAGGCTCGAGAGGTGGGGATCAATCGACAGCATGGCGTGCCCTGGGTTCAGGTGCAGGTGACAGACAACCGGATCGTCGCCGGCCGGCTGCAGCGCGGCAACGTTTCCATCCAGCAGGACAAGGCTTTCGAGATCTTCCTGACACAATCCTACGAGATCATCGACGGTGAGATCGTGCTGCCCCGAACCCAGCGCGGCTTCGACTGCCTGGGCACCTATCTGCGGGTCACCGAGCAGATGCCCGTCCACCTGTTCAACGGCCCAGAGAACTGGGACCCGGCGGACCTGCCCTGGAGTGCACCGGTCAGGCGAACCAGCGCCGGCGGCTTCACAATTGTCGATGACGCCGTGATGTGTAGGGGGCCGGCGGACGGTAGCCCCCATCCGGGGGTCTACATTACCGCCGGGCCAGACGGCCTGGCTCGTTGCCCCTACTGCGAGTCGATTTTCGCGCTGGGTTCGGCTTCGTCCTCCTGATCCCGCTTCCGCCGCTTGGCCGATCGGCACGGCTCTGCTATTCAGCCGCATCTCCCGCCAGGGAGCTGCGATACGACGGGGCCGGCGCGAGATGTGGCCGGACACACACAAGGCCAAGAAGGGAAGAACCGATGGACGTGAAGGGGCTTGCAGCGATCGTGACCGGCGGCGGCTCGGGCTTGGGGGCGGAGACCGCGCGCCATCTGGCGGCGGCCGGCGCCAAGGTGACGGTGCTCGATGTCAACGCCGAGGCCGTCGCGGCGGTGGCCAAGGAAATCGGCGGGCTCGGTCTCGCCTGTGACGTCGGCAGCGCCGCCGCGGCCGAGCAGGCCGTGGCCGAGGCGCGCGCCGCCCACGGCCCCTGCCGCGTGCTGGTCAACTGCGCCGGCATCGCCCCGGCCAAGCGCATCGTCGGGCGCGACGGGCCCATGCCGCTGGACGCCTTCGAGCAGGTCATCCGCATCAACCTGATCGGCAGCTTCAACCTGCTGCGCCTGGCCGCCGCCGACATGCTGGGCAATGACCCGGTGAACGAGGACGGCGAGCGCGGCGTGATCATCTCGACCGCCTCCATCGCCGCCGTCGAGGGCCAGCTCGGCCAAGTCGCCTATGCCGCCTCCAAGGCCGGCATCATGGGCATGATGCTGCCGGCGGCCCGCGAGTTCGCCAAGTCCGGCGTGCGCGTGCTGACCATCGCGCCGGGCCTGATCGGCACGCCGCTGCTGCTCAACATGCCGCAGGAGGTGCAGGACAACCTGGCCGGCCAGGTGCCATTCCCGCACCGCTTCGGCCATCCGGCCGAGTACGCCAGGCTGGTGATGCACATCTGCGACAACACCATGCTGAACGCCGACACCATCCGCCTCGACGGTGCCATGCGCATGCAGTGAGGCCAGCCTTGCGGACCCGCGGGACGGCGGCGGTCAGGCGGCGAAGCCGTCGATGCGCTTGGCGAGCTTCACGTCGAGCTCGGAAAGACCGCCGCAGTCATAGGTGGTCAGGGTGATCTCCACCCGGTTGTAGACGTTGAACCATTCCGGGTGGTGGTTGAGTTTCTCCGCCGCCAGAGCAACCCGGCTCATGAACCCCCAGGCCTGGTTGAAGGTCTTGAATGTGAATGTCTTTTTTAAGGCATCCCGATCTTCGACCGGGTCCCAGCCGGGCAGCTCCGCCGGCAGGGCACGTCGCGCCTCCTCGCTTAACCTTTCCGCCATGATGTCCTCTCGAAGGGGCAGTTGTCTCAAGTAAGGTTAATCGACGTTGACTGTGCTTGGACTCGCCGTCAAGGCAGGCTAGGGTGGACCCAAGGATAGGCGAGTAGGAACGGTTATGGCACAGATGCACGACGTCGGGCGTTATACGACTCCGCCGGAAACCAAGCACCTCGAGGCGCTGGCGAGGGAGGCTTATGCCGAGATTCCCGAGGAGCTGCGCCAGGCACTGGGCAACGTGGTGATCCGGGTCCTCGACTTCCCCGACGACGACACCCTGGAGGAGATGGACTGCGAGTCTCCCTTCGACCTGCTGGGTCTTTACCGCGGCGTCGACCTGCGGCGCAAGTCCACCCTGGACCTGCCCGACGACCTCGACATGATCTACCTCTACCGCCGCCCGATCCTCGACTACTGGTGTGACAGCGGCGAAGATCTGGCCGAGGTGGTCAAGCACGTGCTGGTGCATGAGATCGGCCACCACTTCGGCTTTTCCGACGACGACATGGACCGCATCGAACGCACGGTCTGATTTATCGTCGCCTCTGACGAAACCGCGCGGCCCGCCTCTCGGCGGGCCGTCGTCTTTCTCAGGTCCGCACCACCGCCTGACCCGGCACAGATCGTCACCCGCGGGCTTGTCCCGAGGGCCCATGCCCGTTGCCGGGCGCCCGGCGTCTCAAATGGATCCACGCAACAACCGCGAGGATGACCACTGAGCCCGTGGCATCCGGCGCACGTGCCTGTCACCCCTCGAGCGCGACGAAACCCAGCGCCTGGTGGGCGGTGCGCAGGCTGTGCTTGCGCTTGAAGGGCGAAGAAAGAAAGCGGTTCACCGCAGCCAGCAGCGTCGGCACCCAGGGGGCCTCCGGCGCCGCCGAGACTTCCGCCCTGACCGCCGAGAGCAGCTTCACCTGATGGATCGAGACGATGTACTCGGCCTGGCCGTGATCGAGCAGCCCCCTCAGCTTGGCGTCGAGAAAGGCCTCGGGATCGTCGATCTGCCAGGCGCCGGTTTCGAGATCCCTGTCGACGAAGCCGGCGTTGCGCCCGACGAAGCAGGCGATCTGTAAGAGGCCCTGCGGCCACAGCCGCGGGTAGCGGCTGCAGAGCGTGCGCACCGCGTTGGCGAAGGTGATGGCGTGCGTAAAGTCGAGCCAGCCGACGTTGTGCGAGACCGGCTTGTCGACCGCGGCCATGAGGTTCATGTCGTAGTGCAGGAACTGCCAGCCCGCCGCGCCGATCAGGGCGTCGTAGACCGCCTGGCGGTCGGCGGAGGATTGGTTGACCCGCGCCAGAACCTTGGGCACGGAAAGACCCAGCAGATCTTCGGCCGCAATCGGCTGCGTCCCGCTCCTGTCCCAGGCTTCCAGCGCCGGGCGGTAGGCGCGGAACTCGGGGATCAGATCTTCGCGCGTGGCGTAGACCAGCGAGCGCACCAGGCCGAGCAGCAGCGGCTCGGCACTCTGCGGGCCGAGACGATCGATCAGCTCGCCGGTCTTCTGGGTGTAGATGAGGGCGTGTCCGAAGTCCTGGTAGTGGGCCAGCGCCGCTTCGGCGAGGGCCGCCTCGATGTCGCGGTAGGCCAGCCCCGCGGCCAGCGCGCCGCGCGCCAGGGCAATCGCCGTGGCCTCGTCCTCGGCCTCGATGGCGGCGACCAGCGCTGCCGCATCGTAGGGCCGGGTGCCCTTGGGAAACGGATACTCGGGCTCGCGCAGCGAGTCCCAGGCCAGGTGGCCGACGATCTCGACCAGCGGCACGAGGCGCTCGGCGTCGCTGTCGGCATAGGCGTCGCGGATCGCCAGCCAGTCGGCCGCCCCGCCCTGGGCGTGGGTGCAGCCGAACTCGAAGCGCTCGGCCGTCCAGGCGAAGGCGCCGCGCAGCGCCGCCAGCGGGTCGGTGCCAGCCTTCTGCAGCCGCGAGATCTCGCGCGCCATGCGGTCGTACTCGTGACGGCGGAAAGAGTCGCGCAGGGCGTCGAGCGCCTCGGCCGCGATCTCTTCGGGCGGCGGGTCGGCAATGTCGAGCCAGACCTCGCCGTCGATGATCTGCACGGGATAGCGTCGCAGCTTATCGCCGCCGACCAGGGTCTCACCGCCGGCCAGATCGAATTTCCAGTTGTGCCAGTTGCAGGTCAGGATGCAGCCCCCGTCTTCCGGATCGGACGTCAGGTGGCCTTCCATCAGGGGATAGCCCTCGTGCGGGCAGCGGTTGTTGCAGGCGAAGACGCCGTCCTCGCCGGCGAAGACGGCGATCTGCTTGCCCTCCGCCTTGAAGAGATAACGCCCCTTTTCCAGCAGCTCCTGCAGAGGTGCCACACGCACCCGCTTGCCGGCGGCTTCCTGCGGCATTGCCATGGCCGGACTCCGATCTTATTTTCGAAAGAAAATACTTTATAAAACCCTAGTCCCGGCCCTTGTATTTCTCAAGAGAAAACTTTAGAAAAGGTGCCATGGAAAGCGGTTCTGTCATCCCGGCGGAAAAGCGCAGCCGCCGCGCCCTCATCGACTTCCTGAAGCAGGACGGTCCGCAGGATGCCGCCAGCCTGGCACGGCGCCTCGGGGTGTCCGCCATGGCGGTGCGCCAGCACCTCTACGACCTGGAAGCCGAGGGCCTGGTGACCCACCAGAGCGAGGCGCGGCCCGCCGGCAACAGGGCCATCGGCCGGCCCGCCAAGCTCTGGGCGCTGACGCCCGCCGCCGACCGCTTCTTCCCCGACGGCCATGCGGAGTTCAGCGTCGGCCTGATCAACGCCATGAAGCAGGCCTTCGGCGCCGAGGGACTCGACAAGCTGCTGAAGGTCCGCGCCAAGGAACAGACCGCCGCTTACCGCAAGCGCATCGACCGGCAGCCGAGCCTGCCGAAGAAGCTTCAGGTTCTGGCGGAGATCCGCAGCGAGGAGGGCTACATGGCCGAGGTGCAGAAGACCAGCGGCGGCTACCTGCTGATCGAGAACCACTGCCCGGTATGCTCGGCAGCGGCAGCCTGCACCCGGCTCTGCGACAGGGAGCTCGAGGTCTTCCAGAAATCGCTCGGCCGCGACTTCAGGGTGCAGCGCAGCGACCACATCCTGGCCGGCGCCCGGCGTTGCGCCTACCTGGTATCACGCAGGGGCTAGGCGACCAGCCGGTTCACCCGGCGGCGCAGCTCCGGCAGCAGGTCCATCTCAAACCAGGGATTCTTCTTCAGCCAGGCGGTGTTGCGCCAACTCGGGTGCGGCAGCGGCAGGAACTCGGGCAGGACGTCGCGCCAGTGGCGCACGGTCTCGGTCAGGGTCTTCTGCCGTCGCCTGCCCAGGTAGTGCGCTTGCGCATACATGCCGACCAGCAGGGTGAGCTCCACGTCGGGCAGGGCCGCGCGCAGCGGCCGGTGCCACAGCGGCGCGCACTCGGGGCGCGGCGGCCGGTCGCCGCCCTTGGCGTCGACCCCGGGATAGCAGAGGCCCATGGGCACGATGGCCACCTTCGTCTCGTCGTAGAACACCTCTGCGGGGATACTTAGCCAGTCGCGCAGCCGCTCGCCGGAGCGGTCGTTCCAGGGAATGCCGGTCTCGTGCACCCGGGTTCCCGGTGCCTGGCCGACGATCAGGAGCCGCGCGCCTGGCGCCGCGCGCAGCACCGGGCGCGGCCCCAGCGGCAGGTGCTCCTCGCAGACCCGGCAGGCCCGCGCCGCCGCGACGATCTCCGCCAGGTCCTGCACCGCGGCCTTACCAGCCATCCTTGAGAACCTTCGCAACGTAGGCCGGCACCTCGACGCTGGCCGGCCCGTGGTGGCGCTCGGCGAAGAGGGAGGATCCCTCAGAGGGCTCCAGGTTCAGTTCCACCGTATGGGCGTGTCCGTTGCCCCTGGCCTCGGCCACGAAGCCGGCCGCCGGGTACACGTTGCCCGAGGTGCCGATGGAGAGGAAGAGATCACAATCGGCGAGCGCCGCATAGATGCGCTCCATCTCGAAGGGCATCTCGCCGAACCACACCACGTTGACCCGGAGCGTGCCCTCCGCGCCGCAGGCGGGGCAGAGACTCTCCGGCGTCATGGCCTCGCGCCAGGGGCTGACCTCGCCGCAGACCAGGCAGCGCGCCTTCAGGATCTCGCCGTGCATGTGGATGATGTTCTTCGAGCCGGCCCGCTCGTGCAGGTCGTCGATGTTCTGGGTCACCAGCAGCACCTCGCCCGGCCACTCGGCCTCGAGGCGCGCCAGGGCCACGTGCGCCGCGTTGGGCGCCACTTCCGGCAACAGCAGGGAATCGCGGCGGTGGTTGTAGAAGGCGTGCACCCGGGCGGGATCGCGGGCGAAGGCCTCGGGCGTAGCGACGTCCTCGATGCGCACCCGGGCCCAGATGCCGTCGCGGTCGCGGAAAGTGTCGAGCCCGGATTCCTTGGAGATCCCGGCTCCCGTCAGGATGACGATACGCTGCTGTTCCATGCCGGCTGCAGGAGATCTTCCTTCAGGCCGGCCGCAGCCGGCACACGATTGCGTGACAGAAAGGAGATGATAGACCAAACTCCCGTCCGGCACACACCAACATCACCGTCATCGGTGGATCGCACAGCGGAGGCCGCTTGGCTTTCAGAATACTCACGGTCTGTACCGGCAATATCTGCCGTTCGCCCTCAGCCGAGGTCATCCTGCGGGACAAGCTGGCGACCGCGGGCCTCGATGCGGCGATCCTGGTCGATTCCGCCGGTCTCGCCGACTACCACATCGGCGAGCCGCCCTCGGAGCCCGCGGTACGTCTGGCGGCCCGGCGCGGCTATGACCTGACGCCCCTGCGCGCCCGCCGCATCGCGCCGAACGACTTCGAGTCCTTCGACCTGATCCTCGCCATGGACCGTGGCCACCTCAGCCAGCTGACCGCGCTGCAGACGCCGGGCTCGGAGAGCCGCCTCAGCCTCTTCCTCGAGGGACTGCCGCAGCTGGGCATCGACGTGGCCGACCCCTACTACGGCGACGACACCGACTATGCGGCCATGCTCGACGTCATCGAAGCCGCGGTGCCGAGCTGGATCACCCGCCTGCAGGAAGATCTGACGGCGCGATCATGACGACCGCCGGCGACGCGCGATCGGAGGCGCTGCGCAGCAGGATCGCGGCGGCCTGCGGCGCCCGGCCGCAGCGTCTCGCACCGCTGTTCGGCGGCTGCATCGCCGAGGTCTATCGCCTTGACTTCGACGACTGCCCGCCGCTGGTCGCGAAGGTCGCCCCTGAGGGGGGCCTCGCCATCGAAGGCTTCATGCTCGGCTACCTGGCTGAGAAGACCTCCCTGCCGGTCCCGGCAACACGCCATGTCAGCGATACCCTGCTGCTCATGGACTATGTCGAGAATCACCAGGGCCGTTCTGCGGCCGCCGAGGAAAACGCCGCCGAAGCCCTCGCCGCGCTCCACGCCATCGAAGCCGAGGCCTTCGGCTTCGAACGGGACACGGTGATCGGCGCCCTGCCGCAGCAGAATTCCTGGACCTATAACTGGTGCGACTTCTACCGCGAGTACCGGCTGCTCACCATGGGACTGATCGCCCGGGAATCCGGACGGCTGCCGGCCGAAACGCACCGCCAGCTGGAGCGCTTCTGCCTGCAGCTGGAGAACTTCATCGACCAGCCGCCGGCACCCGGCCTGGTGCACGGTGACGTGTGGAGCGGCAACGTCCTGTTCAACGGCGACCGGGTCGCCGCCTTCATCGACCCGGCGCTCTACTACGCCGACCCCGAGGTCGAGATCGCCTATATCGAGCTGCTGTCGACCTTCGGCGGTACCTTTCACCGCCGCTATCGCGAGCTGCGCCCGCTGCGGCCCGGCTACGCCGAAGGCCGGCGCGATGTCTACAATCTTTTCCCGCTGCTGGTGCACACCGAGATCTGTGGAGCCCCCTATGCGCAAATGGTGCAGGACATCCTGACCCGCTACGGCTAGGAAACAAGGATGACCAGCGCCACACCTCAGACCGCCGTGGAGCGCATCGGCCTCGGCATCGCCCTTGCCGTGGCCGGCCTGTTCTGTATGGCCGTTATGGATGCCTGCGCCAAGCTGCTGGGTGCGGGCTATGCCATCAGCCAGGTGGTGCTCGTGCGCAATGCCTTCGGCGCCCTGCTTGTCCTGCTCTTCCTTGCCGCCACGCGCGGCAGCCTGGCCTCGCTCAAGCCGCGCCGCCCGGGCCTGCTGCTGCTGCGCAGTGCCGGCAACATCGGGGCCGCCTACCTGTTCTTCTCCGGGCTGCGCTACCTGCCGCTAGCCGACGCCTTCGCCATCGCCTTCGCCGCGCCGCTGTTCATCACCGCCCTGTCGGTCCCGGTCCTGGGCGAACACGTCGGTCTGCGCCGCTGGGCGGCGGTGATCTTCGGCTTCGTCGGCGTCCTGATCGTGGTCCAGCCGGGCAGCGACAGCTTTCAGCCCGCCGCGCTGCTGCCGCTGGGCGCCGCCCTTTCCTATGCGCTGGCCATTCTGGTCGGGCGCAAGCTGACCCGCGACCTGGCGACACCGGCCATCATGCTCTGGCCCAGCCTCGTCGCCGTGGCCGTGATGGCCCTGCTGATGCCCTTCCAATGGCAGACGCCGAGCCTGCCCGATGCCGGTGTTTTTCTCTTCATGGGTATGATCGGCACGCTGGGCATGGCCCTGGTGACCCAGGGCTACCGCTACGCGCCGGCCGCGGTAATCGCGCCCTTCGATTACTCGGTGCTGCTCTGGGGCGTGATCTTCGGCTGGGTGCTCTGGCAGGACGTCCCCGGCGCCAACGTCTGGCTCGGTTCGGGCCTGCTGATCGCCAGCGGGCTCTACATCCTGCACCGCGAGACCCGCAAGCCGGCGGCCAAGCCGCTGCAGCCGGCACCCGGACCGCTCGGCCCCACCTCGTAGGCCCGCGCCGGGGGGAGATCGCCTGCCTTCAGT
>JBFGUI010000152.1:0-9476 GCA_041565695.1 Kiloniellaceae bacterium
CCTCCAGCCTGGTGACCGTCGCCCTGGATATGTATGACGGCTCCACCAAGTTTGCCCTCATCGCCATTCCCATGTTCGTGCTGGCCGGCGCCATCATGAACGCCAGCGGCATCACCGACCGTCTGATCAACTTCGTCGCCGCGCTGATCGGCTTCGTGCGCGGCGGCCTGGCGATGATCAACATCGGCGTCTCGCTGTTCTTCGCCGAGATCTCCGGCTCGGCGGTGGCCGACGTCGCGGCGCTCGGTTCCATCCTCATCCCGCAGATGAAAAAGCGCGGCTACTCCGCGCCCTTTTCAGCCGCCGTGACCTCCTCCTCGGCATCCCTGGCGATCATCATCCCGCCGTCGATCCCGATGATCCTCTATGCTGTCTCGGCCGGCACCTCGGTGGAGCAGCTCTTCGTCGCCGGCGTCGCGCCCGGCCTGCTGGGCGCCGCCGGGCTGATGGGCGTCGCCTATATCTTTGCGCGGCGCTACAACCTGCCGGTCGAGGAGGCTTTCGATCTCGGCCGGCTGCGGCGCACCTTCCTGGAAGCCCTGCCCGCCTTCAGCCTGCCGGTGATCATTCTCGGCGGCATCTTCGGCGGCTTCGTGACGGCGACCGAAGCGGCCGGCCTGGCCGTGCTGGCCGCCCTGCTGGTCGGCCTGTGGTACCGCCAGATCGACATCCGCCACTTGAAGCGGGCGATGCTCGACGGCGGCATGCAGACCGCGGTGGTCATGGTGCTGGTCGCCGCCTCGGTGCTGATGGGCGGCTTCCTGACCCGCGCCCAGGTACCGCAGGACCTCGCCGCGGCGATGCTCGACTTCACCGACAATAGGTACGTCATCCTCCTGATCCTCAATGTCTTCTTCCTGATCATCGGCTTCTTTCTGCATTCCGCGGCAGCGATCATCCTGGTGGTGCCCATCGTCATCCCGCTGATCCAGCAGGTCGGCATCGACCCGATCCACTTCGGCCTGGTGGTGACCCTGAATCTCGCCATTGGCCAGCAGACGCCGCCGGTCGCCAGCGTTCTGATCACCGCCTGCGCGGTGGCACGGGCCAACATCTGGCAGGTAACCAAGGTCAACATCTACTTCATCGCCGTGCTGCTGGCGGTGCTCTTGATCTGCACCTACGTTCCGGCGATACCGATGTTCCTGGTCGAGTATTTCTACCGGTAGGAGCTTCCATGAGCGACGAACTGCTCTACGAGGTGCGCGACGGCATCGGCACCATCACCTTCAACCGGCCGCAGGCGCGCAACGCCCTGACCTTCGCCATGTACGACGGCCTGGCCGAGATCTGCCGCAGCGCCGGCGAGAAGGGCGAGGCCAAGGCCCTGGTGGTGCGGGGCGCCGGCGAGAAGGCCTTCGCCGCCGGCACCGACATCGCCCAGTTCCGGGCCTTCAAGACGCCACAGGACGGCATCGACTACGAAGCGCACATGGAAGAGGTCTTCGAGGCCCTGGACCGCTGTCCCCTGCCGACGGTGGCCGCCATGCACGGCGCCTGCACCGGCGGCGGCGCCGCCATCGCCGCGGCCTGCGACATCCGCATCGCCGCGCGCGACCTGAAGTTCGGCTTTCCCATCGCCCGCACCCTGGGCAACTGCCTTTCGGCGCGCAACATCGCGCGCCTGGAAGCCCTGCTCGGTGCCGGGCGGACCCGCGAAGTGATCTTCACCAGCCGCCTGGTCGGAGCCGAGGAGGCCCTGGCCGCCGGCCTGGTGACGGAACTGCTGGACGACCACGCGGCCCTGGCGAGCCGGGCGCAGGAGCTGGCGGCCCTGCTGGCCGGCCAGGCGCCGCTGACCCTACAGGCCACCAAGGAGGCGCAGCGCCGCCTCATGGCGGCAGCCGCACAGGTCGAGGACGAGGACCTCATCGTCAAGTGCTACACCAGCGAGGACTTCCGCGAGGGTCTGGAAGCCTTCCTCGGCAAGCGCAAGCCCGCCTGGAAGGGCCGCTGAATTGACCGAGCAGGCAAAAGGACCGCTGGAAGGTTGCCGCGTCGTCGAGCTGGCGCACATCATGGCCGGGCCGGTCTGCGGGCTGATGCTCGCCGACATGGGGGCCGAGGTCATCAAGGTGGAGAAACTGACCGGCGACGACACGCGCCGCGCCGTGCCGCCGGACATCAGGGGCGAGGCGGCGGCCTTCATGATGATGAACCGCAACAAGCGGGGCATCTCCCTGGACCTCAAGCAGGCCGACGGCAAGGCCGCCCTGCTGCGCCTGCTTGACCGCGCCGACGTGGTGATCGAGAACTACCGCAAGGGCACCATGGAGAAGCTCGGCCTCGGCTACGAGACCCTGAAAGCGCGCAACCCGGGCCTGATCTACTGCGAGATCTCCGGCTTCGGGCGCAGCGGCCCCTATGCGGAGCGCGGCGGCTTCGACCTCATCGCCCAGGGCATGTCCGGCCTCATGTCGATCACCGGCGAGGGGCCGGGCCGCCCGCCGGTCAAGGTCGGCGCGCCGCTCACCGACATCACCGCCGGCATCCTGGGCGCCATGGGCGTCTCGGCCGCCTATGCCCGCAAGCTGCAGACCGGCGAAGGCCAGCGGGTCGACACCTCGCTGTTCGAGGCCGGCATCGTGCACACCTACTGGCAGTCGGCCATCGCCTTCGCCACCGGGGTGTCGCCCGGGCCGATGGGCTCGGCGCATCCGCTCAACGCGCCCTACCAGGCCTTCCGCACCGCCGACGGCTGGATCAACATCGGCGCAGCCAACCAGAACAACTGGGAGCGCCTGCTCGACATCCTCGGCCACCAGGAGCTGCGCGACGATCCGCGCTTCCTCAGTAACGACGCCCGCATGGCCAACCGCGCGGCCTTGGAGGGGGAACTCAACCGGATCTTCGAAACCCGCAGCACCGAGGACTGGCTGCGCGTGCTCGAGGCCGGCGGTTTTCCCGCCGGCCCGGTGCTGTCGATCGGCGAGATGCACGAGGATCCCCAGGCCCTGGCCCGCGACATGATCGTCGACACCGCGCATCCCGTCGCCGGACAAGTCAAGACGCTGGGCCTGCCGGTGAAGTTCTCGGCGACGCCCGGCGGCGTGCGCCGCCCCGCCCCGCTGCTCGGGCAGCACAGCCGCGAGATTCTCGCCGAGGTCGGCTATGCCGCGGCCGAGATCGAAGCCCTGATCGCCCGGCGGGTGACCGTCGCCAGCGAACTGCCCGCCGCCCTCTGACCGCCTCCAGCCGCAGGACGCCCCGCCTATGACCGAGCCGATTACCCTGGCGCAAGCCGAGCGCATCATCGAAGTGACCCTCGCCAAGGCGGCGGAACTGGGCCTCAAGCCGCTGACCGTCGCGGTGCTCGACGCCGGCGGCCACCTCAAGGCCCTGGCCCGCCAGGACGGCGCCTCGACGCTGCGGCCAGAGATGGCGCAGGGCAAGGCGCACGGCGCCATCGCGCTTGGCATCGGCTCGCGCGCGATCTTCGAGCGGGCGCAGCAGCAGGCCTTCTTCGTGCAGGCGGTCAACGCCCTGGCCGGCGGCTCCCTGGTGCCGGTGCCCGGCGGCGTGCTGGTGCGCGACGGCGGCGGGGCCATCCTCGGCGCGGTCGGCGTTACCGGCGACACCTCCGACAACGACGAGATCTGCGCCGTCGCCGGCATCGAAGCCGCCGGCTTCACCGCCGATCCCGGCTGAGCGCGGCGGCCCCATGCGGCGCGCAACTTCGGTTCTGCCACGCCGCCAGCGCGCCGGCGTTGGCGCGCATAAGCCTATGGCACTATAGTAAAATCTCCCGCTGCGTTGTTAGGTTGCGAACAACTGGGACCAGTCTAAGGTGATTCGACAGCGCCTTGGAATAACGGGAGGAAAACATGCGCCTCGTGCACAGGATCGCGGCGGCCGCGATCGCCCTCACCGTGGCCGGGAGCGCCCCAGCCCTCGCCGCGGAGACGATCCGCATCGGCGTGCTGAAGTTCGGCACGGTCAACTGGGAGCTCAGCACCATCGAGCGCCACGGCCTCGACCAGCGCAACGGCTTCACCTTGGAAGTGCTGCAGCTGGCCAGCAATCAGGCGACCACGGTGGCGCTGCAGGCCGGCGAGGTCGACGTGATCGTCTCCGACTGGCTCTGGGTGTCGCGTCAGCGCAGCGAGGGCAAGGCCTACACCTTCGTGCCCTTCTCCTCCTCCGTCGGCGCGCTGATGGTGCCGGCCGGCTCCGACATCCGCACGCTGGCCGACCTCAAGGGCAGGAAGATCGCCGTGGCCGGCGGCCCGCTCGACAAGTCCTGGCTGCTGCTGCGCGGCCTCATCCAGCGTGAACACGGCTTCGACCTGGCCGCGGCGAACGAGGCGGTGTTCGGCGCGCCCCCGCTGCTGGCCAAGAAAGCCGAGCAGGGCGAGGTCGATGCAGTGCTCAACTTCTGGCACTACAGCGCCCGGCTCGAGGCCAAGGGCTTCCGGCGCCTCGTCGGCGCCAACGAGGCGGCCATGGCGCTCGGCGCCAAGGGGCCGATCTCGGCCATCGGCTACGTCTTCGACGAAGCCTGGGCCGCCGAGCATACCGCGGCGATGCGCGGCTTCGTGCAGGCCTCGCGCGAGGCCAAGGAGCTGCTGCGCCAGTCCGATGCCGAGTGGGAGGTGCTGCGCGAGGCGACCGGCGCGGCGGACGACGCCACGCTGATCGCCCTGCGCGACCGCTTCCGCGAGGGCATCCCCGCACGGTCGCTGAGCGAGGAGATGACGGATACCGCCGCGGTCTACAGTTTCCTCGCCGAGCTGGGCGGCGAGAAGCTGGTCGGCAAGTCGAAGACCATGGCCCCCGGCACCTTCTGGACGGTGCTGGTCAACGGCTCCTGACGGCAAGGCCGGGGCGGGGCGGGCAGTCGTGGAGGGGCCGACGCGGACGCCGCTCAGGCTGCTGTCGATCCTCGGCTTCCTGGCGCTCTGGACCCTGGCCGCCTGGTTCGCCGCTTCGCCGGAAGTGCCGGGCCCCCTCGCGGTCCTCGACGTCGTTTTGCGGGAAGCCGCCAGCGGCGAACTGTTCTATCACCTCGCCGTCACCCTGGCCCGAGTGGCCGCGGCCTTCCTCATCGCCATGTTCATCGGCACCGCCGTCGGCGTCGCCATGGGCCAGCGGCATAACCTCAACCGGGTGCTCGACCCCTGGATCATCCTGCTGCTCAACATCCCCGCCCTGGTGGTGATCGTGCTCTGCTACATCTGGATCGGGCTGACCGAGGTTGCCGCGATCGCCGCCGTCGCGATCAACAAGATCCCCAACGTCGTCGTCACCCTGCGCGAAGGCGCCCGCGCCCTCGATCCCAAGTTGGCCGAGATGGCGCAGGTCTTCCGCTTCTCGCGCGGGCGCCTGCTGCGCCACGTGGTGCTGCCGCAGCTGCTGCCCTTCATCGCCGCGGCCGGACGCTCCGGCATGGCGCTGATCTGGAAGATCGTGCTGGTGGTGGAGCTGCTGGGCCGCTCTAACGGCGTCGGTTTCCAGATCCATCTCTACTTCCAGCTCTTCGACGTCGCCGCCATTCTCGGCTATGCCCTGGCCTTCGTCTGCGTCATGCTGTTCATAGAATTTCTGGTGGTCCAGCCTCTTGAAGCACATCTCAACCGCTGGCGACCCAGGGCGGCTTCCTCGGCGGCTTAGGGTACGCATCGACAGCAAGTCGTTTCGCAGCGCCGACGGGACGGCGACGGAGGTGCTGCGCGACCTCGCCTTTGAGCTGGTGCCGGAGACCTTCACCTGCCTGATCGGGCCGTCCGGCTGCGGCAAGACGACCACGCTGCGCATCCTGCTCGGCCTCGACCGCGACTTCAGCGGCCGCATCGAGCTGCCCGCACCCGGGCTGCGCCTCGCCGCCGTGTTCCAGGAGCCGCGCCTGCTGCCCTGGCGCACGGTGGAGCAGAACGTGCGCCTCGCCCTGCCGGCGGAAGGAACGCAGGCGGCGGGCGCGCCCGACCTCGACCGCCTTTTCGCCACCCTCGGCCTGCAGGACTCGCGGCGCCTCTATCCGGATGAGCTGTCGCTGGGCCTCGCCCGGCGTGTCGCCCTGGCGCGCGCCTTCGCGGTGATGCCGGACATCCTGCTGCTCGACGAACCCTTCGTCTCGCTCGACGAGCATACGGCCGACCGCCTGCGCGCCCTGCTGCTGGAGCTCTGGCGGCAGCGCGCCACCACCGTGCTGATGGTCACCCACAACATCCGCGAGGCGGTGCGCCTGGCCGACCGGCTGCTGATGATGAACGGCCGCCCGGCGCGCATCGTCGGCGACGTCGCCGTGCCGCTGCCGCGCGCGGCGCGCTGCGGCGAAACCCTGCGTTGTTTTTTGCAGGACCTCAATCGAGAGCACCCGGAAACCGTCCTGGCGTGAGTGGAAAACACGCCCGGCCAAGCCCGGCGGTGGATCCCGGCAGGCCTCCCGCGGCGCTCCCTCGGACGGCCTGAAACCCGCAGCTCTCCGCCCTTAGTACTATGGTTCTATCGACAAGGGGCGGGTGTCTTCGCAGACTTCCCACGCTAACCAGCGCCTTGCCTCAATGGCTCGGTTTTGGCCTCAAAATCGTGCGCAGCTTCTTGAGCAAACGCGTGCCAACTACACACATCAGGGGACGGGAAATGCACAGGTTCAAACTCTTGGCGGCCTTGTCCGCCGTCGCGCTGACCGCGTCATCGGCTGCGCTTGCCAACGACGGGCTGCTGAAGATGCAGCAGAATGCGAGTGACTGGGTGATGCCGCTCGGCGACTACTCCAGCACGCGCTACAGCGCGCTCGACCAGATCAACAAGAGCAACGTCGGCGACCTGCAGGTCGCCTGGACCTTCTCGACCGGCGTGCTGCGCGGACACGAGGGCGGCCCTCTGGTGATCGGCGATGTGATGTACGTTCACACGCCCTTCCCCAACAAGGTCTTCGCGCTCGACCTGAACGACAGCGGCCGCATTATCTGGAAGTACGAGCCGCGCCAGGATCCCAACGTCATCCCAGTCATGTGCTGCGACACCGTCAACCGCGGCGTCGCCTACGGCAACAACACCATCTTCCTACACCAGGCCGACACCACCCTGGTCGCCCTCGACGCGGCGACCGGTGCGGTCAAGTGGTCGGTGAAGAACGGTGATCCCGGCAAGGGCGAGACCGGCACCTCCGCGCCGCTGGTCGCCGGCGACAAGGTGCTGATCGGCATCTCCGGCGGCGAGTTCGGCATCCAGGGTCACGTCACCGCCTACAACATGAGTGACGGCTCGATGGCGTGGCGCGGCTATTCCGTGGGCCCGGACGAGAACATCCTGGTCGACCCGCAGAAGACCACCCATTTGGGCAAGCCGGTCGGCAAGAACTCCGGCACGAACACCTGGGAAGGCGACCAGTGGAAGCTGGGCGGCGGCGCGACCTGGGGCTGGATGTCCTACGACCCCGAGCTGAACCTGGTCTACTACGGCTCCGGCAACCCCGGCACCTGGAACCCGGTGCAGCGGCCCGGCGACAACCGCTGGTCCATGACCATCTTCGCCCGCGACCTCAACACCGGCATGGCCAAGTGGGTCTATCAGATGACCCCGCACGACGAGTGGGACTATGACGGCGTCAACGAGATGATCCTTGCCGACCTCAACATCGGCGGTCAGACCCGCAAGACCCTGGTCCACTTCGACCGCAACGGCTTTGCCTACACCATGGACCGGGTGACCGGCGAACTGCTGGTCGCCGAGAAGTACGACCCAGCGGTCAACTGGGCGACCCACGTCGACATGCAGACCGGCCGTCCGCAGGTGGTCGCGCAGTACTCGACGCACCAGAACGGCGCCGACGTGAACTCCACCGGCATCTGCCCGGCGGCGCTCGGCACCAAGGACCAGCAACCGGCGTCCTATTCGCCGAAGGCCGGTCTGTTCTTCGTGCCGACCAACCACGTCTGCATGGACTACGAGCCCTTCCAGGTCTCCTACACGGCCGGGCAGCCCTACGTCGGTGCGACCCTGTCGATGTATCCGGCCCCGGGCGGCGACCATCTCGGCAACTTCATCGCCTGGGATGGGGCCAAGGGTGAGATCGTGTGGTCGAAGCCGGAGCCCTTCTCCGTGTGGTCCGGCGCCCTCTCGACGGCGGGCGACGTGGTCTTCTACGGCACCCTCGAGGGCTACCTGAAGGCGGTCGATCCGGTCGACGGCAGGGAGCTGTTCAGCTTCAAGACCCCGTCGGGCATCATCGGCAACGTCAATACCTACGAGCATAACGGCAAGCAGTACGTGGCCGTACTGTCGGGCATCGGTGGCTGGGCCGGCATCGGTCTCGCCGCGGGCCTGACCGAGGATACCGCCGGTCTCGGTGCGGTGGGGGCCTACAAGTCCCTGTCGAACTACACCAACCTCGGTGGTCAACTTACGGTGTTCGCTCTCCCGAACTGAAGGCCTCCCTGTGAAAAGACCTGAAGTCTAGAACACCTCTGCGGGCCGATGATCTCCATCGGCCCGCATCATTCTTGGGGACAGGCCGACAGAGGAAGGCCGCCCCCGCACCGGCGCAAGCAGCGCCGGCCAACCACATGCCCTGGGGAGAGGAAGTACGATGCGTTTCTTGAAGACGGTCCTGTCGCTGACGAGCGGCGCCCTTACGGCGCTGGCCCTGCTGTCCGCCAGCACCGCCGCCGCCCAGAGCGGCGAAGTCGACTGGGAGAAGCAGCCCTACATCATCGAGGAAGGCAAGGTCGACTACGGCACCTACAACGGCTTTCGTCGCTACCATTCCTTCTGCCACGTCTGCCACGGCCCCGACGCCATGGGCAGCACCTATGCCCCGGCGCTGAAGGACTCCCTGAGCAATATGACCTACGACGAGTTCCTCGATGTCGTGGTGAACGGGCGCACGGTCCAGCGCGCCGGCCAGGACTCGGTGATGCCGGCCTTCGCCGAGGCTGAGGACGTCATGCTCTACATCGACCACCTCTACGCCTACCTGAAGGCGCGCGCCGACGACAAGGTCGGCCGCGGCCGCCCGCCGCGCCTGCCCGCCGACAGCGACCCGGTTTTCCAGGAGTGGAAAGCCAGCCAATGAGGACTCCGCTGCGTTCGCGGATGCTGCGCGCCCGCACCCTCTGCCTCGCCCTCGCGGGCCTGGCGATGGTCGCGCCGCAGCCCGCCGCAGCGGCCGGCGGCGCCACCGGCGAAGTGGTCGACCGCAGCAAGCTCCGGGTCTGTGCCGACCCCGGCAACCTGCCCTACTCCAACGACCGGGGCGAGGGCTTCGAGAACAAGATCGCCGAACTGATCGCCGAGGCGCTCGGTGTCCCCCTGGAGTACACCTGGTTTCCCCAGACCGTCGGCTTCGTGCGCATGACCCTGGCGGCCAAGCGCTGCGACCTGATCATCGGCGTGGCGACGGGTGTGCGCGGCTGGATGCCGATGCGCAGGCCCTTGAAGGCCGGGTCGTCGAGCCGGCCGGCTTTGAGATCCAGGTCGGGGCGGTGGACGATGACGTAGCTGGAGCGGTAGTAGGGGTTGGTGTTTTGCATCAG
>JBFGUI010000153.1:0-9387 GCA_041565695.1 Kiloniellaceae bacterium
CTTGGTTACAGCAGCGCTTTAAACGTCTCGGTTACCGGCAGGTGGTAGGGCAGCTCGGTGTTGGTGTGGTGCCAGGCCTGCGGCACGCGCACATCCACCGGGATCCCGGCGCGCGAGTTGAAGGCGCCGAACCAGTCCCACTGGCCCATCACGTCGACGATGTCGGTGAAGACCGGCGGCATGGCGATCACCGCGCTGACGGTGACGATCTTCGTGTCGGTGGCGATCGGCAGGTCGGGGCCGTCGTAGCGGGTGAGGGCGTAGAGCGCCTCGGAAAGCACCAGGTTGCCCTTGGAATGCCCGGTCAGCAGCTGCAGATCGAAGCGCGGGTCGCGCAGCAGCGCCAGCACGCGGGCGGTGTCGTCGCCGCGGCGGTCGCCGTAGAGCGCCGGCACGGTGCCGACCGGCGAGTGGTGCTCCAGCAGCTCTTCGAGCTGCTGCTCGAAGTGGCGCAGGCGATTGAGCTGGCCGAAGAAAAACCAGCCGCCCAGCGCCTCGCTGGCCAGATCGGCGAGGCCGTAGCCGGAGACCACGGCGGCGACCGGCGCGCCCAGCGCATCGGCCACGTTGCGCGCGAAGGCGGCCGAGCCCAGTGCCGAGCTGCCGACCCCGGCGACCGCCAGACCGCGCACCGGCGCCGCGCCGCGGCCGGCCCGGGCCAGGGCATCGATCGAGGCGCAGAGCTTCAGCACGCCCTGGCCGCTGGGCGGCACGTAGAGCAGGGCGCCCTCTTGCGCCAGCCAGGGGCTGATCGAGCGGGCCTCGTCGTGGGTCACCGCCGAGACGTCGTAGAACAGGGCATCGAGCAGGGCGTTGCGCTGGCGCAAGGCCTCCAGCGCCGCGCCGCCGGCGGGGTCCTGGACCTCGAAGGGCAGGCCGGCGACGCGCGCGGCCTGGGTGTCCTGCAGGGTGGCAAGAGAGGCGAACATGAAACGACCTCCTTTCGAGGCGCGACGCGAAGGCCTCAGGGAAACAGCCGGGAAAAGCCCCTAGAACATGGTCTCCAGCACGCGGTCCGGCGGCGTATGGCCGTCGACGAAGGTTTTGATGGAGATGATGACCTTCTCGCCCATGGCGATGCGCCCCTCGATGGTCGCCGAGCCCATGTGCGGCAGCAGCACCACGTTGTCGAGGCGCAGCAGCTTGGGATTGATCGCCGGCTCGTGCTCGAAGACGTCGAGGCCGGCCCCGGCGATCTCGCCGGCTTCCAGGGCGCGCGTCAGGGCGTTCTCGTCGACCACCTCGCCGCGCGAGGTGTTGACGATATAGGCCTCCTCGCGCAGCAGCTTGAGCCGCCGGGCCGAGAGCAGGTGGAAAGTGGCGGGCGTGTGCGGGCAGTTGATGGAGATGATGTCCATGCGCGAGAGCATCTGGTCTAGGCTCTCCCAGTAGGTCGCCTCCAGTTCCTCCTCCACCGAGGGGTGCACGCGGCGCCGGTTGTGGTAGTGGATCGACATGCCGAAGCCCTTGGCCCGGCGCGCCACGGCGCTGCCGATGCGGCCCATGCCGATGATGCCGAGGCGCTTGCCGTTGACCCGGTGGCCGAGCATGCCGGTCGGCGCCCAGCCCTGCCAGTCGCCGCTGCGCACCAGGCGCTCGCCCTCGGCCAGGCGCCGCGGCACCGAGAGGATCAGCGCCATGGTCATGTCGGCGGTGTCCTCGGTCAGCACGCCCGGCGTGTTGGTCACCGTGATGCCGCGCTGGCGCGCCGTCTTGAGGTCGATGTGATCGACGCCGGTGCCGAAGGAGGCGATCAGTTTCAATTGCGGGCCGGCCTGGGACAGCACCGCCGCGTCGATGCGGTCGGTCACCGTCGGCACCAGGATGTCCGCTTCCTTTACCGCCTCGATGAGCTGCGCCTGGCTCAGCGGCCTGTCCTCGATGTTCAGGTGACAGTCGAAGAGCTCCATCATCCGCGTCTCGATGACATCGGGCAGACGGCGGGTGACGATAACGCGGACCTTCTTGTGGGGCATTGCTTCCTAACTCGAGGTACGGGCCGGGAAGGCCGTGGGGCCGGGACCGGAGGCCCCGCGGGAGGGCGCCCGATTTGCGCCCTGCCATAGCAGGCGGGGCGCGGACTTGTCCAGGGGACAGGCCACTCGCCCAGGGTCTTAAGGGGCGATCTTGACCCGGCGCCGAAGGCGCGGGTAGGAGAAAGCCATGCCGAGGTACCCGAGACCGTCGTTTGCCTTGTCCGTCCTGGCGCTGGCGGCCCTGCTGGCGCCGGCGGCGACGCTGCCCGCCGCAGCCCCAGCCCGGGCCCAGGAGGCTCCCGCGGCGGTGGCCGCCGCGGCGACGGAAGATCCCGAGGCGCGCCCCGCGCCGCCCGGGCGCACCGGCCTGCCCCTGCCGCGCTTCGTCACCCTGCGCGCCGACGAGGTCAACCTGCGCACCGGCCCCGGCACGCGCTATCCGATCGACTGGGTCTATCGGCGCCGCGGCCTGCCGGTGGAGATCATCGACGAGTTCGACACCTGGCGGCGCATCCGCGACTGGCAGGGCACCGAGGGCTGGGTGCACCAGTCGATGGTCCAGGGCCAGCGCGGCATCCTGGTCACCGGCAAGCGCCACATCCTGCGCCGCCGGGCGTAGCCCGCCGCCCCGGGGGTGGCCCTGGAGGATGCCGGCGTGGTCGGGGTGCTGCGGCGCTGCCAGGTCGACTGGTGCGAGGTGACGGTGGCGAGCTTCACCGGCTGGCTGGAGCGCGACGCCTTCTACGGCCTCTATCCCGGCGAGGCGGTGAACTGACCCCTCACCCAGCTGCGCCTAGGCTCGCTGCACTCGCCAAGGCTGCGCAACCCTCTCCCCGGCGGGGAGAGGGAGGGACCCGCAAAGCGGGAGGGTGAGGGGATTTCCCCTAAGAAACGCCTCAGTCGAAGTCCTGGGCCAGGGCGTTGCGCACGTCCTCGGGGAGGATGGTCATGTGGCTGTAGGCCGGGTGGTCGAAGCCGAGCACCACGCGGGTCCCCGCCTGCTTGAACCTGGCCACCTGGGCTTCGGTGAAGGGGAAGTGGATGAACTGCACCGAAGAGGCCTTGCCGTCGGCCGTGGTGCGGTCGACGTCCGCTTCCGGCTTGCCGACGATGCGCTCGCCGTCGATCTCGAAGAAGGCGGTCTCCTCGATGCCGCCGAGCTTCGAGAGGAAGGTCTTGCGGCGCTGCGCGTCGTCGATCTCGAACATCACCGTGGCGATCAGCTCGCGGCCCTGCGGGATCAGCGGGTTATAGGCCCTGAGCTCGTCCTCGATCTGCTCCTCGCCGCCCTTTTCGATGTAGAGCATCTCGTGGACCTGGGCCCACATGGTCTCGTAGTTCTCGAAGTAGAAGGTGCAGACCGGGCCGATGTCCTGGCGCCGGAACTTCTTCCTGGCGACGAGGTCGCGGCGCAGCTCACGGCGCTCGGCCGCGTAGGTCGTCATCGGCAGGATGTCGTCGCGGTTGATCTCTCGTTTCATGGCTAGCTCGGTGCTCATCTCGTTCTTCTCCCGTTGATGCGAGGCCGCCGGCGCTGGGCTGCCGGTCCCATCGCCGCACAGCCGGCGCTAATCGACCAGGCCATAGGCCTTGGCGAAAAGCTCGATGGGATGGTAGCTGCGCGCGACCTCCGGCTTGTTCTCCATCTGCAGGCGGTCGATGCCCTGCAGGATGTGCTGTCCGGCCAGCGGGCATTCCGAGGCCACGTAGGCCTTGCCCGCCTGGGCGGTCTGGCGGGCGGCGGTGCGCCCGACCTTGATGGCGACGTCGAAGTTCTCCTTCAGCACGCCCCAGGAGCCGCCGTGGCCCGAGCAGCGCTCGATGACCTTGACGTCGGCATCGGGCATGAGACGCAGCATCTCCGCCGCCTTGGCGCCGATGTTCTGGGCCCGCGCGTGGCAGGCCATGTGCAGGGCGACGCCGCCCTCCAGCGTGCCGAGGCCCTCGGCGAGGCCCTCCTTCTTGGCAATGTCGACCACGTACTCGGTGATGTCGAAGCTGTGCTGCGAGAGCTTCTTCACCTTCTCGTCGTCCGGCAGGATCAGCGGCCATTCGAACTTCAGCATCAGCGCGCAGGACGGCGTCAGCGCGACGATGTCATAGCCCTTGTCGATCCACTGGCAGAGCTCGGTGGAGACACGCTTCGCCGATTCGGCGACCTTCTCGATGTCGCCCTGCTCGAGCTGCGGCATGCCGCAGCAGGAGGGATAGACCACCTCGGTCTCGACGCCGTTCCTGGCCAGCACGGCACGGGCCGCCTCGCCGATGCCGGGGTTGTTGTAGTTGACGAAGCAGGTCGCGTAGAAGGCGACCTTGCGGCCCTTGGCCGGTGCCTCGGCGTTGACCTGCAGCGGGTCTTCCTTGGCCTTGAGGGCGAAGGTCTTGCCGTGGAACTTGGGCAGGTCGGCCTCGCGGTGCACGTCGGCGACCTTTTCCATGATCGGGCGGGTCAGCTTGTTCTTGGTGTCGCCGGCCCAGTTGACCAGGCCCGGGGCCATGCTCGCCAGCTTGCCGTTGCGGTCGGTCTTGGTGAGCTGCTCGACGCGGAAGTCGGTGTGGCCGCGTTTGCGCTCGGCCGCGCGGTAGCGCAGCATGAGGTGCGGGAAATCGATGTTGAACTCATGGGGCGGCACGTAGGGGCAGCTCACCATGAAGCACATGTCGCAGAGCGTGCAGGCGTCGACCACCGGCTTGTAGTCGGCCTTGTCGACGGAATCGAGCTCGCCGGTCTCCGACTCGTCGATCAGGTCGAAAAGGCGCGGGAAGGAGTCGCAGAGGTTAAAGCAGCGCCGGCAGCCGTGGCAGATGTCGAAGACGCGCTCGACCTCGGCATTCAGCTTGTCCCAGTCGTAGAAGTCCGGATCGTTCCAGTCGATCGGATGGCGCACGGGCGCATTCAAACCGCCTTCGCTCATTGATTCCCCTCGCAGTGGTCGCTCGCCGCTATTACGCCGGCTCTTGCGCGGCAGCGGACTGCCGCAGCGGAACAGCCGTATCGCCGGCGGCGCCGGCCGAAGCCCTCACGAAACGACCTGTATGAATGGATGTGCAAGCTGCAGGGGCTGAAGCAGCGGCCGTGCCGGCCGGCCGGACGGGCCGCGGCGGACCGCCGCTTCAGTCCTGCACTTACATGAGAAACCCGGATCGGGAGCCGAAAGGCCGCGCGCCGGCCGGCGGGCGCGGCCACCAGCCCCGCATCCGGATCAAGCCATCGTGTCGAGGGCCTTCTGGAAGCGGCCGGCGTGGCTCTTCTCGGCCTTCGCCAGGGTCTCGAACCAGTCGGCGATCTCGTCGAAGCCCTCTTCGCGCGCCGTGCGGGCCATGCCCGGGTACATGTCGGTGTACTCGTGGGTCTCACCGGCGATGGCGGACTTCAGGTTCAGCACGGTGTCGCCGATCGGCTCGCCGGTGGCGGGGTCGCCAACCTCTTCGAGGTACTGCAGGTGGCCATGGGCGTGGCCGGTCTCGCCTTCCGCGGTGGAACGGAAGACCGCGGCGACGTCGTTGAAGCCCTCGATGTCGGCCTTCTGGGCGAAGTAGAGGTAGCGGCGGTTGGCCTGGCTCTCGCCGGCGAAGGCTTCCTTCAGGTTGGCTTCGGTCTTCGTGTTCTTCAGCGACATGGCTTTGTCTCTCCTGTAGGTGAGATTTGTTTCGGCTGCGGGGCTTGTGGTCCGCCCGCCGGCCCTGCGGCCGTTCGAGGGACGCCCCTTCACGGAAGACTAAATAGACCCCCGGCCAAAGCCTGTCAACAGATTAGAATGGTTCCAATGAGGATTTTAAGGGCGCAAACGGGAAGGCGTTATTCGCCCGCTTCGTTCAGCCTGATGATGACGTCGACGCGCGCGACCCGGGCGCCGTCCGGCGGCGTCGACAGGCTTTCGAGCTGCACCAGCTCGCCCGGGATGTCCTGCAGGCGACCGCTGTCCTCGTAGTAGAAGTGGTGGTGGTCGCTGACGTTGGTGTCGAAGTAGGACCGCCCGGACTCCACGACCACCTCGCGCAGCAGCCCGGCCTCGGTGAACTGATGCAGGCTGTTGTAGATGGTGGCGAGCGAAACCCGCACGTTATCGGCCACGGCCTCGGCGTGGAGCTGCTCGGCCGTAATGTGGCGGTCGCAACCGCCCGGCGCCTCAAACAGCAGCTTCGCCAGCGCGAGACGCTGACGGGTCGGCCGCAGTCCGGCCGACTTGAGGCGCTGTACGAGCGCGCTGTATGGACGATCTTTGCTCATGTCTTCCCATCATGTGGTTCCCAGCTGCCTGAATTAAAGTGGCAAAAACAGTTTGATGTCAATTTCTTTGGAACGGATTTAAGAATCCTTCGCGCAGCGCCGCGGGCTCTGGCGCGTTAACCATCGGCGCCGGCCCAGCCCGCGGATTTCCGCCGGCCGCGCCGGGGCCGCCGGCGCCGCGCGGCCGGCCGCGCGAACCTGTTTGACAGCCCATCTACTATGCTATAGTCCGCGAGGCGTTGGCCGGAACCCCTCTGGGCGCCAGGGGTGTTTGCACGGCAACGCTTTTTGTCGTGGCAGGATTCAGGCCGGCAACCTATGTAGGTTGTGGGTTTTGCCGGATGAATGCTGCAGCAGTTTTTTAGTAAACCGGGCCGCATACTGGACGGTGAACGCAGAGAACGAGGGCAGGACCGGGTGGATCTATTGACCGAGCGAAAGAACAGTTTCCCCTACGAGGATCTGCTGAAGTGCGCGCACGGAAAGCTCTTTGGTCCTGGGAACGCGCAGCTGCCACTCCCCCCGATGCTGATGTTCGACCGCATTACCGAGATCACCGAGGACGGCGGTGAGCACGGCAAGGGCCACATCGTGGCCGAAATGGACATCAAGCCGGATCTCTGGTTCTTCGAATGCCATTTCGAGGGCGACCCGGTGATGCCGGGCTGCCTCGGCCTCGACTCCCTCTGGCAGCTGGTCGGCTTCTTCCTCGGCTGGCTCGGCGCGCCGGGACGCGGGCGCGCGCTGGGGGTCGGCGAGGTTAAGTTCAGCGACATGGTGACGCCGACCGTCAAGATGGTCAGCTACCATCTGGACCTGAAGCGCGTGCGCATGGGCAAGCTGGTGCTCGGCATCGCCGACGGCATCATGAAGGCCGACGGCAAGCCGATCTACGAGGCCAAGGACCTGAAGGTCGGCCTTTTCAAGCGCGAACCGCAGACCGCCTGAGGCGGGCGCGGCGCGCCCAGGCAAACGGGGTCTCTGAGCAGTACAACAGCCGCAGGACGGACAGGTTTCTATGCGCCGAGTCGTTGTCACCGGAATAGGCATCGTCTCCAGCATCGGCAACAACAAGGCCGAGGTGATCGATGCCTTGAGGGCCGGGCGATCGGGTATCGACTTCTGTGATACCTATGCCGAGATGGGCTTTCGCAGCCACGTCCACGGGTCTCTGAAGATCGATCTGGACGCGCACGTCGACCGCAAGGTCCGGCGCTTCATGGGCGACGGCTCGGCCTACAACTATGTCGCGATGCGGGAAGCCATCGCCGATGCCGGCCTGACCGAGGCCGAGGTCTCCAACGAGCGCAGCGGCCTGGTCATGGGCTCCGGCGGTCCTTCGACCTCCAACCAGGTGCTGGCCGCCGACCTGGCGCGCGAGAAGGGGCCGAAGCGCGTCGGCCCCTACATGGTGCCGCGCTGCATGTCCTCGACCAACTCGGCGAACCTCGCCACGGCCTTCAAGATCAAGGGTCACAGCTATTCCATTTCCTCGGCCTGCTCGACCTCGGCGCACTGTGTGGGCAACGGCACCGAGCTGATCCAGGCCGGCAAGCAGGACATCGTCTTCGCCGGCGGCGGCGAGGAGCTGCACTGGACCCTGACCGTGCTGTTCGATGCCATGGGCGCCCTGTCCAGCAACTACAACGACACGCCGACCCGCGCCAGCCGCGCCTACGACCGCGACCGCGACGGCTTCGTGATCTCCGGCGGCGGCGGCGTGGTGGTGCTGGAAGAGCTGGAGCACGCCCGGGCGCGCGGCGCCAAGATCTATGGCGAAGTGGCCGCCTACGCCGCGACCTCCGACGGCGCCGACATGGTGGCGCCTTCCGGTGAAGGCGCGGTGCGCTGCATGCGCCTGGCCATGCAGAGCCTCGGCAACACGCCGGTCGACTACATCAATGCCCACGGCACCTCGACGCCGGTGGGCGACATCACCGAGCTGAAAGCGATCCGCGAGGCCTTCGGCGCCGACATGCCGCGGGTGTCCTCCACCAAGTCACTGACCGGCCATTCCCAGGGAGCCACAGGCGTCCACGAGGCGATCTACTCCCTGCTGATGATGGACAACAGTTTCGTCGCCGCTTCCGCGAACATCGAGAACCTCGACCCCGAGGCCGAGGGCATGCCGATCATCCGCGAGCTGCAGGAAGACGTTCAACTCAATTGCGTCATGTCGAACAGCTTCGGCTTCGGCGGCACCAACGCCAGCCTCGCCTTCAAGCGATTCGAAGCATAGAGGGCAGGTTCTCTAGATGGCTGGCTTGATGGCCGGGAAACGCGGCCTAATCATGGGGGTGGCCAACGACCACTCCATCGCCTGGGGCATTGCCCGGGCCCTTCACGCCCACGGGGCGGAACTCGCCTTCACCTACCAGGGTTCGGCCTTCGAGCGGCGCGTGCGCCCGCTGGCGGCCTCGGTCGGCTCCAACCTCGTGCTGCCCTGCGACGTCGAACAGGAAGCCGAGGTCGCCGGCGTCTTCGCCGAGCTGGGCAAGACCTGGCAGAGCATCGACTTCGTGGTCCACGCCATCGCCCATTCCGACAAGGAAGAGCTGAAGGGCCGCTACCTCAATACCACCCGGGCCAACTTTCGGCGTACGCTGGCGATCTCCTGCTATTCCTTTACCGCCGTGGCGCGCGAGGCCGCGGCCCTCATGCCGGACGGCGGCAGCCTGATCACGCTGACCTATCTCGGTGCTGAACGGGTGACACCGAACTACAACGTCATGGGCGTGGCCAAGGCGGCGCTGGAAGCCAGCGTGCGCTATCTTGCCGCCGACATCGGCGACAAGGGCATCCGCGTCAACGCCATCTCCGCCGGGCCGATGCGCACCCTGGCCGGCTCGGCCATCGGCGATGCGCGCTTCGTATTCGGCTGGAACCGCGACCACGCGCCGCTGAAACGCAACGTGCTGCTGGAAGAGGTCGGCTCCGCCGGACTCTACCTCGCCTCCGACCTGTCGCGCGGCGTCACCGGCGAGGTGCACTACGTCGACGGTGGCTACAACATCATCGGCATTCCCGCGCCCGGACGCATGTCGCGCCCCGACGACTGAGCTGCTATCCGCTCAGCGCGGAAATCAGCAGGTCCGGCCGGTCGGTGATCAGGCAGTCGACGCCCTTGTCGAGCAGCCGCCGGCCGGCGCGCACCCCGTTCACCGTATAGACCGCGAAGGC